>JAKSBJ010000087.1 GCA_022361195.1 Flavobacteriales bacterium
ATGCCGGAGCAGATACGGCTGTTTCAATTTGTACTTCAGAACCTACATATAACCTTGCTGATGCTAATCCATCTGCCGATGCTGGCGGAAGCTGGTTCGATCCGTCAGGAGGAACCTTTTCAGGTTCGTTCACTACCGGAACCGATCCGGAGGGAGATTAT
This sequence comes from Flavobacteriales bacterium, assembly GCA_022361195.1. GTDB lineage: Bacteria > Bacteroidota > Bacteroidia > Flavobacteriales_D > Crocinitomicaceae > JAKSBJ01. The sequence goes on from JAKSBJ010000087.1 coordinate 162, forward strand.
ATCTATGTAGTTGATGGTACAGCTATGTGCCCGGGAGATACGGCAACTATAAACATCAGCTTAGCCACGGTAGGAAGCGGAAGTATTTTTGTTTCCAATAATGAAGGCTGTACGCCAGTGAGTGTAGACTTTGTCAATGCCTCTGCGGCAAGTGGTGAAAGCTGTAGTTGGGACTTTGGTGACGGATCCACAGCAACGGGTTGCACACCATCCCATACCTATACTACCGAAGGTTGTTTTGATGTGACTTTAACAGTTACCTCTCCGGAGGGATGCGAAGATGTACAAACTATTCCGGATTTGGTTTGTACCTATGATCCTCCAGAGGCTGGATTTTCAATTCCTAACTCCTTTTTAACAGCCGATAATACAACGGTTGAATTTACCAATACTTCAACTAATGCAATTAGTTATGAATGGATTTTTGGACAATTGGGAACATCAGCAGAGGTTGATCCGGAATTTACTTTTCCGCAAGGTGAACAGGGCGAATATCAGGTTTGTTTAACAGCTTACAATGCTTTAGGTTGCTCAGATAATATCTGTGCTCCAATTAACGTACAGGAAGCTTTAATTTATTATGTTCCAAATGCTTTTACGCCAGACGGGAATGAATACAATCAATCCTTTTTGCCTGTCTTTACATCTGGTTTTGATCCTTACGATTATCACATGACTGTCTTTAACCGTTGGGGTGAAATTTTATTCGAATCATACAATGCTACCTATGGCTGGGATGGAACTTTTGGAGGTGATATTGTAGAAGAAGGGATTTACTTGTGGAAAATTGAGTTCAAAGATGCTTATACGGATAAACGTTATTCACAGATAGGACATATTTTGCTGATGCGATAAATCCACGGCTTAATGTTTTGACTTTTAAGCTGTTGTTGTTTTGGGTCTAGTCAGAGTCTTCTTGAAAAGTTGTGAGAAGTTCCAATTTAATTGTGAATAAGTTTTCGATTGCGCTTAAAAAGAGCCATTTAATACGGCCTAACATGGTGCTATTCAGTTAGTTTTTGTTTGATCTTGTTGGCTCGTATGCCAAATCACAATTTTTGTTGAAAACTACTACAAACCCATATGTTATCTAGGGTTAAGCTCAAGATTAAGTAAAAATTAGGTGACAATTTTTTAATTGTTCAAATCTATTGAAAGCCGTAAATTCGCGAGCGATGGTTCTTGGCACTTATTTTATGAAACCGTCACAAATTTAGAAACCGTAAAGCTACTTATTATCATGACTTACTCATTTGGGTTAAGCACAATTCTATGTTTGTGCTTGTCATTCTTCACTTCATTTTCTTTTGCTAATGAGAGTGAAATGACTATCGAATCGGAAGTTTTCCCTGATCCAACAGATACAACAAGAGCTAATATTAATACACTCTTATTAGGAACAGCAAGTATTTTTGTCTTGGACAATGAAGGCTGCGTTCCGGCAACTTTTGATTTCCTCAATCCCTCGGCCGAGATAGGTGACATTTGCAATTGGGATTTTGGAGATGGAACCAATGGTGCTGGATTTAATCCAACTCATACCTATACCACCGAAGGTTGTTTTGATGTGACGGTTACTATTACAGCCGCAGATGGTTCCTACGATAGTTTGACCATTACTGATTTGATTTGTGTTTATGAGCCCCCGGTAGCTGAATTTTCAGTGCCAGATCCAAATTTAAGTACAGATGACACAGAGGTTGATTTTAGTAATCTGTCTACTAATGCAGATTCGTACGAGTGGAACTTTGGAGGATTATCAACTTCAACAGAAGTGAGCCCTATTTATACATTCCCTGATGAAAAAGAAGGAGCTTATGAAGTTTGTTTACGTGCAGATAATGATGAAGGATGTACCAACACAGCTTGTAAGGTAATTCGCATTCAAGAGAATTTGATATACTACGTTCCAAATGCCTTTACTCCTGATGGAGATAGCCATAACCAAACTTTCCAGCCTGTGTTTACTTCGGGCTTTGATCCGTATGACTATCATTTAATCATTTTTAACCGTGAAGGACAAACCATGTTTGAATCATACAATGCTGTTTACGGCTGGGATGGAACCTATGGCGGAGATTTAATGGAGGATGGTATTTACGTCTGGAAAATAGAGTTTAAAGATCGTTATACCGATAAACGACACTCTCAAATAGGACATCTGTCTTTGATTCGATAAGCTAAACGTATTAATTCTTGAAATATAGTTAGTTACTGAGCTTCTGTAGAGTTCGGCTAGCTTGAAACATTTCAAAGTTTGTTGTTAAATCCGGTCTTAATTCGTTTAAGAATACCGGATTTTGTCTTTTTGTTAATTCATTTGTTTGATTTAATCTCTAACTTTAAGCTGCTAAGCAAAAATTCATCCTATGTCGGAAAAAAGAAAGGTACAAATTGTTCCACCTGAAGAGTTTGGTGAGTTAAAAATGGTCCCACCAAAAGACAAAGCGGTGGGAATGCCCGCAGTAATTTCAACCATGAAGCACATTTCAAAAGAAATGGGGATTTGGAAAGGATTAAAATTACTGAACAAAATGAACCAAAAAGATGGTTTTGATTGTCCGGGTTGTGCCTGGCCTGATCCTGACGGTAAGCGATCTGGTTTGGGAGAATATTGTGAAAACGGAGCTAAAGCCATTGCTGAAGAAGCTACTGACAGAAGGGTAAATCCTGCTTTTTTTGAAAAATATTCTGTTGAGGAAATGTCTCAATGGACAGATTATAAAATTGGGAAATCAGGTCGTTTAACAGACCCGATGTATTTGGCAAAGGGATCAAGTCATTATGTTCCCATTAGTTGGGAAGAGGCTTTCCAAAAAATCGCTGACAAATTAAAGTCACTCGATTCACCTGAGGAGGCTGTTTTTTACACTTCAGGTCGAACCAGTAATGAAGCAGCTTATTTGTACCAGTTAATGGTTCGTCAGTTTGGAACTAATAATCTACCAGACTGTTCTAATATGTGCCATGAATCGTCTGGAAGTGGATTGAGTCAGACTGTTGGTATTGGAAAAGGATCTGTGACTTTGGATGATTTACACGAAGCTGAGCTGATTGTGGTTATGGGACAAAATCCTGGAACGAATCATCCGCGAATGCTGTCGGCCCTGGAAAAATGTAAGAATAATGGTGGAAAAATCATCAGCGTCAATCCAGTTCCGGAAACTGGAAACAACGTTTTTGTGGATCCACAAAATCCAATGGCCCTCTTAAAAGGAGGAACAACATTAACCGACCTGTTTTTACAAGTTCGTATTAATGGAGATGTTGCGCTTTTAAAGGCAATTATGCTCTTAATGCTTGAGGCCGAAGAAAAAGCTCCGGGAACCGTATTTGACCACGATTTCATAAATGAATATACAGCGGGCTATGATGCCTTTATGGCCGAACTCAAACAAGCTAATTTGCAAGAGGCTATTGAACAATCCGGAGTAGAGGAGAAACAAATTCGAAAGGCAGCGGATTTATTCATTCAACGTAAAAAGATCATTATTTGCTGGGCCATGGGATTGACACAGCATGAAAATGGGGTTGATAATATCAAAGAAATTGTCAATATCCTTTTACTCAAAGGAAGTATTGGTAAAAAAGGTGCTGGAACCTGTCCTGTAAGGGGCCACTCTAACGTACAGGGTGACCGTACTATGGGAATTTGGGAAAAACCAAAAGATGGATTTTTAGATAATTTAGATTCGCATTTTGGAATAAAAACTCCTCGTCATCATGGTTATGATGCGGTTGATTCAATCAAAGCCTGCTATGAAAATAAAGTGAAGTTTTTCCTTTGTTTGGGAGGTAACTTCATCTCTGCAACGCCCGATAGTCAACTAACTGGTGAAGCTTTGCAAAATTGTGACATGACCGTTCAGGTTTCTACAAAACTTAATCGTTCACACTTGGTGACAGGCGAAGAGGCCATTATCTTGCCTTGTTTGGCACGTAGTGATAAAGACAATCAAAAAACGGGATTCCAGTTTGTAAGTGTAGAAAACTCAATGGGAATTGTACATAAGAGTCGTGGAAGTTTGGAGCCTTTTTCGGATAAATTAAAGAGTGAACCAGCCATAATTTCTGGAATTGCTCATGCTTTGTTCGGATCAGATTTAATTAATTGGGCTGAGATGGCTGATAACTATGATACCATTCGTGATCATATTGAGGCCACTATTTCAGGATTTGACAATTACAATAAGAGAGTACGTGACCCTAAAGGATTTTATTTACCAAATGGTGCACGCGAGCGTAAGTTTGGAACGCCAGATGGGAAAGCTCACTTTACACCAATTGCCCTTCCAAATCGTCAGGTAAAAGAAGGACGATTAATCATGATGACCATTCGTACGCACGATCAATATAATACTACCATTTACGGAATGAATGATCGTTACCGTGGAATTATGGGAGAACGTCGTGTTGTTTTGATGAACAAAAAAGACATGAAAGAACATGGCTTAAAAAATCAGGATGTGGTGAATTTGATCAGTGAATTCAGGGGAGAAGAGCGTAGAGCAAATAAGTTTAAAGTCATTTCTTACGACATTGCCAAAGGTTGTATTGGAACTTATTTCCCAGAAGCAAATGTGTTAGTTCCAATTGACAGTGTTGCAAAAGGAAGTAACACACCTGTATCCAAATTCGTAGAAGTGCGTTTAGAAAAGATGTAATAACTATAAACTAATACATACTATGATGAAAATTTACAAATTGTTGGCCCTAACGGCCTTTTTCGGAATTACAAACAGTTTTGCGCAGTGCGACTTAGATATCTCGGCAAGCGTTACTGAAGTTTATTGTAATGGGGATAGCACTGGTTCTATCACACTTATGGTGACAGGAGGGGCAGCACCCTATACGTACGAAATCATGAATGAAGATGGGGAATTGATGAATGAAGATAACTCTAATACAGCTAATAGTTTGCCTGAAGGAACATACACTATCAATGTTGCAGATACGGAGGATTGTGATTCGACTCTCACCATAAATATAAGTGCTCCGCCAGCTTTGGTATTTACTGAATTTGGAGGCGAACATGCTACTTCCGGTTCTGGAGGAGTGGTGTTTATGGCAGCTTCTGGGGGAGTTCCTGATTACTCTTATGAGTGGGTATCGGTTGATGATCCATCAATTAATAGCTCAAATACAAGCTGGGGAGGTCTGGATCCTGGTTGTTACATAGGAACTGTGACGGATGGATTTGGATGTACACTTTCTGATACGGTTTGCATTGGCTATTTGGGTGCAGAAGAAATGACTGAACTTCCTTTTGAATTGTACTATTCAACGGCAAGTGGTCAAGTTGTGATCAATAGTGATAACCCAGCTCAATTGAATGTTTATACTTTGTGTGGACAGCTTGTTTTTAAAGAAAACTTAGCTGCTGGAGAAAATAAAGTTCTATTTGAAGCAAATGGGCAAGTTTATTTATACGAGCTCTTAACTTCTGAAGGAGCAGTCTTCTCAGGAAAATTCGGAGGATAAAATTTAGAGCAAGTCGGCAATTTTAAGGGCTTGTTCATAGCCGGTTTCCATGGCGCCATGAACCGTAGCATGATGACCGTTAAGGTTCATGGCTTCACCGGCAAAAAATAGTTTGTCACTGACTGCTTGTGCAGCAATATTTCGTGCATTTCCAATTCCTACTTTACTGTACGAATAAGCTCCTTTGATAAAGGGATTTTGTCCCCAATCTTCTACATGAATACCTGCAAAGGAGGCTGAGGCCTTTCCCTGGTACATATCGTCCAATTCTGCCAGTAGTTCACGACATATGGATGCGGGAGATCCTAATGAACTTAAATATTCGGCTTGCTTGCCCATAACAAAGGCGAGTAATACATGATCTTTTCCGTTTTTCCCGACAATTTCATCGGCATAGGCCGCACAAATAGGTCCACCAATAATATTTTCGTCGTAGAATTTTTCCTTGAATTTAAGAAAGACCTTCATTCCAGCTCCCATGCCTATTTTTTGAAATGCATCGGTTTTTTCTTTGGGCAGTTGAGGTGAAAATTCAATATCTGCTTGCTGGAGTATTGGAATAGGAACCGTAATGAGTAGTTTATCAGCTTCATATTCTCTTCCACTTTTGTCAGTTACTACAACCTTTTCATCACTATAGTCTATTTTGGACACAATAGTTTCTAAAAGTACCTTGTCCTCAATATAAGCTGTAATATGATCATTGATGAGGTCAAAATAGGTTCGTTCAAACTTGTAATCTTTGTTCCCCGAACTCCAGTCATATTCTTCAACAGCCGTCCATTTTACCGACATATCATTTGAATCGGCTCCATAATCTCCCGCAATTTGTTCAACAATAAAGCGGTATTCATCACCCAAACCTTGTTGCTTTGCATACTCACGATAGGAAATGTCGGGAGAATTACGATCTCCTTGTACAATGCTAACGACATCTTTTGGGAGTTCTTGTCGCATTTTACCCGTAAACCAGTAAGCTAACTCAGATTCATCTTCGGTAATGGCAACACCTTTCTTTTTAACTAATTTACCTGCAATGGACTTTTTTCCATGTAGCCACTGTGCTCCTAAATCAATCGGGAAATCTGCAAAATCTTCCCTTTTCCCCAGGCGCCCACCAATACGATTAGATGCCTCCAAAATGGTGAAATCAATTCCTTGTTTATGTAGGGTGTATCCAGCATATAAGCCAGCTGCTCCAGCTCCAATTATCAAAACCTTCTTATCGGAAGATAGAGTCTGTTTTTGAGGAAAAGAAAGAACCGAGGAGCTGATTAAAACACCTCCTCCAGCTAAAGATGATTGTTTAATGAATTTGCGTCTATCCATGCACTTTCAAAACTAAGACAATTATTCCATTTCCATTTTCGTAATGATCTTGCATAACTTCTTTCGCAACTTATCTCCATTTCTGCCACCATTCGTTAACGTTCGGTTGGGATAAGCAATAAGCTGACTGCTTTCTATTTCATCTAGAGTTGCAGATCCTACTGTTGAGACAAGATATTCAGGTGAATTGGAGATGCTCATATTGGCAATCTGCATAAATTCTTCCTCACTGATGAGATTTAGTTTTTCATCAAAAAACAAAATGTCGTCATTCACATAATCAATCAGTTTGTCGTTTTTCCAATAGGTAATGAACGAAATTAGACTGTCTTTGCCGTAATATTCGGAGCGAATTTGGCGTCCGTTGAGCACCCCCCAATTATTAATGTATTGAATTAATTCAGTGGTATCTTTATTCTTGCTGAGTTTGAAATAGAAGAAATCAATACCCTCTCCCGTTTTTTTGTTGTAGGTACTTATTCCGTGTTCTTTTAACTGTCCGTTTTCGTACCAGCTTTGATTTACTTCTTTGGTAACTGAATCATTTAAAGATGTTGTAAAAAGAACTGTTGAGGTATCACCATTGGGGTAAAAATGTACTGTTTTTCGGTTCAAATGATCATCTCTACTGCATAAATAAAACCCTTTTTTGATCAACTCTTCTTCCTTCATTCCTTGATAAAGTACTTCCTCAATGGAACCTGCTGCTTTTATTGGATCAGGACAGTAAGAAAAGGTGACTTGACTTTGAACAATTCCATCTTTAAACTCCCAATAAGTATAGCTTTTAGAGTCTCCAATGTACTGAATTACCTTGTCTTTAATGATTGTACCATTGAAGAGAGTTGTGTCTTTTCTTAAATAGAAAGTATCTAAGAATGAAGGATGAGTTTGAATTGATCCTAAGAACGGACGTAAGCTGGAAATCTGGTGACGCTCTTGTTTTTGTAGAAGTTGTAAAGAACCAGTATTATGGGCATTAATTATGATGGTATCGGTAGGTAATAAGTTGATGATGGTTCTGAGTTGTGCTTCAGCTTCGGTAGAATTGTCTGTGTATTTTTGAGCTTCATTAAAATAATAAGCTGCTACTTGCGGAGAATTATAGGTATTTAACCATTCGTAGCCCTTTTCCATGCGGTACTGGTAACGAACCGAATCGGTTAATTCATAGGTCAGCAGAACATCAATTTTTCGTCTTCTCTCCTGATAATCTTCCACATAGTCTTTTCTGCTCTTAACACCAATGTTTTGAGGTCGATAAGAACTTCCTGTGTAGAGATAGTCTCTGGCTTTTTCGTATTGCCCCAATTCAATCAAACTGTCTGACATTTCAAAGTACCGTTGTCGAAGTTGAAGACTATCTTCTTGCGTTTGTGCATAGAGTCGTACTCCATGAAATAGGGTAAGAAATATCCAAAAAGGAAGTGCACGCATGAGGATGAAATTAGCTAATTTTAGGAGACATGACTTCGCCTTTCCGTACAAATTAAGTGCCAATATTAAGGGTCATTTATGACTTTGGGTTATAGCTTGGTACTTCATACAATTAATTCGTCCTCAAAGGCCTAAAACTAAACCTACCACCAACAGGCAACTTTCATAGGGGTAGAAAGTCGCCTGTTAATGATTGCAAGGATCAATTAATTATTTAATCAGTTTGAAATTTTGTTTTGAGTTGGCGGTTTCAACCGTCACAATGTAGGTTCCCGGAGTAACATCCAAGTCTAAAGTCGCTGTATTTTGGTTGGTAGACAGTTGAGTGATCACTTGACCACTTAAGTTATGAACTGTAATGTTCGCTGCATCTTCGTTTGATGGTAATTGAATGATGATTTTATTTTGAAATGGATTGGGGAATACTTTAACCGTAGTTTCATCATTTTCAACTAGAGAAGCTGATGAAGGACTTATTTGCATTTGATGTACGAAAGCATCTAAGGTTAAACTATAATCATGGATATCTTCTCCCTCATCCGACCAATCAAAATCTACAGCAGTCATAAATGAACCTGCTGTATAGAGCTTATTGTCATGATAAGACAATGCTCTGCAGTAAGCCGGTTTATCATTTCCAATAACAGTACTCCAATTATGGTCCCCATCTGCTGTTAACGCCAGATAAAAAACGTCATAACTACCTTCAGAGGTATAAGAAACCACTCCGTCTCCCGGATCCAAATCGAGATCGTATCGGAAAAAGCCACTCAAATAAATGTTGTTGTCCTCTCCAACATCCAATCCAAAACAATTGGTTTCATTTTCACCTATGGTTCGAGCCCACAAAAACTCTCCTGAATCATCAAATTTGGTGATGAAAACAGAGACTACCTCACTTTCGGCAGTTAATTCATACGTGTCCTCTCCCGGGTCAAAGTCAACCGTTCCGGCAAAATCACCAGTCAAAATAATGTTGTTATCCTCATCCACTTTTAGCCTTTTGGCAATGTCTAAATCTGCATTTCCAAATGAACGGGACCAAATGTACGTACCTGTTGAACTCAATTTTAACAAAAAAGCATCCTCTGCGCCTGTACTGCTCTCATTGGTAACTGCCGGTCCTGGATCAAAATCAACCGTCTCTGAGAAATAGCCACTAATGAGTAAATTCCCCTCATGGTCATATTCTATACTCTCTCCAAAGTCATGAGGTGAATCTCCAAATGAATAAGCCCATTGTACCGCTCCGTCTGAATTGAGCTGAAGTACAAAAATGTCGAAACCACTTCCAAAGTTCATGAGTGAAGTTCCTCCCAATTCCAGCATATGTTTAAAACCTCCACATACAGCTATATCACCTTCTTCATTTACAGCTATATCTCTTCCTAATTGATCATTGAGACCTCCGAAGGTCCAGACATCCTCAAATTCACCATCCGAATTAAGTTTCAAAACAAATAAATCCAAGCTGCTCGTGGCCATTTCTAAAGCTTCACCATCTTCTGACCAGTCAAAGTCCACTATGCCTTCATAGTCACCTGTGAGGTAAATGTTGTTTTCAGCGTCACTTGTAATCGCTTTAACTGCAATATCAATGGGAAAATCATAAGCCCAGAGAAAATTCCCGTTTACATCTAGTTTTTGAATATAATAAGCTATTGTTTCACCTGTTAAAAGGTTATAAACTCCATCTCCCGGATCAAAGTCAACCTCATTTTGGAAGGTTCCAACACTTATGGCACTACCTTCAGAATCGGCATCGATAAAGTAAGCCTGAATATTTGAGGAGTTAGAGCCAACAGGAGCTACCCATGAATGGGAAATTTCCTGAGCAAATAAACCAAAGTGAGCAAAAGAGAGAAATAGAAAAATTTTTTTGTGCATAGACATAAGTTCGTTAAACGCAAATTGCAATTCGTTGGATTAATTATTGTTCTTAAGAATTATTGTGAAGTAACGGATTTTACTGCAAAATTGGAATGCTAAAAATGATGTTCTGATCCTAAATTCTACCAATCTAAACCTTTGTGCAAGGATTATATTGCTGTTGTTTTCAGTAATCCTAAGCTGTCAATTTTTAACCTTTGTATGAGTTTACCTAAAGTTTGAAGTTCGTAAATGGTTGTGTGAATTTTGCCAAGCGATAATTCTTGACGGTTTAATGACACTTTTCCAGCTGTATTGACCTACCTTAGAAATATGAGACTAGTTGGAGTTGTATCAGTTATGCTCTTGGTTGCTTTATTTTCATGCTCAGCGGAAGAAGAGGTCAGTGATGTGAGTACCTAAAGAAAAACAGAGGTTATTACAACGAGCAATATGCCGGATAATGAGACCTTGTTTACTCAATTTAAAGCTGATTTAGAAAGTGATCGTTTTGTTATTGAAGATTCAAGAACTGAGGAAAATTTTGTGTGGTACGATGGTGATAGAGATGTGGATTTAAAGGTAGAGGGTGAAGGAATTCGATGGTATTACATTAAACAGCACGATAAGCCTGGAGAAACACAACATTATCATCCCGATTTTAATTTAATGGTATTTGAGTTTGAAAATCGTAAAAAGGCGAAGTCCTGCTACCAAAAAATTGACGATGCTTTACGATCGAATAGTGGTTTTATGAATGGAAAAGGACCACAAAGAGTCGTTTTTAATCAAAATGAAGTATTCTATTTTTCTAGTCGGGCAGAGATGTTTAGAAGGTATATCAACTTTTATGCAAAACAAGTGGAAGGGTATCATTAATTCAAAAAGAGATGGCGGTCAAACCTTTTGATGGGCGAATAGGTGAGAAGTATGTTAAATAAATCGGTAAATTGAAAGCAATTAATGTTCAAGGTGAAAAAGGCTGTACTCCTTCTTTGGTTTATTTCTGCAGTGGCTTTGATAAAAGCGCAAGATTTGGTTATACCTATTGCCGGTACTTATGGAGATGACTATATCATTGTAAATTACCCGGATTGGCACATTGAGGATGGTCCGGTTCTGGTTGAAGATGGTGTTTTGATGGATCATCGATGTGGAACAAAAACCTATGATGGCCATCAGGGAACCGATTTTGTCATTCGGGGATTTACTCAAATGGATAGTTTGGTGGATGTATTGGCGAGCGCAGATGGTGAAGTTATTCAGGTGATAGACGATTTATTTGATCGGGAAACTGAGGGCATTATTTCTCTGGGTTTAGGGAACTACATCGGAATTTATCATCCTGCTACAGATACCTATTCTTATTATGCCCATTTGAAGAAAAATTCAGCTACAGTAGAAATTGGAGAATGGGTAGTTGCAGGTCAAACAATTGCGCATGTGGGTAGTTCGGGCAATTCAACCGATCCACATTTACATTATGAATTATGGAATCCCGGAATTCTCTCCGACCCTACGATAGATCCTTGGGGAACACCTTGTGATTTACCTGCAAATCTTTGGGAAAGCTCGCCTACCTACGATACTTCATATGCTGTTTGGGAGTGCGGTTTGGTAGATTATGATTCGGTTGACAATTTTATTCCTGCGACTTGGGTTCCCTTAAAAGAGCGTTTCGGGCAAAAAGAGTCTTTTAGTCCTGATGACTCATACTTCACTTTTTGGGCGTTGCAGTATGGTTTAAAAATTGGAGATCAAACAGTTATTGAATGGTGGGATCCTGACGGAGAATTATATGCCAGCGATACGACCACTTATTTGACGCAAGATTGGTGGTTTCATTATTACAATCATGCCATTCCAACTCCTTCTTTAGATAAACAGGGAATATGGACGATTAAGTACTATTATAACGGTAACGAGGAACTCATTAAATCCTTTTCTTATGGCTTTGCCGATATTGAATCATTGATAAATAATCAAGCCGTCTATTATTATCCGGTTAATGACAACACAATTGAAATACATCTTCCAAAAGAAGGGTTATTTTCTAATTTGACTTTATATAAAATAACTGGAGAAGTGTTATTGCAAAAGGAGATAAGTAGAATGGAAAAAGTAAGCGTAGAACTTCCGTTTGATTTCTCTGAGGAACTCTATCTTATCTCGGTATACAATGAGGAAAATCGTTACACCTTTAAGGTATTGTTTGACTAGCGTATTAGTCTGTCACTTCAACAATAAAAGTAAGTATCTCACTTAAGTCTGGATGGGCTAAATCATAAATCTCAATTTCCAACTTACCGTTTCCGGTTTTTTTACGAGGAAATAGGTGAAGGGCAAAAAAGGCTTCTTCTCCGGCTTCAAGGGCTTTAAATTTTCCTTTTCCAGGAACTCCAATCGAGCATTCTCCGTAAGCACAAACCGAATAGTCCCATTCTTCCAATAAAGTGTTGGATTTTCGTTTCCAACCTAATTGGACAGGTTCATTAGCTGTATTGCGAATTAAAATCTCAGATTTCTCAACCTTTTGGTTCTTTTTTATTGCCTCCTTATTGGTAGATGATTCTACCACTTCAAATGTTGTAGCGGTGTTTGTTAAAGCCACAACTCCCAATAAAAAGGCAAAAAGGAGCTTCATTAATTTTTGATGATTTTTCGGTTGAGTCTAACTTCGTCGTTCACCCTCATTTGGATGAGGTAAACACCTGATGCTAAAGTTGGGTTGGTATATTCAATAGAAACCGATCCAACCATTTTCTTAGGCTTTTGAATAACATCAATAATATTTCCTCTCAAGTCCAGAAGTACAATTTCAATTTCTGATTTCTCTTTTAAGTCGGCCTCAATACTAAAGCTGTTTTCAAAGGGGTTTGGCTTAACCAAAAGTTCATAATTTGTTGCCAACTCAGTTGTGCTTACATAACCTTCTGTGACAATAGGAACCTCTTGCGTATCTTCCAACTCAGCTGTATTTAAATCAAAATACTCAATGGTGATGGAATTTAATCCTTCAGCTGGCATGGTCCCTAAAACACCATAACGTTCACCAGGGTAAATATAAACCGTGTCCGAATTCTCAACAGTTGGAAAAGGCCGTCCGTCCGAGGCTACGATCTCTGCATCAAATTCTGCTGGAAAAATGACCCTGTTTCCTTTATATCCCAGGTTGATTAAACGCACATAATTGACAGCTCCTACCGAGGTGTTAAGGGCCATATTTTCTTCAGGAATTTGTCCATCTGAGAGTCCGTTTACCAAATAATATTGTGGATCATAAACCGGAAGTTCAACTTCATGTACTTCTACATCCGGATCGTGATCATGAAGTAAAATGGTGTCGTTGTGCCAGATGGTGTCAATCTCACTCATCAGCAATGACATGGAAATGTCATAGGGATAACCGCCGTCCCATGTGGTTTTACTTCCATCTGGTGGATGGATGATGATGAGACCATACATTCCGGCCTGAACATGAATGGATGATACAACATGACAATGGTAAAGGTAAGTTCCGGCATGTGGCGCTTTGAACTTATAATATCCATGCTCCATATGCGGAACGTCAAAAGACAAATGAGGTACCCCATCATTTTCCTGGTCCACATCTAAACCATGCAGGTGAATGGTGTGCGGTGCTCCTTGTGAAACATTCCATAAATCAATTTCGACAGAATCACCTTCATTAAACTCTAATGTAGGTCCAGGAACATCTGGATTTTCCCCTAAACTAAATGCAAATCCCATGGTACGAATCGTGTCTCCGTTCGCAACTACTTTTTCACCTGTATTTCGAGCAATTAGCAGTACTTCTTCATCCATTTGAGCATGAAGTTGCATTCCTGCGAATAATACTATGACGACAAACCAATTTTTCATTCGATAAGCATAGTTAAGAACATTCCGTTCGGGTAAATATTTCCACCACTTACAGCTACCAAATTGTGATCGTGAACAGGGTATTCACCTACTTTATCCGGAACTAGTTCCAAAATTAGAGTCTCCATACTTTCAATCGGGAAAGTATCTTTTGAGCGTCCTACATGATTTGGATATTTGCTGGAATAAAGAATGTTGAGATGGTATCCATGAAAGTGAAGAGAATGGATTCCTTCTCCCGTATTAGAAATGTAAATTCGCATGGTTTCACCTACCGAACCTACAATTCGCGCATCGGGATCATCGTTAATGAGTGGGTTAGAATAACCGTTAATGGTAAAATAATCCGGATAATAATCATTCCAATCTACCGTCCAACCAGCGTCCAAACTATCGTTCCAATCTCCCTCATGATCTTTAATGTTCCAGTAAAACTGCGTTCCCGAAAAATCATCTACCACAATCATTCCTCCCAATCCCAAATAGCGAAAATTGGGGTAGTTAGCGTTATCATAGAAAATGTAAACGCCTAAATCCTCAAATTTCATAGGAACCTCTACCGTATCTGTGGCTGGAATGTTTGTAGAATAGGATGAGGTGTTGGTCACATCAAAGCCGTGGACCACAGCATCTGTATTAACAATGGCTAAATAAAGTGAGTCACCAAGCCCAATTTCAATACGTTTATTAGTTGTTTCAAAAGTGGTTGTGGCGTTGAAAGAATAATAATCATGATTGCTTCCGTCCACCATGGTAATTAAACCTTTGTTGATGTAAACGGTATCGTAAACAACAGCGGCATGGCTCCATCCAAACAAATGGAGAGTAAGGATACAAACAAAGGCTTTATGTAACATAGAAACTACTGAATAACAATTTTCTCGGTCAAAATAGCCGTTCCGTTTTGCTCGGTTCTTAGGAAGTAAATCCCTGGTTGAAGAGCAGAAACATCTACAGTTTCTTTAGAATCAGCATTTACGTATCCCATGCTAATTAATTTGCCAGAGAGGTCTAAAACAGAATAGGTCAAATCAACATTAGATCCGTTTGTTAGCACAAGAGTTTCTGAAGCTGGATTTGGGTATAAACTCAATCCTGTCACTTCTTCTTCCAAACCAACTCCACCAGTTAAACTAAAGGTAAATTCAATCGTATCTCCTTCCGTTTCATCAGCTTGATTGTAAACGTAGAATTTTACATTTCCCGTTCCAAAAAATTCGTTAGGGGTAATGGTGATTTTCAAAAACCCTTTTGTTCCATCAGCCATCTCGGCATCAGCAATAGGCGTCATAATTCCATCATCCGGAATTCCTGAAAAGCAAGCCGTATAATCACACAAAGAATAATCCCACTCTTCTGGAATGGTGTTTTCAACGGTTTCCCAGGCAAAAGTAATTCCTGACAAATCGGTTGTTTGCATGTAAATATCAACAATAGAGTAAGTATCGTACTCCAGTTCAGTATGTAAAATTTGGCTTGGCGAATAGTCAAATGCCTGTCCAAAAGAAGCGCTAAAAGAGAGAAGAGCGCAAACACCTAAGTAAAGTTTTTTCATAATCAATTTTTTGATGTGATGACATGAAGTTACGTAAATGCAGGTGATACACCATGAAATTTCAGTTATTGAAAGCGGTACAATGGGAATCTAAAATGAAATATTGTGATGGAGCGAAGGGGCGGAGCTGTTTATTGGTATCGTTTAGGCTTGGTTTATAACGGTTTTGATAAATCGTTGGTCAAAATACACTTTTTGCATTCGTTGAAATCTTAAGACTTTTAGAGCTGATGGTGAGCATTTTAAATTTAGGATAACTTTTATATCTTGCCGTAGTGAAAAGAATAGCCGCCATTTTATTTCTTCTTTTATTCTCGCTCAGCTTTGTGACAGATAAGGCTGAGTTGATGTATTGTGATGGCGAATTGATGGACGTTTCTTTTTTGGGAAAAACGAGCTGTAAATGCAAAGCTAAAAAGGCTGAAGTCAAGAGAAAGTCCCCTAAAAAATGTTGCAAGAAAAAGTCCAAAAAGAAGGTGCCAAAAGGCAAAAAGCAACTTAAAAAGAAATCTTGTTGTTCACTAAAGTATCTGCAGTTGTCTTTAATGACAGAGCAATCTTCGGACAAAAAAACAGGGCAAAACATAAAAGATCAGGATGAGGTAGTGACTACAGATTTGGTAGCGCATTCAATTCATTATGGTTCTTTTTACAAAAGTGGAGCAGCGTTAAATTATGATCCTCCTCCGCTTGTCTTTAGACGGAACGTCCTGTACCGTCAATTTCTAATTTGATTCATTCTTAAAGGCTTCTTTTTTAAAGAGGTCTAAAATTCCATTGATAGTTAAAAGTTTCATGGCCGAGTGGCTGTGGACTTTATTGTCCCATTAAATTGATTTTGAAGTTTAGGAATGGATCAAAATGATGAATTACATATTAGTTATGAAGAGACCCTCAAACGAAAACACGACTTCCGAATTCGGTACATCTTAAGTTCTGAATTCACCAATAGGGGAGTGGCGACCGTTTGTCAGGGAATTCGTCCCATGTTTTGTTACCAAAAAGTGCCTTGTGATAATCAGTATCACATTTGGCCTGAATTTGAAACTCCCTCGGGGGAGATTATTAAGAAGAGTAATGTTGCCATTCGTACTCGCGGAACAGCGCGTATGTGGATTATCGACGAGGACGAAAAGATTGAGCATTTAAAGCGATTAAAAGCAGGCACCAAGTGTTATTTGTTTTTAGGGAAGCAGTTGTTGGCGGAGTGCAAGGTTGAAATTTGTTAGTAGGGGAGTAGTATCCAGCATCTGTGTTATTTCTTGTAGGTTTCAATGAATTTTTCGGTGAGCCCCTTGTTTTTTAGGTAGTCGATTAATTTTTGACTTTTAACACCAATTTCTGCATGGTGAAGAAGAGTAAATCCATGTGGCCCTATGAGGTTGATGGTTTTGGGAAAGGCTTCTATTTGTTGAATAACTAATTGCTCCTTTCCCAACATGGCCAGTGTAAAAATGTCCGCTCGAGCTCCTTGCTCCAAGAGGTAGTTTGCAATGTCCTTATTCCCAACATGAGAGGCGGCACCCAAGGCCGACTCAAAATCTCCATCGCCCCAATCAACAGTAGCATTTACTAAATGGGGATGTTCCTGGGTGAGTGTTTTTACCTCTTTCAAATTTGAGTGGGCCCAAAAAACAAACTCTCGGCTCAAGGACATTTTCAAAGGATCTTTTACGAATTTTTTAGTTAGTGAATTACTGGTTGAGCAAGATTCTAATCCGGCAATTGCCAGTCCGCCAAGCACGGATAGATGAATGAATTTAGAACGATTCATGGATTTTTTTTGAAATCACACTTATCTCCTTTTATTAGGGAAACTAGCTGCTTGGGACGATTCGCCTCTGGTTAGGGATGGATTTAATTTTTGAGTCGGCGAATTATTTGCTGGGTTTGATCTTTAAACGTTCGAGTTGAAGAAATTCGTTTGTCAGAACCTTCCAATTCAAATAAATATTCACCACTACCCAAGTGATCAAAACCAACAATTTTGTTTTCGTTGATCAAATACGAATTATGAATTCGCCGGAGGTCAGAATTTCTCAATTGTTGTTCCAGTTTTTTTAAACTGATTCGCATCGAATGGACTTCGTTTTGGGTATGGATTTGACAATAATTACGATCACTTTTGATGTATATAATGTCTGCTAAAGCGACATAGCGAAGCATTCCTTTTTTTTCAATGCTTAGTTGAAGTTGTTTTGTGATCGGTTCTTTGACCTTCTTTTGAGTGGAAAGAAGATAGAGGTAAAAAAGCGTTACAATAATCCCATACCAAATCAGTCCTTCTGTAAATCGCCTAAAAAAGTGTCCAGCGAAATAATCTCCGATAGCTGGAAATTGTTCAATAGACAACATTTGAGTTTGAATAAAATAGTCCAAACACATGGAAATGGCTCTTTGGCTGGTCGAAACAAGGATTCCTCCAATAACCATAACTCCCAATAATTTTGAGATGGGGAGTTGTTTTTGCAAAAGAATTCGAACACCTGAAAAAATTAGAAAACAAAATAAAATCCATAGCAAGCCAGAACTAAGGGTATAGCTAGAAATATGAGCCCAATAAACTTCCTTGCCTTGCTCAATGGTAAAATACCCTACTTTGAGGATGGTAAGTAACGAAAGTCCAACCCAAAAGGAGAAATTAAATATGATAAAGGGCCTTTGATATTTGAACATCTAGCATGCTTGGTAAACCTTTTGAAGATACTATAAAGAGAAATATGAATAGAACTTTAAAGGTTCATCGGCTTTGAGCGTTGACATGGATTTGCTTTTAGGGATAGGCGGAAGAGAGTGATGAGTAAGTAGAAGGGATGAGAGTAGAAAGTATTAAGTATCAAGCTTCAAAAAAACTTATTCCGATCGGGCCCACACCCAGCGTTGGTTGAAGGTTTTACTTTCGTAGATCAATTCGGAGTTAGAAACAGAGACTAGGATGTACTTTTCAGTTTCTGAATTTCCATTGTAGTGCAGAATCAGAATAAAATCAACTTCCGGATTGGCGGCATCGCGATCTTCTGTTTTAAGGTATTTCCATTCGGCATAAGTGATGTTTCTTCTGTCTCTAACTCCCTTTTGAAAAAGTACAGAATTGTCTTCTTCGAGGTAGATAGAAATAGGATTTCCATTCAAAAAACCTTCTTCGTAAGAAGCTGTGATGTCCTTTCCTGCTTCATGAAGAGATTTAAATTTCCATCCACCAGGCAATCCAGTAAATTCTGCTGGTAGACCAAGATCTTTTTTGGGAGTAGCAGAGGCATTGCTACTTTCAGTGTCATCTTTAGCCGGATATTTTTGGTCAAATTCGGCTTGTCCAAAATCTTTCCCAAAAAGGTAGTCCACTTTTCCCGGATGGTTTTCTTCAAACCATTTGTTATAGGCGATTTCGGTTTCGTACCTATCCCTTATTCCGTCTCTATAATTCTGAACAATTTCCGGAGCATCGCTCATCATGGCCAGCAAATCTTCCTCTTTAATGCTCGAAATAACCGATCCGTAAGCTTCTCCTCCCAACTTTTGAGTTTGCTTAAAACTTTTGTAAACAGTATTTCCCTGATTGGTGATTTTAACCACTTTGATGAAGGAATGTATGGCTCCTTCGTTCAAGGCAATTCTCCATCCAATATTTTCATAGTTTCGGTAAAGTCTGCCATCTATATAAAAAGCTTTAATGGAATTTTTGTCAATGTGTTTGTCAAAATTGCTTTCGAGATTCGGATTCAGTAAATCTACCTTTTGTCCATTGGCACTTTTACAGATGTACAGTTGAGAAGAGGCTGCAAAATCACCCACGAAAAACTCTGGCTTTTGATACGCTATAACCGCATTTACCTTTGCTCCCGAATTAAGAATGTAATATCCCTCCATTGGCAAAGCCTCTTTGGATTCGTCAAACTCAAAAGTTGTAATTGTCGATTCCCATCCCGGTCTGGCCACTAACAAGGAATCCCTTACAAATTCCCTTCTTTCTTTTTCGGCCTGTTCTTTTTTTCGTTTGGCCTCTGCTGCATTTTCCTTTTCCTCTTGTTCGGCAAGGTCTTCATCCAAACCGGCAAATACATCTCCTTTCCAGGAGGCACCATCCCCCAAATACCAACTGATGTTAGTTTGCACACAGTTTTCAAGCGTTAACTCAAAGCTGGAGGAGCCGGTTGCACAATGCATCACGATGTCAGCAATTTTTATGGGAGTAGATTGTTTGATTTTTTCTTCGACTTTGGTGACGGTGAAAATCAAGCCGTATTTGGAAAACAATTGTACGTCTTCTTTTAATGAAATTCGATCGGCTTCGTCTTTCTTTTTTACCTCATTGAGTGGTGTTCCTGTTTTTTCAGCAATATATTCTAACGCTTTGGCATCGGGAGCTCGGCTGTTGACATACTGCGGAACGAAAGAGAATTTTACCTTTTTGGCAAATTTTTCAGAGTCAATGGTCTTTTTTGGCTTTTGTGCAAATGCTGATGGTAGAATGAATAGGACCATTAAAGTTGTGAGGGCAATGTGACTTAGCTTTTTCATCTTAGGTTGTTTAGATGACTAAAGTAGCGTAGGCCGCTTTATTCCTCCGGCTTGTTTTTGTGGGACAAATTGTATGCTTTGTGAATGGGGTGGTTTGGTTTGTGGGGATGGGAGTAGAAAGTAGGTTAGTATAAAGTAGCAAGTACGGAGTAAGAAGTATAAAGATGTCTAGCATCAAGTTTCCAGTCTACAGACGGTTAACTTATAAAATAGTCGGTTGAATTTTGAATAGCCTGAGTCTTTCTGTTTGCAATATTTTATCTAAGTTTCTAACCATCAACTAGGCTTTTTGAACATTTTGTAAACCCTAAATCGAGCGCAAAGTGAAACTGAAAAACCAAGGCCATTTCCAAATTGCTTATTTAGTCGATCAACCTCTGTATCGTTTGTTGGTCCGCTGAGTTGTGAAACAGAATTGGTATTGTTGGCCAAACGGTACGATAAGTCAATTTTGAGATGGTAATACATATTGTTTACGAAGAAGCTTTGGGAGCTAATTACGGCAGGGTCAAAATGCCAGCTAATTCCCAAATTAACATTCCAATAGGCATTTTCAGCAGCTGTAAAGGTAGCTTCGTCAAATTCAAGAGTTCGTTTACCAATGGTATTGTAGCCAATTCCAATTGAT
Organism: Flavobacteriales bacterium; assembly: GCA_022361195.1. GTDB lineage: Bacteria > Bacteroidota > Bacteroidia > Flavobacteriales_D > Crocinitomicaceae > JAKSBJ01. The sequence goes on from JAKSBJ010000087.1 coordinate 20,861, forward strand.
GGACTTAGGAAGGAGTTCGTGGGATGTAAATAATAGAGGTTTGAATTGATTCCTAGAGCGTCATAAACACCATTAAATCCTAATTCAATTCCAACTTTTTTGGCAAAGAGACTAGAGATACCATATGCATGACCTCCGTAGCTTGATTTTAATCCAATTCCTGTGTACAATCCAATATCAATTTGAGCGGAGATGGAAAAACCAAATAGTACTGTGAAAAGAAATACGAAAAGAGACCGAATCATTTTTTGGGTAGAATGTGACATTTTATGTTCTCTCGGTAAAGAAGTAACCCATAAAGAGGTGTGAAACCACTTACAAAAGTTGAATTTCAATCGTATAATTTTCAGGATCAATTTCTATCCAATCCTGGTCCTCAGAAGAAGGTAGGCAGGGAATGAGACTATCACCTTTTTGATAGTGTTTTAGAGCTTTTGTGCCAAGAACGATTTTGACTTCGTAACGATCCTGACCGCTTATTCCCATTCGACCAGAAGTTTCAATGAATCCACGTTCTTTTACCTTTTCGTAAGAGAGATAATCTCTGTTCACATCTTCATTATAATAAGGCGCCCATGAAATACCATCGCACCAAAATCGCCTTAGCTCTTCATCTTCGCAATTGGCGAAAAGGGTACATAAAGTA
>JAKSBJ010000309.1 GCA_022361195.1 Flavobacteriales bacterium
AGAAGAACTTCGCACTTTAAACAGCTGCCAGGAAGGTTGATGTTTAAGCTCGATTTCGGTTAGGGTAACATCATAGCCCAAACCACTAACAGCATTGGTAACGGTTCTTGGAAGATCTTCCATTCCAAGTAGTTTTTGATACCCCTCAGCTGTCGTACTTCCGTCATAGTCCGCCTCATAATATTCATACTCAACTTTACTTTCAATGTAATCTCTTCCTTCCTCAATTGGGTTTTCACAATAGACCCCATAAGGATTGGTATGAAGTTGAGCAGCCAAAACAGCAGCCACTGCTGTTGCTGTCATTTCCTGCTGAATTTTGGTCAATAAAGTAGCTCCAAAACCATGCGGACTGGCTAATAATACGGTAAGGATATTACTATGGCTCATTCCCACTTGCTGGCTAAACAAATCGAGTAAAACACTATCTGTTGGGAAGGTATTGGATTCACTAAAAATCTTAACAACCGAAGCATGAGAGAGATTGGAATTATCTAAAACAATTGAAAAAATGGAGTCGGTCAAAATGTCCTGCTGTAGCAAAACGGCTTCAATCACAAATTCATCATTGTTGTTAGCACTAGAGGTCAAATCCACTAGAATCTCTTCAGACAACTGAGGCTGCTTTAATAAGATTTCATTCAGTGCATTTTGAGAAAAATTACTGGCCGTAATAATTTCATGCATGATGGTGTCCGACAAATATTCATTGTGTTTGTAAATTGGTTTAATGATTTTATCGGCATGTTGATGAGCTGTTGAAGCTAAAGTGCTCAAAAACGCATCCGACAAATAAGGTTGATCTTCAAAGATACCAATGGTATGCGTTTGTTGGAGTTTGTTTGATTTTTGAATGACTTTATCCAGAATATTATCAGATAAAGCAGGTTGTTCAACCAACACATCATGAATCACTTCGGATTTGAATTTTCCAATCTTCGTAACAAATACGTCAAGGACAGCTTCACTTAATGGAGAGTTTGAAATTAATGTAGCTTTTACATTCTGACCGTTATTGCTATTGTTAATCTGACTAATCAAGAGTTGATCACCAGTGGAAGTTTGATAAGGATTTACAAAAGAAGGTCCAAATGGTTGAGCCGGATTGCCATGTGTCAAAGGAAAGTCAGGTAGGTAAGAGGAAAATTCCTTTTCACAAAAATCGTCATACGTTCGTCCTATCTGTTGTGTTGTTTTGACAAAATAACTGTCAAAATAAAAGTCTGGATTTGAACTCAAATCATCAAAGAAAAAGACTTCTAAGAATCGTGCTTTTTCCAATGGATTCCCCCAATTGTTATTGAGGTAAGACGCGATTTTATACGGTTTGGCAGCCTCTCCACTAATAGTTGATGTAGCAAGAGAAGTGCTTTTGTCAGCATCTGGAATATCTAAAACATCAATTTCGGGAACATAAAAGTCAATGACTCCGGTTGGTGTAGTACAGTAGAGAGTATCTCCTGTTCCAATCCATCCTCCGGTTCCACTATATCCACTTCCGGTATAAGTAACACAGCTCACAACATAGGCATTGTATTCCATACTTTGTCCCTCATAGTAATCCTGGTATTCGTATTGTTTGCTATGTACCCAGTTGGTGTATCCAGTATAGTCCGTTGGACTGATGAGATTGTCTCTTGAGAAGTTAGGTCGTTCATAGCCATTTTCATGAGCATGGGTATAATCATAACTAAAAATGGTTTCTTCTTCTAATATCCCATCCGAATCATATTGTCGGATGTAAGAGGGTTTTCCAAAAAAGAGGTACTCTGTAATTGTAGGGTTGAAATTATCGCCCAGGTCATAAACATTTCCTAAGTGATGATAATTTGTATAGGGCTTTTCGCCTGTTTTTAATTCGGGTTGATAAACGGTTGTTTTAGCAAATCCTTTACTGTAATTTTTAACGTATCCATTTCGGAATTTAGCCGGCAAATTATAATCCATGGTTTGATAAATAATTTGCGTGGTGTCATAAACATACTCCCAACGTTTTAATGGATTGGTTGCCGAAGTATCGGTTAAGTTATTGTTTTCATCCAACTTGGTAAGAAAATGAACCGCTGGATGAATGTCTTGAGTTACAGCTCTTGGAAAAATTCGCTCTACATTGTATTGAGCACATTGGTTCATAACAAAATAACGTCCTTCTTTGAGTGTAGATTTATTGTCTCTTGGGTAATATTCAATGAGCGTCTCACCTCCCAATTGATCAATGTATTTGGTCATGACTCTGGTTCTTCGCCCAGCGGTGTATGGCAAAGAGTCAGCATAGAAAACCATGATTTCACCATCTTCATAACCGTACCAATCGTATTCAAACTCAGTTTGTAGGATTTCCGTTTCAGCAAATGAAGCTGATACGATTGGATCGTTCTCCCAACCAGCTACTGGAATATTTTTGATTTCGTTGAGGGTATAAACATATTGATTGTATTCAGGAGAAATAATCAAGGTATCTGTTTGATCAGTCCGATAATTCATGTTCTCAATCAGTTGATCGGACTCAAAACCATAATCCATTTCACGCTGAGCAACGAGTATTAAACCAGATGAATCTACAAATGGTGTAAACTCTCCATTTACGCGATACAATTGTACCGTTTTGAGCATGTATGGGGACTTGGAGTAGCGTACCAATTCTACCTCTTCCAAACGTACATCTTCATCGAACTTGGTAGGTTCGTTGTCCCAAGGTTGATTTGTCCCTGTTGTTGGATAATCCCACCAAAACTCAAAGGCGTCGGTTTCTTGCATATTGGAAGCAATTCCCCCCATTTGATCAATATAAAGTGGCTCTACCATCGCCCATGGAACACCAATCCCAAAACTGCTCGAGATTTGTTCGTAAGGAGCATAAGAAGTTGCACTTCCAAATTGGTGAGCATAGGCATTATAAGCCGTTGGTAAAGTTCCTCCAGGTTGAGGAATTTCGCCGTTTGGTTCGGCCCCATACTCTGTATCTGAATTTCCAGGGCCAATTTGAATATTAACTCCATCGTAATAAGATGGCACATTTGGCATCACAAAAAAGTTGGAAGTAGAAACGTCATTATCCGCAGCTGCCATATGCCATTTAACGGCTTGGTTTTGGGTGGTAAAAACAGCTCCACCTCTTGTGTCTTCATAATCTGCGACTGGATAAGAAACTGATCCGGTAACATTATCCAAAGAACTGTAAGTTCCAATGGTAAAAGGGGTATATGAACAGGAGTCATAGGGGGCTGTAACATCAGTACAAGCATCTGTTGCAAGGGTTGTTTCCAACGTTCCTGTAACAATATTAATATCAATAGTTCCGGTTCCCATGGCTGCATCTGACGCATTGTTATCGGTAATTCGACTTTTTATTTCGTAAATATCTCCCGGAACTAAAGTGGTTCCATCTTTTAAAATTCGAGGAGACTCTAAAAAACTATGTGCAAATTCAATATCGTCTGAGGTAGGAACTGCTTTTCGGATATAGGCCGATCCGGAGGTTTCATTTCCGCTGGTAGTTAAATATGGGTTTCGATTGGAGATGGCGGGTTCTGTTCCTAACCAGGTATAGGCGCTATCACTTTTTCCGTGAACATAGCGATTCCAATTGGTAAAGTCAGATGAAACTCCCTGGCTATAGACTGTTTTATAACTGTATAACGAATCCAAACGTTCTGTATCCGTATCTCTTGGGTCCAATAATTTACTACCGATCTCTCCAGATGGAAGTAACTCATAACCCAAGTCCAAAATTTCAAAAGGAGAGTTAAGTAATTGAGAGGTGACTTTGGTTAAAAAGATATCGGTATAAGCGGTGTAATCTGGTGTGAAAGTGGTTAATAACCCTCTGAGTTCAGAAGAGATTTTTGCGGATAAAAGCGGTTGTTCAAATTCCTTGAAATAGTTAAAACCTCCAAATTTTTCGTATTCAAAAACAATGGTTTGACTAGGTAGATTTTTATTACTAATGCTACTACAATACCAGGATGTAAAACTCTGTTTGGGTTCAATAACATTCAAGACAGCATTTTTAGCGCTTCCATAGGCGTTCTTTTCAATGATGTTTCCAGTTTCGTTGGTTTGATCATTGTTGTAGGTATTGTAATTAAGAATTCGTTGGTTGTTAGGAGCTCGATAAGTAACCAGAGAAGTTGAAAAGGTATATTGATTTCCGGCATCATCAGTTACCACCCAAAGTGAACCATAAAATCGTGCTTCGCAGTATTCT
>JAKSBJ010000146.1 GCA_022361195.1 Flavobacteriales bacterium
CCGCGGGCGGCCTGACGGTCGAACTCCAGCCCGATAGTGGCTTCCATGAAATGATAATGACTGCCGACCTGCACAGGCCGGTCACCGGTATTGGCGACGCGCAGCGTGACGGGGTCAGCATCCGCATTCAGTGTAATCTCGCCAGGTGCCGGGATAATCTCGCCGGGAATGAACCTTTTTGCCATAATCGCCCCCTACCGGATCGGTTCGTGCACGGTGACCAGCTTCACCCCGTCCGGGAATGTCGCTTCCACCTGAATTTCCGGGATCATTTCGGCGATGCCGTCCATCACATCCGCCCGGGTGATGACTTTGGCCCCGGCTGCCATCAGATCGGCGACGGTTTTACCATCGCGGGCGCCTTCCACCACAAAGTCACTGATCAGGGCGATCGCTTCCGGATGGTTTAGCCGTACACCCCGTTCCAGCCGACGGCGGGCCACCTGGGCCGCCATGGCGATCAGCAATTTGTCCTTTTCCCTCGGCGTCAGCAGCACGGGATCTCTCCTTCTGAATTCACAGATTCCAGACTTTCGGCAATGTGGTTTGCAATGCGGGCACCCGATCCAGCAGCATCATCAGCCCCGGCACCAGCCGGTCCCGCAGTTCCCTGCCCGACGGTGCCGTCAGACGGGCCAGCAATTTGGTATAACCACCGACCTGCCAGCTGCTTGCCGCCGCCAGACCCGGCAGGTCACGCAGCGCCGGAAGAAACGCATCCACCCCCGGCCCCACCATCAGCAGATTGGCCAGCGCAACATCCCCGTCGCAGACGGCGGCGCGGTTCAGCAATGTCGGCACATCACCGGCCAGATGAAAATCTTCCGCATGGACCAGCCCGTCTTCGGACCAGATACGCCAGCGGTCGCGGAACCAGGCTTCACGCACATTTTCACCCATGGCCTGCCGCCCGATGATCAACGGTTCCACCATCAGCAATGTTGCGTCCGGCCCCATATCCACATCAATCGCCCGGTTGAGTGCCGCACGATCGAACAGGATCGTTTCCTGCGGCAACCAGGCCAGCGCCGCATCGCCCGCCATGCTGATATGGGTTCGTACCTCGGCAACTCCGCCGGATGACCGATACACCTTCTCGCAGGCCTGGGTGGTCACCAGCGTGCGCCCCGGCCCGGAAACATCCACGCCCCAGCGATACCGGTCTCCGCCCGTCATGCCGCCTGCCGTGTTGATCAGTACGACTTCCGCCAGATTGTCATCATAGGTTCTCGGCAACCGGATGCGGGCCGCGCCTTCCTGATACAGATCGGTCAGGCTGTTGCGCCCCTGCTGCGCCATCAGGCTGACCCGCCCGGTTCCGGCACTGCGTTGCAATGGCGGTCCGTCACCCGCCAGCAGCGGGTTTGTATCCGGCATCTGGCGCAGTTCCATCCGCCCTACACCGTCAGATGCCGACGGACATCCGGCTTGTCCAGGTCTGCGGCCGGACCGGCATGTACGACTTCGCCCCGATCCATGATGTAGACCTGATCCGCCAGTTCCCGGCAGAAATCGAGATATTGTTCCACCAGCAGAATGCTGATCCCCGCCGTGTCGCGCAGAAAGCGGATGGCGCGGCCAATATCCTTGATGATGGATGGCTGGATGCCTTCGGTCGGTTCATCCAGGATCAGCAGGCCCGGTCGCATCACCATCGCCCTGGCGATCGCCAGTTGCTGCTGCTGCCCACCGGACAGGTCACCGCCCCGCCGGTGCAGCATTTCCGCCAGAATGGGAAAAAGCTCAAACACGGTATCCGGCACGGTTCGTTCGGACCGTTTCAACCGGCTGCACCCGGTTTCGATATTTTCCTGCACCGTCAGCAGGGGAAAAATCTCCCGCCCCTGCGGGACGTAGGCA
>JAKSBJ010000086.1 GCA_022361195.1 Flavobacteriales bacterium
CTTTGTCATCATTTCTGATTATCAAGAACGCCTGGGTGAAATTGCAATTGATAGCTCGACTCTCACACTACATGCTGTTCAATTAAAACCAACTTCAGCCAATAATATAACGTTAGACTCCATTTATTTGGGTAATGATGGTGGCAACCATATAGAGTTAAACGTTATGGCTTCTGGATATGATTCTGCGGAGCCCGTACCACTTTCTCTATACAATGGTGAACAATTAATCGCCAAATCGGCGTTGGACGATACCCACATCACTAAACTTTCAATTCCAAAAAACGAAAGGGTTCTCGGCAAACTGCTAATAGATGATAATTCACTGGAATACGATAATAGCTTTTATTTTACAATTGATGAACGCCCAAAAGTAAAGGTGTTGGCCATTGGTGAAGGGTTATCGAATTATTTATCACGAATTTATACCGAAGATGAATTTATATTTACGGAAACATCTCTTGAACGATTAAACTATAGTCGCATTCCTTCTCAGAATCTAATTGTTTTAAATGAACTAAAAAGCATTCCCACAAGCCTACAAACAGCGTTAGATTCCTTTTTAAAAAATGGTGGGAGCTTGGTCATAATACCAAATGAAAATATTGATTTAATTAACTATCAAGGGTTCTTGGCTAAGAATATGGTACCATCCTTTGCCGAGAAAAGAAATCAAAATTTGGATGTTTCCGATATTGTGTTTGATCATCCTATTTATGCCAATGTTTTTGAGAACAGGGTCTCTAATTTTGAATACCCGAACGTATCAATGTATTATATGTTGAAAGAAGGAGCAGGTTCAGATATTCTAACGTTATCAAATGGGGATTCATTTCTTATTTCGAAGGACAATATATTTGTTTTTGCATCTCCTTTAAAAAAGGAGTTCTCTACTTTTCAAAACTCTCCATTAATCGTACCTACTTTTTACAAGATGGGTGTGAATAGCCTTAAGCTGCCCCCATTATACTTTTCATTGGGAGATAGAAATCAAATTGACGTTCCTACCATCTTGGGAAAAGACAACATCATTAAATTGTCTCAGAACCAAAACGAACTCATCCCTGTTCAACAGTTATTTCC
>JAKSBJ010000085.1 GCA_022361195.1 Flavobacteriales bacterium
GAAAAAGCTTCAATTTTATTCTTTATGTATTCATCCAGGACTTCGCTTCTTTTCATGCCTACGATCAAATTAGTTATAAAGATGAAAATTTATTTTGATCTTGATTCCGTCTTCATCAACCTTCTGTTATGCGGATAATTTCATCGTACATTTTCATTAATTCATGATAAATTCTTTTCGCCTTTCGCTTATTGAATTTTTCGCATTGGGATGAATAGACCTCAGCAAGTATTGTTCCTCCTCCAGTGCCATAAAGCTGTTCAATTAGCTCAGGCCGATTCACAACTGCAACCAAAAAATCTTCGTTCCCAAGCTGCATATTAAAGCCGTAACACTTTTTGGTTGAATCAACAGATGTAGAATCTATCAGGTTTTCTACTTTTTCTCTAAACTCTGCACCAGTCATTAATTGAATTGAACTTTCATCTCCCAGTATCATGGTGCAATTGAATTGCCAACAACCTTCTTCACAATTTTGATAACATTCCTTCTTTGACCCTTGAGAAAAAGCCGAAATGGAAAATAAAGACACATAGAGAACAAGGAAACATTTCATTTTGCCGAAAAATGGTTTTGTCAAAATAACGAATTGGTAGTTTTTGGTAACCATTCCCCTCTAAAAATTCCACATCAGTAAAATGTGTTTTGTTTTCCGTAATCTGTGTTCAATTTCTGGCTGTAACATCCCCACCTTTGGCTTAGGAATTAATTAAAAAACAAAATATTATGAATCATACAGTTTTAATTACAGGAGCAAGTAGCGGAATAGGAAAAGCTACGGCTATTTACTTTCAGGAAAAAGGATGGAATGTTATTGCTACCATGCGTAAACCTGAATTAGAAGAAGATTTAACCCAATTAGAAAATGTATTAGTAACACGATTGGATGTACTGGATTTGGATTCGATAAACGCAGCTATTGAAGAAGGAACAGAGAAGTTTGGAAAGATTGATGCCTTAGTGAACAATGCCGGATATGGCGCTTTTGGTCCGGTAGAAGCCTTTCCTCGTGAAAACATTGTAAAACAATACAACACCAATGTAATTGGGTTATTGGATGTGACCAGAGCCATTTTACCTTATTTCAGAACCAATAAAGCCGGAACCATTGTCAATATTTCATCAATTGGTGGAAAAATGACCTTCCCATTAGGATCATTGTACCATGGAACCAAGTTTGCGGTTGAAGGAATTTCAGAAGCCATGAATTTTGAAATGAATGCATTTGGCGGAAAGATGAAAATTGTTGAACCAGGAGCAATTGCTACAGACTTTGGAGGAAGATCATTTGATTTCCAAAACAAAGAAGAGTTGGCCGAGTATCAAGAATTGGTTGCAGCTGTTATGGGAGCATTTGAGAATATGGGAGGAGCATCTCCAGCTTCATTGGTAGCAGAAGTGATTTATACAGCTGTTACGGATGGAACTGATCAATTACGTTATACGGCCGGAGCAGATGCAGAGCAGTTCATGACAGCAAGAAAGACAATGGAGGATAGTGAGTTTACCGGAATGTTAAAGGGACAACTCAACCTCAACTAGAAGCTTGTTCATCGCAAATTTTCATCTTGCGGAGTCCCTCTTAGGAGGGGCTTTTTTTGTGCTCAGCAGATACTCAATCCTCCAACCTTTCCTGCTCATCTTCATCAATGTACATCTCAGTCATGGAACGCTCGCGAAGCTTTCCAAAATCCCAGATAAGTGTAAGCATAAAACTACGAGTATCTTCCCAGGAAGAGTAGCTCACGTTGAAATTGGCCAAAGTGGATTCTCCCCTCTCAATGGTTTGAATGAAAAGATCAAACACGCTAAAACGAGCTGTTAATTTGTCTTTCAGGAATTTTCTGGAGATACTTCCACCAAAATATTGGTAAGGCAATAGAGTAAAAAATCCTTGCGCTCCCGGAGCAGTGTATTCGTAGTTAAGTTCGATGTTACACACTTTTGGAATTCGGAATTCATTGTACAAACTAACATAAAGCGTTGGTTTATCATTGACAACAATGTCCACTCCGTCCTGAATAGAATAATTATTAAACGTATAACCAAAAACATTAAAGGTTGTCCACCAACTCAGCTCGTAAGGTAATACCACTCCAATTGTATAAAGGTCTTGCGACTTAATATTTTGAACTACAGCACTAAAGGTGTTTGTTCCAGGATTTTGAACAACACTTAAATGCATTGGGTTTTGTGTTCGGGTATAACTGAAGGATAGTGATGCATACTCCATATACACCAAATTCACCTCTGTTTTATGAGATATTGCCGGAAGCAAATTAGGATTTCCTCTGAAGGATGTTAATGAGTCGATAAATTCAATAAATGGATCTAAATCCTGATATTTTGGACGTTGAATTCGATTATTATACGCCAATCCCATTACCAAATCGGGAGTAAAATCGTAACTCAATTGTACATTCGGAAAGAGGTTGTGATAATTTCGATTAACTGCTCCGACTCCCGAAGTATAAGAGTCTCCAAGTGCTCTGGTATACTCATAACGTAAGCCCGTTGAATAAGAAAATTTCTTTAGGGTTCCTTCAAATTCTAAATAAGCTGCTGATACATTTTCGTAATAGTCAAATTGATTGAAATAAGATGAATCTGTTAACCAATCTTCATTGAACTGATATTTAAGATCGATACCACTTTTATTGGTCACATAACTGTTTTTAGCTCCAATTGCCATGTTAAAACGATCGTTATAATTCTTCGTCCAATCAGCCTGTCCCATGAAAACCTGAATGTCATTAGAACTATTGCTTCTAAAAAAGCTGGTGGTACTTGCTCCAACCGAAGAAAACTGCTCAATATCTCCCCGACTTTGTGAATCAAAATTGGTAAACTGTCCCGCCAGTCGAAAGTCACTGTCCAGAGTATCTAATTTGCGGACATATCCTCCTGAAATGGAATGCATCATTTGAAAAGGATTATCAACAGTTTCGCTATTTAATTGACCGACGTAAACTCCATCCTCAAATACTTCATTGGAATTATCCACTCTGGTTTCATATTTTTCTCTGGAGCCGGTATAGTTTAGGAAAAGGGTATTGACTGAATCCAAACGATAATCCGTATCGGCCCATAGCCAGCTATCAAATTGATGATTAACAACTCGGAGCACATCATTTTCTAAAGTAACTGAAGGGCTTCCAAAAACCTCTCGGTGATAAGATTCATCCTCATACAATCTTCCGGCATATTGACCTGCACCAACATACATAGAAAACCACTTTTTTTGGTAGTGAAATTGTCCCCAATAAGCCATTTGAGATTCGGTTCGTTTCATTCCCCTCAAGCCAATACTTCCTTCATAGCCATCATAACTTCCAGAGATGGTTGTAATTTCAATTACGGCATTTCCTTCGGCATCATATCGGGCTGACGGGTTTTCAATCACCTCAATTTTGCTAACATCATTGGAGGAAATTGAAGACAACATATCAATGGACATAATTCGTTGTCCATCCAGATAAATGATAGCCGATCCTCTTCCTACCACCTCCACGGTTCCACTTGACTTAACAATAACATTAGGGGTACTTCGTAATAAATCTTTAATGGTTCCTTTATCACTCAGCATTGTCTCCTCCACATTAACAATGAGTTTTCCTGGTTTACGCTCAAACATGGGTTTGATATATACCACGTCTACGATGTTCAGTTCTTTATTGGATTGTTGAATGACTAAATCACCCAAATCCAGCAAGCTATCACCAAGCGTTGTCAAATCACGATTTTGGTAAAAATCATCATAACCAACGGCTGCTATTTTTAGAATGACTTTTTCTTTTTCAACTCCTCCCAATTCAAATTTCCCATCCCAAATATCAATTCCCTTCAAAACGGACGAATCGGCTTGATTGAGTAAAATGAAATTTCCAAATGATAAGGGCGTTCCGGTTGAATCCTTGACCGAACCTTTAATGGTAATGGTATTTTGGCTCCAGGAATAGGATGATAAAAAAATAAATAAAAAGGCGATAAGGAATGGACCTAAACTAATTTTGTTTAAATGAGCCTTTTTGGCAATGAGATGACTATTCATTCAGTTGGGTTTGGGGGTTTGAATGTAACCATTTAAACGGCTTTTTATAAAATGGTCACACGAACAAAGGGTTTTTCTTATAACTCAAAAAGAGCAGCTTTAATTGTACAGATCATGAAAAAGGAATTGAATTGACACAAAAAAAGCGTCTTGTAATTAAGACGCTTCTTCAATTTTATTTATCTCTTTTTTACTTCTTAGTCACCTTTATAGTTTGCAAAAACTCCCCCTTTTTAAGTGATAAAAAATAAGCTCCACTTGTAAGCTCCGAAAGGTCTATCATTTCTTTATCGATTCCCTGCCCATTCATTATTAAACTACCTCCAACATTTATCAATTCATAGGTAAAAGTACCCTCTACTTCAATGAACAAATGATCCTCTGTTGGATTTGGATATGTTTTAACGACTACTCCATCAATTACATCTACACTCAATTGTGTTCCAACCGTTGCCGAGGTTGTATCTGAACAACCTGCCTCGCTCATTACAATGACAGTATAAGTTCCCGGATCCAAATCGGTTAAATCTTCAGGATCATCAAAGTCTCCCGTCCCATCATTATCCCAATCAAAGGTATAAACTGCTGCACCTCCAGTATAGCTCAAATCAATGGTTCCGTCCGAACCAAATAATTCATCCGTTGCAACTGCGCCAGCCTCAACTAATTCCACCACTTCAACTTCAATGGTATCCGAATTTGTACAAGCAGTAACGGTATCTGTTCCTACGACAATATGTTCTACAGTTCCAACCGTCAAAGGCTCATAAAATTCGTCATCTACTACACCAACAACATCCCAACTATATACATGCGCATCACCATCTCCCGAAAGAACAATAGAATCACCTATACAAATAAGCTCTGAACTTGCAACGGCTGTTACAGTTGGTACAGCAATTACCTCAACCTGCACAGAATCATTTACAGAACAGGCCTCTAAATCGTCCGTTGTAGCAACAAAAGTGTATTCACCTGCCGCTCCTGGAATGAATGCGACACCATCTGTCACATCACTATCCCAGCTAATCGTTCCTGGCCCTGTAGCCGTTAACGTTAGCTCTTCCCCTTCACAAAGTTCCATGGCTGTTGAACTCAAAACAAGTGAATCACAAGGTTCTGCTCCAAATGCAAAAGCGTGATAAGAATCGATTGAAACCGAAGCGGAATAAACCTCTGTCACAGGATTGAAGGTATATAATGTCCCATAATAAGCCATCCACCCTAAAGTTGGTGTCAAAATTTCCATTGCCTGCGTTTCACCGGGCGAACCTGTTGGAGAGCCAACAGTTTCTACAAATGTTGCCAAATCGACAATTGAACTTCCGCTGTTATTTTGGTAGTACATTTCATCTGAGAATTGATTGTAGGCCATTCCTCCTCCATATGAAGATGGTGTATAGTCAAAAATAAATAGTTGCGCGGCTGTAGCAATGTCTATCACTACAAAAGAATAATCGGGTGAAAAGTTCCCGGTAGATCCATATAGTGTTCCGTCAGGACCAAAATCCATATCAATGATATTTCCACAATTTCCAATATCTGTAATGACAGCCGTTTCTTCATCCATAATACCTAAACGTCTGCTACTCGCTCCCCCGCCTAATTGATAACAAACATACATTACTTCTGTTATTGGATTCAAAGACATTCCATATATCCCTTCAACAGGACCATAATCTGATGTAGCCGTCATTGATGATACAACATTGAATGCTAAGCCAGTTGTGTCAATCACATCAATTTCATCCGAATAATATTCAGCAGCGTAAAAAGGAGTTTGGGCAATCGATTTATTAAAAGCCAGCAGGCCAATAAACACGAAAAGTGTAGCAATTTTTTTCATAGTAAAAGTTTATCTCGCAAGTAAAAATACCTTTTAAAATCTTATTCTGCAATGATTTATCAAATAGGAGGATTTTCTTAATTTCATCCTAGTGAGTCTTAAAAGAGATATTCGTCGGGCCTGGGCAGAACAGTTAAATCTAATTCACCTGCTTTTCATTTTGGTTATTCAAGGTTCTGTGGCCTTTAGATTACTGACCATTTTTATTACCTCCGCCGAATTGTTTGTGAATGGTGTCCCGGACACACCTTTACCTGCACTGATAATTCTGACAGTTTTTAGTCTTGATTTGGTGATAATGCTTTTTGTACAATACCTCTTTTTTCAAAAAGCCCTGGGAGGTGATCAATCACATCAAGCTAAATCCTATTTAATCATTATGATTTTGACCGTCTTAGCTTATCTCATTCTCACTCCACCAATGTTATACAGCTAGTTCTTGACAAAAGGCAAAGTCATTACCTCATCTGAAATAAGTTTCAAGTGGTAAAACCCTGCAGGAAGGTGGTCAATTTGAATTTGGGAAAAATCCTGGGTTTGCTGATGAACAACTTGTCCAGTAGAATTTAAAATTTGCAATCGTTCAATTGATTTTTGAGTCTTTAAGTGAAGTAAATCTTTTGACGGATTGGGATAGAGTTGAATCTGACTTTCTTTCTCGGAACTTAGGTTTGAAAAATCTTTTCGTTCTGCCATCCATGGGTCCGAATCAAAACGATCGTAAATAGAATTGAGTTCCGGATCTTCATAAACAACCACAAATGAAAGGTCTCCATTTTGCGTTAAAGTCGGCTCACCAATTCCGGCCGAATTACCTGCGGAAATCACTAGCTCTGCCTCTTCCCAGTTGTCCCAATCATTTTCGGCACTTTGCTCTTTTCTGAAAATAGCCAATTTACCCGATTCTTCATCTACCGCAGAATAATAAAGAAACCACACTTCCTTTTGCTGATCAAAATGTAAAAACGGTTGATGCTCTTTCTCAGTCGAATTTAAAGACGACGGATTGACGGGTTCATTCCAGGAAACTCCATCATCCTCACTAATTGAATACCAAATATCAATATCGCCCAATCCTCCGGGTCGGTTATCGCTATCAAAAAATAAGATTAGGCTATCTCCTCCCAATTGCGTAATGTGGGGATTGTCTTCATTATAGTCTGTCGTAATAGGTGATGCAATAGCAGTTCCAATGCCAGATGGATTGGCCTCTGTATCTTCAATGATAAAAATGTCCATATTGTTGGTTGGATTATCATTAGAGGTAAAGGACATCCACATTACCGTTTCTCCATCGAACAAAGGAGTTGGAGCTCCTTCACTGTAAAATAGTCGCTCCATATCACTCAATACCCATTCCTCAAAAGCATCCTCTGTACTGGCCCTACTTGCGTATAGAATATCCGAATGTAGCCATTCATCAGCCCCAATAGGATTCGTCATTAAATCCATTCCAAATTCATCAGCTCCGCGCAAATAATCAGTACTAAAATTATTGGGTAAACTCCCGTTTAAAGCAAAAGATAAAAAGTCAATGGGAACATAAGTGCAATAGAGATACAATCCATTTTCGGAAATATGTAGTCCGTCCTCCCAGCCCATTCCAGCCAAAGGTTGACGATAAGGATTATTGAATTCAGACGTTAAAACCACCACTGGATCAGTTGTATCTTTAATGCTCATCCAATCTTGTGCTTTTGCCGAAACAAGGGTAATATTTAGTAAGAGAATTAATCCAAATTGTTTAAGGGTCATTTAGTCTGCTTTTTGGTGGGTTTACCTTTTTGTCGAATTAAAACGAAAGAAACACTACTGGTCCATTCTTTTTATGCTAGATTTAAGACAAACTAACTACGAAATTCACTTACATGTCATTTGATTTAACAGTTACCTCCAAAGGTTTTGAATTTAAAGCCTCGGAATGGGAAATGGCGCTTTCAACCGAACTAGCCAATTTTAAATTTGATTCTGAAATAAACTGGCCCCAAAACGAAGGTTTTGTCCCTTGCAGTTGGACAGATAATGGTTCAAAAATCAATTCCGGTTTCTCCTTTTATTTTACTGATGAAACCACTGTTGAAAAGAAGCTATTTGGAATAAAAGTTAAAAAGCATCAATGGGAAGTAACCATTTCCGTTAGTTCAGATGAAAAAGAATTTAAAACCGGATTGGTAGCCGCTGGAGTTTTGGCCAAAATTTACAGTGGAGAGCTCTACAATCCGCAAGAAGGAGAGACTTTTGAAGGAAAATCTGCATTAAAACATGTCCAATCACTTTTAAGTCCAACCACTTCAACTACGATTAAATCAAATGCTTCTTCGGAAGACTTTGTTGACCAGGAAGCTTTTAAACAACTGACAGGAGCTTTATCATCGAACAATCTCGCAACCTTAAAAAAGCCTTAAACGATGCTCCTGATGTACATGTCGTTTCCTCTAAAGGAGGCTTGAGTATTATGATGTATTATTTGGGTGGAACCCATTATTTTGAGTACGATATTAGAGAAGTGCTTGAATTAATGATTTCTGAAGGAGTTGACGTCAATCGAGTATCAAATAGTGTTTATCGGGCAACTGCTCTCAACCGGGCAGTTGATACCAAAAACAGGGAAGCCGTCAAAATTTTGTTGGATTTAGGAGCGGATGTAAATATTGTAGGAGTAAGCGATAATTCGAGTTTACTATCTGCTTTGCTTGATTTTAAGGGAGGTGAAGACGAAAAGGAAATTATTAGAATGTTGTTGGATGCCGGAGCAGATTTGGAAGCGACAAATTTGGAGGAGCAATATCCTGAGCAACTCATTGCTCAATACGCTCATGAAGCAAAAAATGGTCAACGCGGTGAGGATTTTAACCTGCTGCCGATACTCACTAAAATGGGGGTTCAAATTACCGCTACTGCTAATGATCCGGAACCGGAAACAACTGATGTAAGGATGTTTTATTGGGATATTGAAAGCGGCAGAAGTGTACCGGGCTCAGAAGCTGTTGTTTGTTCGCTCGAGGAGGCTTTGAAAACTTTTGATAGTATCGCAACCATTGATGGAGCTTTTTTTGGAATTGTTTTTCCAGACGAAAAAACCTTGCAATTCATGTATGATAAGACAGGACAGCTTTACATAGAAATTCCCATGCCGGAGCAAGGTGGCGCTATGCAAAAAACTGCTCCAAAAACGGAAGTTTTGGAAATGATTAAAACGGTTTTTGAAAATCAAGATCCAACATCGGTAAAAGGTCTAACCTTTGAAAAATGGTAGTTTAATTACCCCTTATACTGAGATGGCAAACAGCCAAAAGTATCTTTAAAAATTCGGGTAAAATAAGACAAGCTGTTGAACCCTACTGCAAAAGCCACTTGCGAGACATTTAAATCTGTTTCTGTTAACATTTGAGCTGCCTTTTTTAAACGAACATTTCGGATCAGTTCAACAGGTGTAAATCCCGTCATTGCTTTGGTTTTTCGTTGAAGTTGATTTCTTCCCAACTTCATGATACTGCATAGCATTGGCACATTAAAATCTACATCATCAATATTGGCCTCAATGCACTGAATTACCTTCTCGATAAAAGATGTTTCCTGGGGTTCATAAACGTCTTCCAAATCAACTGAAGCTGTGAATTTATCCCTAAATTTTTGCCGGAGCAATTCACGTGATTGAATTAAGGTACTTACCACAGCCCTTAATTCATCCGATTCAAAAGGTTTTGTAAGGTAATTGTCTATGCCCATTTCATACAATTGTACCTTACTCAAGCTATCCGATTTAGCACTGAGTACTACAATTGGAATATGCGCAGTCTTTTCATTGGCCCGAAGATGAGTGCAAAATTCTTCTCCATTCATTTCAGGCATCATCAAATCGGTAATGATCAAATCTGGAATTAACTGCTCTGCCAGAGCAGCCCCTTCAATCCCATTATTTGCCTCCACACATTCATAATTATCTGCCAGACAAGTGCAAATAAACTGTCTTACGTCCTGATGATCATCAGTCACCAAAACAAGAGGTTTTTTGCTATTATGAAGTGGAGTTTTTACCTCAGCTTTCACAATAGTATCAGGAGGGTGAACCCCCTCTAAATACCTTGTATTATATGAAAAAGTAAACTCTGCTCCTCCCAATCGAGACTCTGTAATATCAATGAACCCACCCATAATCTCGGTAAGCTCACGTACAATTGAAAGTCCAATCCCCGTGCCTTTTCCATCTGCCTCAACCAATCTAAAAAACCGATCAAACACCTTTTCATGATACACTTCTGGAATTCCTTCACCAGAATCTCCCACGCTGAAAACAAAGTGATTCAGCTCCATCTCGTAGGAAATTTCAACCTCACCCCCTTGTGGTGTATATTTAATCGCATTACTCACTAAATTATGAATGATAGAAGTTATCTTCTTTCTATCCGTTGGAATTTCTAATGAAGCTGGCCCAGAAAGACTCAGAGTAACTCCCTTTTCATGGGCAGAATGTTCAAAATTATCGGACCAGGAATGAATGAGTTTTCCCACATCCAAAACTTCCAAATTCAATTGGGTAGATGTAATGTCAATTTCACCCAATTCTAATAGCTGATCTAAAATTTCTTTGAGTTGATTTGCATTGGAATTGATGAGTTTTGAGAAGCGGACAACCGTTTCGTTTTGGCTTTGAGATAATCTTGAAGAAGGTCCGAGAATTAACTGTAAAGGCTCTTGAATATCTCTTGAAATGTTGTGAACGAAGTGTGATTTTAGCTCGTTAAGTTCTTGCAACTTTTTACTCTCAAATTCCAATTCCAGTGTTTGATATTTGATTTTATTGCTCTCAAATTCCAGAATTTTTGAGGCACATAAAGAGGCTATTATCTCCGCCAAATGAACGTGTGATTCGTTAAAGTAATAGTGTACGTCATTACTTATTTGGATGATCCCCTTTAATTCATTATTAACTCTAATAGGCACCAACATAGAGGAAGAAACGGGATCTGGAATAGTGGTAAGAATCTCATTTTCACTCATTACCAATGGTCGTTCCTGATTCGCTTTTTTTTCTAAAAACCACCTCAGTAAAAATCTCTTTTTCGATTTCTGATTAAATTCTTCGGTTAGCTGTATACTACATTGACAACCATCAAAAAAGAGGTTGATTTTTTCTTCAAAAGAGGAGATAATTTGATCTAACGAACGATTCTGAGTAATGATTTGAGTAAAAGAAGATGTTACCTGCCCAATTTGATGGGTAAGCTCTTTTTGAATGGTTAAATAATAGGATCGGGACTTTTGCCAGAGATAGTCCGTTAAAATTGCAATCCCAGACAAAAACATACTTGAAACAATCTGGATTTTCAACTCTGTAGTGGTGACATCCAGATCAATTCGAGGCTTTAGAACGATACTTAAAAAAACAAGAAGTAAAATGATGATAAAAAGGATAAAGGCACCGTATTTTAATTTTTTGTTTTGCTGGCCTACCTGAAATAAAAAGGCAATGGGAACATAGTGCACGGACATTCGCGCATCCATAAGTCCACTGTTGATGATGAATACTGGATGAAGTAAAAGGAGTATAAATGCCACATAAATTATATCCTGCTGATTTAAACCAATTCGGATCGCCCCTAAAAGCATAAGACCACTTACTAAAAACAGAATTTGAATCCATCCCGTAATTTCTGCCGTTTCAAAATCAAGTCCATGCAAAATGAGGGATAGAATGGCGTCCCAAATCATGAACCCACAAACGAAATAGCCATAAAAATTCGGATGAAATAAAATCCGCTTTAGCTTGCTCTCATGACCAGATTTAGCTTGATATGTAGCTTTTACAGACATCTTAACTGGCAGAGATTGATGAAGTTCTTAAATCGGATGGAAGTTCCCCATACTTTCCCTTAAAGGCTCTGGAAAAGTAAGAGAGATTATTGAAGCCTACCTCGTAAGCTATTTCTGAAACCGACAAATCAGTCTCCAACAACAGTTTTCGTGCAGCTTCTAAACGACAGTGACGAATCAATTCAACCGGTGTCATATCCAGCACCATCTTTACTTTTCGCTGTAGTTGGTTCCGACCAATTTCCAGCTCTGTGCTCAACTGCTTAACGTTAAATCCTCCATCTGATAAATTCTCATTGATCAAGGCAATTACTTTGTCAATAAAGGGATTTTCAGCAGTGTTTGATTCTCCATCCAAAAATTCAGACTTATAGCTTTCTTTTAGCTTTTCCCTTTGATCGAGCGTGCCACTTATTATCGCTTTTAGTTCAGCCATCTCAAAAGGTTTTACCAAATAATTCTCTGCACCAAGCTCATACAAATCCACCCGATCCATGGTCATGGATTTTGCACTTAAAACGATAATGGGAATATGATTCAAATGGATTTTAGATCGAACGTAACGGCACACCTCTTCTCCACTCAATCCTCCCAACATAAGATCTGTGACAATTAAATCCGGAACAAATTTTTCAGCTAATTCAATTCCCCTTTCGCCATTTTCAGCTGCCACACAAACATATTCTTCTTCTAATGATTGTTGCACAAAAAGCCTTAAATCGCGGTGATCTTCAATCACCAGAACAACAGGTTTAGTATCCTTCCTTTCAACCATCAAAGGTTTAGGTGCAACCATAGAAGTAACATTCTTTTCTTCCTGTTTAGCATTTGCTACAACCAACTCATGAACAATTCCATCAACACCGGTTGTTGTTAACGAGGCATCCATCTTTTTAACAAGCTCTTCTACCAAATCCAGCTTTACTCTCAAGTCAGAAGGTACTTGCTGTTTTTGCGAACTTTTTAAAGTACATTTCAACAGTCCATCTTCAGCCACATACTTTATCGAAATTTCAGAGCCGGCTTCACTTGTTTTTAACAAATCATCAAACAAACTGAATAAGATTGCCGTTAATTTCTTCTTGTCAACATCTACTAAAAGTGAGCGTTCACCCAAAAGCTGAAAATCAATTTTCTTTTGCTGACAGCGCTGATTAAATCCATTTGCCCAATCGTGCATCAGCAAGCCTAAATCAAATTGCTCCGTTTTTTCTCCCTGTGCTAAAAAAGCCATTTCGTTGAGCTGCAATAATTCTTCAATGATTTTTCTGAGCTCTTTTCCGTTGGTACTAATTAAGTCGATGAGTTCCTTTTCTTCCTTTGCTAAATCCAGTCGATCCAGTTCTTGAATTGGACCCAAAATAAGTGTCAACGGAGTTTTTAGATCATGCGACAGGTTGGAAATAAAATGTGACTTAACCTCATTGGTTTCTTGCAACTTCTTAGCTTCTATTTCCAACTTCGCCGATTGTTTGTGAATGGATAGATGATCAATCTCCACCATTTTAGAAGCACAAAGTGATGCAATGATTTGCATAAGGTATAAATGTACCTCGTTAAAGTAATTTTTTGAGCTATGTTCAGAATCAATTACACCACGAACCTTCTCGTTCACAATAATAGGTACGGCCAATTCAGAATATCGCTGAGCCTCATCTTGAATATAGCGTGGATCTTTTGTAGTATCATGCACTATTTCAGCTACTCCCTTTTCCGCAACAGAACCGACAATTCCTTGCCCAACTGAAAGTTCAATTGGATTAGCAACTCCAGTGGAAGTTCCATCATTTTTTAAACCATATGCCGCTTTTTGAATGAGTATATTCCCCTCCTCATTCAATAAATAAATGACACAATCTTCTAGCTCTAAAGTGGGTATTACGTTGTGAACAATCTTTTTAAGAACCGTTTCAATTTCATCATCCTCCACAATGATTTGAGAGAAAGTTTGAATCACTGATCCTACATGGTCAATCAATTTTTTTTCATTCACTGGCAAATAGGACTTTGTAACATGCCAGGCGTATAGAACAAACAAAATGATGATGGTAGAAAAGATGATGACAAAAAGAACTATTTGCACCGAGGAAGAATAAGGTTCAATCTTAATCACCGAACTAATCATGGGGACCAACAATCCAACTAATAAAAGGAGATTATACAAAGCGTATGAAATCCGCTTCAACCGATGTCCTGTTAAACCCAGCTGCAGCAAATAAGCTCCTGGCAATGCAAAAATGGACAATCGTAAATCGGCCTCATTAAAAAGGATAGCGATACAAGGGGAAACGAGTAATAAGACAAATCCCAAATGGAGAAATAGGGGAAAACTTCTTTGCAAAAAACTAGCAAAGAGTCCAACAGAAGCAATAAGTAGATTTAAAACACATAAAACCCAGACAAAAACATTCGCTTCTTCCGATAAAAGAAAGATGACACAAATGGAAATAGTAACTAAAAAACCATAGACCAATTGATCAAACAGGAATGGATGAAGCAATACCCTCCTCCATCCGTCTCTTGTCAATTTATTTATGCTTTTATTACTCATTAATTTTCATCCATTTGCTAATAGGCCACTAACAAATTTAATTTTTTTAGCAGATGCTAATTCCACCTCAGCCCGCATCTCTTAAATGGTTAAAAGAGGAAGGTTAAATAACCTCCCTCTTTCTTGACACATTAACCTAATCTAACAGCTCGAAAAACAACGGTCTGAGTCTAGGGCAGTAAGCATGCTAGTACTTACTGCCCATTTTATAATTAAGAAAAGGGTTTATTTCTTCATGAAAGTTTTACTTCCCATACCACTTTCAGTCAAAAAGACAACTTTGTACAAACCTTGTGGTAAAGCATCAATTTCTTCGTTTAAGCTTAAGTTTCCACCTTCCAATTCAGAAGCATCGTAGTTTTTCATCACCAACACTTTTCCTGAAAAGTCAACAATCTGAATGCTTATTTCCTCTGAAGATGGATCAAGTTCAGCAGTCAAATTCAACTCATTAGTTGCTGGATTTGGATAAAGGTTAAACTGGATATCCGATTGAGTAACCTCATCAATTCCAGTATAATTTGCATACAAACGCCAGGTAACCACATCTTCAAAATCTCCATTCACCACTCGTCCGGCTAAATAAACTCTTCCGTTTGAAGCGATTTCTATTTGAGAATCAAAAGTTGGAAGTGAACCTCCACTTAAATTGTACAAACGCATTCCGTCTGTTCCAAACTCCGTATCAATTGTTCCGTCTTCGTTTATCAAAACAAGTCCAAGATCATCTGTATCGGTATGGTAATCTCCTGCTACTAAAATTTGTCCGTTTTCAAAAACTTCCATGTCCTTTAAAGTGAAAGTTGTATCTAAACTTTCTCCTTCTTCAAATTTTAAATCCAGTTTTCCATCTCCATCATTAAAATCTAAGATGAAGTTTCCGTTTGCTTGCATTTTAATAACAAAGGAAGCATTTCCATCATCTTCCTCACTAATCGTATTTCCTCCCAATAATAAATCACCACCTTCTAACTCAATCAATGTAGTTGCCACACTTGGCAATGAATTCACTTTAAAGTTTAAAGATCCGTCAATGCTAAAATCCGAATCAAAATTTCCTTCTTCATCTAATTCAACAACCAAAACATCGGTTCCTGCCTGACCAACAGCAGCAATATTTCCATTTTCCAGAATTGTAACAGAATGGATCAATTCAATCCCATCATATGTATCCAAAACCTGTACACCTCCTAAACCAAAAGTTCCATCTGGAGTTCCGTCAGAATTTAAACGAAGAAAAAAGAGATCTAAATCACTTGGTGTTGTCTGGTAAGAACCAATTACAACAATTTTCCCATCGTCTTGAATTACAACGTCCGAAGCAAAATCCAATCCTCCTTCATCCAAAACCATTGGTGCACCACCATTAAATGTCGCATCAAATGTTCCATCTTCCTCAAATCGAGTAATAATAATGTCAGAGTTTCCAAGCCCCATTATTGAGTATCCAACTCCAACCATTTTTCCGTTTTCCTGAACCGCTACTGATTCAAAACGGTCATCTAAACCAATAAAAGGGTCATAATTAATTGTTCCCTCCGGAAGATCTTCTGATAACTCACCATCCATTGAAGCCTTTACAATAGCGGCATTAAATCCTGATGAATTAAGAGATCCTGAGAAGTAGAAACTTTCACTGTTTTCATCCAAAACAAGTTTTGTCATAAATGTTGTAGCTCCTCCTCCGGTCCAATCGTACCAAAGCTGCCCACTTGTTCCAAAACTGCCATCTTTATCGCCAGTGAATTGCCCAAAACTATTCTGCACCATAAAAGGGAGAATAAGTGCCAGTGTAATCGTTTTAATTTTCATAAATAAAAGTTTTTAGTTCTGAGGCAAACCTATTCCATCAAACCAAAACTATGTGGCAATATTTGCATATGCTTTGACACAAATTGCATTAGCGTTAATTTGTGTCAAAAAGAGTGCAATTTGTACTAAAATCTCCTCCAAATCCTTGAAAAATGGAAGTTGGAACAATTCAACAAATGCAAAAAAGGCACCTCAAATTGAGATGCCTTTTCCGTTTCATAGTTTAGTTATCCGTTAAGTATTATAACTCTATTTGAATAACATCATCCACTTTGCCAATTGTACCTCCCAGTGGAGATTGATTGATGACTGTTCCTCCACCAGAATCGGCAGTGATTTCGTAAGTCAAACCAAACTCTTGAAGTAAGGTTTCAACCTCAGCTTCTGTTTTTCCTGTTAAATCCGGAACAACTCGTACATCTGAAATTGCCTCAGAAGGTGGAACCGGTACAATTTTGAACTTGAGTTTAGTACTCGCATTTACGTTCATATTGTACTTGTTGGTATTGGAAGCATTTAATGGAGCTGCATAAACTTTCGTTTTACCAATGACTTTTTTAGTCAAACTTCCCGATTCTGAAATAGAAGAAGTTGCTCCTGTAGTTCCTGATAACGCAAGACTTACATTTGCTTCAACTTCTGTTTCGGGTAAAGCATAGAAAGTGGGCTGATATCCAATTTCTCTCAACTTTTTAATGGTTTCATCACCATTTTCGTCATTATAAATTTCTAACGTTTGTGCCAAAGATGCGGCATCCAATGCTGCCTGTGCATCCGCTACTCCCTCTCCTATTGACGAAATCAACTCACCCAAAGGGGTGGCTAAAACGTCTTTCATAAAATCCAATGAATTGTTAGCCATATCTTCTGTTTTTAATTAAAGTCACTTGTGTCTTTTGCAAAAATGACGGTTACTGTATCTCCTGCGTTAATATCTTCCCCAGCTTCTGGAATTTGTTTGAAAGCCTGACCTAACGGAATTTCATCCGAATTAACGGCCTGATAAATGGTTTTCATATTCAATCCAGAATTACTCAGACGATTTCGAGCAGCTGTTTCTGTCAAGCCAATTACTTTTGGCATTGCTGAAGCTGCCGGAGTCACTGAAGGTGGTTCTTTTGAAATGATATCAATTTGAACATCACTAATGGTTCCATCCTCTACATAATCTGCTCGGGCAGAATCGATTAACTGTAATTTAAATCCATCATCTTCTTGTTTAACGTGTGTTTTCAAGGTCAAAGACAAATTAGATACAGCATATCGTCCACTGCTATCGGATAGGTTTTCGGTTGTTTTTTCCAACTCATTGACAATGGAAGTGTACACTTCGTTAGCTGTAACCGACCCTCGATTAAGAATGTCTTCTTTTTCGGCTTCCAGACGTTCAATATCCTCTTGAGCAGTTGCCAAATCTGCGGTAAGTTCAACCACTTTTTCGGTTTCAGCTTCCAGGGCACTTTGCAAGCTAAGTACTTTCTTTTGCTCTGTAGCTAATAGTACCGTAAGCTTTTCATTTTTAGCCTGTTCACCTAACAACTGTTTACTTAGGTTAGCTACTTTTTCCTGCTCAGCAACCAAGGCTGCTTTTACTTCGGTTAAAGAAGCTGTTAAACTTTCGGTTTTTGCCCGTTCAGCCTCTAAAGCTGTTGTTAAATTGCTCACCTTTTCTTGCTCAATGAGTAATTCCTCACGTAATGCAGCCAATTGAGCTAACAATTCTTCAATGGTGGCATCATCACCTCCATTTAATGCCTTTTTTAAGACTTCATAAAATTCATTGTCTTCTTCTGGCCGTGGAAGGGTTACCAACCAATGTTGTAATTCTGGAAATGATCTCAACAATTGTTGATATTTGTACGGATCAATCAACCATTGGGCACCGAAATCTACCGGGATTAACGGATTATCAGGATCGTCGTTATTAAAGCTAACCATTCCTCCTAATGCTAAAACCTGCATCATATCTTCCTCTCCTGGCTCTACATAAACCAAACGCATTGTAGGAATGTTATTGGTTTCTAAAGCTCGGAAAAATGGAAGGAGCTCTCTATTGTCTCTCAACTCTTCCGATTTCAAATCCAAATCCAGGACTAATTGCCCATCTGCAACCACAACCTCTTCAACCAAGTTAACCCAGCGATTTTC
>JAKSBJ010000395.1 GCA_022361195.1 Flavobacteriales bacterium
GCAGGGTTTAGAATTTCCACACTGCTCCAAGTCCGTTTGGACCTGATGAAAGTTGCAGATGGGCATCAAAATTTCGTTTTCGGTTACGCGTATGCAAAAGGGTCATTGTTAAGTCTAATGCAATTAAGAAAGATCCCTGAATAATCAATGAATTTCCTAGTCCCAATAGCTTTTCAGAATGCTCTAAATCCCATTTGGAGCGTTCTCTCAAATAAAAACCTCCGGCTACATATGTAAAATCAAAGGCTGTATTGAACAAAAATATTTTTTCCTTTTTCAATTGAGCCTTGTAGGATTCTTTTGGACCATAAGCCGTTGGATCATCTTTTTTGGCACTAACATATCCCGGAATGGCCAATCCCAGATTTACAACATTAAACAAGATGTTCATTTGATGAAATCCTTTGGCTCGTTCACCTTCTGACAAGAGTAAACCTGCAGTACTTCCGCCCAAATTTAATAATGACCATGACCCCAGGCTAATCATTGCCTTTTTACTCATGTCATTCCGTTTTTGGTTAAAGTCAACCAAATTTTGTCCTTGAGCTGCTGCACCACAGCAAAGGATTAGAAAAAGAAAAATACTATTTCGGATAAATTTCATTTTTACTAAAGGTACATCTTTATCATAAATTCAACTTTAATCCTATTCCGTTAGGTCCAGAGCTCATTTGTAACATTGGGTCAAGTGTCTTTAAGCGATGACGACGATGTAAAAGCGTCATTGAAAGGTCAACACAAAACAAAAATGCACCCTGAATTAAGATGGAATTGCCAAAACCTTTGAGTTGAGGTGACCACTCCGTCTCATTTTGGGATGAACTTCTAAGAAACAATCCACCAGCCATGTAAAACAAATCTAGTCCAGCATTAAAAAGATACACTTTTTCCTGCCGCAATTGAGCTTGATAGGTTTGTTTGGGGTCAAAACAAGCTGGATCGTTGCGCATGGCGGTAATTAAACCTGGAATGGTAAAACCAATGTTCACGACATTTACCATGATGTTCATTTGATGAAAAGCTTTTGTTTGCTCCGTTTTAGCTGTTAATATTCCAGCAGTTCCCGCTCCAATATTGGCAACAGACCATCCTCCAACAGTTAACCAACCATTTTTGTTGTAGCGGTACATTTGTTCATTATACTGCTCCAACCTCTGTCCCTGAACCGTCAGGGAAAGGATGCAAAATAGAATAAAGAATCCGCTTTTCATTGTTGGTTTAAAGTACGCTTAATTAAAGATACTTCATTTCTCTAAGTTGGTTGTTTTTATTTGGCTTTCGTAATTTTGTAATATGAAAGTTGCTTACAGTCCCATTTATCGTTACCAGCGTTTGCCCGATGGTCATCGCTTTCCAATGGATAAATACGATTTGTTACCGCAACAACTTTTACATGACGGAACCTTAACTGAGTCCAACTTTTTTCATCCCCAACCTTTAGAGGAAGAGCAAATTTTAAGAACACATACCCAAGAGTATTGGGAGAAACTAAAATTTGGTACTTTAAGTCGACATGAAATTAGGGCAATGGGTTTTCCATATCATGAATCGCTCATTTTTAGAGGTAGACATATTGCCAATGGTACACTACAGTGTGTTGATTATGCTATGCAGGATGGGGTTGCATTGAACATTGCAGGAGGTACTCACCATGCTTTTGCCGATAGGGGAGAAGGTTTTTGTATTTTCAATGACTTTGCTATTGCTTCCAACGAATTACTTTATCAGGATCGAGTCAATCAAATCATGATTATTGATTTGGACGTGCATCAGGGAAATGGAACTGCCAAAATTTTTGAAAACAATCCTAATGTATTCACCTTAAGTGTTCATGGGGAACACAACTATCCTCTCAAAAAAGAAAATTCGGATATCGATATTGGTGTTCCGGATGGTATTGAAGACAAAGATTATTTGGCCGTTTTGCATCAACACATCCCCGACTTAATTGATCAAATAAAACCAGATGTTATATTCTATTTATCAGGAGTAGATGTTTTAAAGTCAGATAAATTAGGGCGGTTGGCATTGAGTAAAGAGGGGTGTCGAGAACGTGACCGTTTTGTTTTTGAAGCCTGTAAAAAGCGTGGAATACCGGTAGTTGTTAGTATGGGAGGAGGCTATTCACCTCAAATAAGTGACATTATTGATGCTCATGCCAACACTTTTCGTTTGGCTTACGATCTTTATTTCTGATTTTATTCCAATCTCCACTTTCTAGCCGTCTCAAAATGAGAAAATTAGTCGTTTTTGTCCCGTTATGGGACGACTTTTTCACTGTGCCAAAACGTAAAGTACTAATAATTAGCTGTTTGTGTTTTTTGGTATTACTTTTTCATTAAGCTAAACAACTTTGAATAAAATTAAGTGAGTCAGTTTTAACTCATTAATAATTATAAAGAGCCTTTCATAGTTTAGGGTTTTGGGTGTTTAACTCTGGCAAGATGGTTTACCATTTGGCCAGAGTTTTTTTTGACTAACATAAGTTTTAAAACCTAGACCATATAAGATTAAATACCTAAGCCGCTTATTTTGTGAGAGTTTCGAGCAAAATCGTTTTAGAATAATTTGTATATTATCTGTATCAGAACCTAACATCAGATAGGAAACATTACATGGAAGAATTTAAAATTTACATTGTTGAAGACGACAAATGGTATTCTGAATTATTAAGACATCACCTAGAACTCAACCCTGATTATCATGTTAAAGTATTTGAAGACGGAACAAGCTTTTTAAAGGCTTTACCTGAGAGTCCAAATGTAGTTTGCTTAGACTATTCTATACCCGATATCAATGGGGCTAAGTTGATGAAGCGAATTCAGGAAATATCTCCCTCAACCAGCGTGATTATTATATCCGGACAAGAAGATATTCAAGTGGCAATATCCTTATTAAAACAAGGAGCTTATGACTATTTGATCAAGGATGAAAATACCAAAGATCGCCTATGGAGAAGTATCATTAACATTCGTGAGTCGGATCAACTAAAGAAAGAGGTAACTCAATTAAAAAAGGAGGTAGGAAAATTATATGAAGAGGATAAAAGCTTTATTGGGGAGAGCGATGGTATTAAGGATGTCAAAGCCTTAATTCAGAAAGCCGCAAAAGCTGAAATTACGGTCAGCATTACTGGGGAAACCGGAACCGGAAAGGAAGTTGTTGCTAAGAGCATCCATTATACTTCTCAAATCAAAGGCCCATTTGTTGCCGTTAATGTCTCGGCCATTCCAAAAGACTTATTGGAAAGTGAATTATTTGGTCATGAAAAGGGTGCCTTTACAGGAGCAAATAGTCGTAGAATTGGAAAATTTGAAGAAGCCAATGGCGGTACTCTGTTTTTGGATGAAATAGGAGAGATGGATCCCAACATGCAGGCGAAGTTATTAAGAGCTTTGCAGGAAAGAGAGATCGTTAGGCTGGGAGGTAACAAGAGTATATCCATAAAGACACGGGTAATTACTG
Organism: Flavobacteriales bacterium; assembly: GCA_022361195.1. Lineage (GTDB taxonomy): Bacteria > Bacteroidota > Bacteroidia > Flavobacteriales_D > Crocinitomicaceae > JAKSBJ01. Next base: position 3,466 of record JAKSBJ010000395.1, read on the forward strand.
CCACACATCGTAATTTGTTGGAGGAAGTATCAAAAGGTACTTTCAGGCAGGATTTATATTATCGTTTAATCGGTTTACCAATTGAGATTCCTCCATTGAGAGAACGAAAAAATGATATAAAACTTTTGGCTCAAAGCTTTGCCATTAACTTCTCAGAACAAAATGGCATGGGAAATATTAGCTTGACTCCTGCGGCATTGACTAAGTTAAAAACATACTCCTTTCCTGGAAATGTAAGAGAACTAAAAGCAATTGTTGATTTGGCAGCAGTAATGTGTGATGACAATACTATTGATGAATCAGATATTACTTTTCACTCTAATGGATTAGAAATGGACAGCCTTTTAGAAAGTAATTTATCCTTGAGGGGATATACAGCTAAAATTGTTCAACATTTTCTGGATAAAAATAATGGAAATGTATTGAAGGTGGCCAAGCGATTAAATGTAGGTAAGTCAACTATTTATAGGATGATTCAAAGTAATGATGTAAAAATTTAAAGATGAAAGGAATTGTATTTACAGAGTTTTTAGAATTAGTAGAGGAGCAGTTTGGAATTGAGACCGTGGATAAGATTGTTTCTGAAAGTAATTTGGAAACCGGGGGAGTTTATACTGCCGTTGGAACCTATTCGCACAAGGAAATGTTTAGTATGGTTGCAAAACTTTCTGAAATAAAGGGGATTGCGGTTCCGGATTTGCTTGAATTTTACGGAAAGTATTTTTTTGGTGTTTTAGCTAAATCGTATCCCCAATTTTTAAGGGAAAAGGGCTTGTTTTCCTTTCTTGAAACAATAGATAATTACATTCATCCAGAGGTGTTAAAATTATATCCGGATGCTGAGTTACCCTCTTTTAGTACCGTACGTGATGGGGATAAATCACTCTTGTTAACGTATAAGTCTTCCCGTAAAATGGCCCATTTTGCCATGGGACTCATTTTAGGAGCTAGTGAACATTTTGAAACTAAAATTGACGTCCAAAAACTAACGGAAAATCAAGACGGAGAGGTTGTTGAGATAAAAATTGATATTCTTGAGTGAGGGAGCGGACAATAGCGAATTTTACAAAAAAGCTTATCAGCGTGAAAAACAAGCACGCAGAGAAGCTGAAAAAATACTCGAACAAAAGGCTTTGGAGTTATACAATCTCAACCAAAGCCTAAAAAACATTAATGAAAATCTTGAAAAGGAACTTGAGAAAAGAACTCAGGACATTATGGAGATTGTCAGGTTCCCGGAACAAAATCCCAATCCAGTTATGCGAATTTCGGGAGACGGTAAAGCTTTGTTCTACAATTTTGAAGGTAAGATTATCCTAAAGTCATTACGTCAAAAAGGCTTTGAAGAAGTGAGCTCAGAATTTCATGAGATGGTCCAAAAAGTGTTGGTTAAAAATGAGGTTGTTGTTCAACAGTTCAAGCTGGGAGAAAAATATTTCCGTTTCACTTTTAAACCCATCATTGAAAAGAATTATGTTAACATTTACGGTCAGGATACCAGTAGAGAAGTAGAAGCTCAGATTGAAATTGAAAAAAGTGAGCAAAAGTTCCGACAGTTAGTAGAATTAGCAGATGATATCATTTATCAAACTGATTTGACCGGTAATTTCACCTATGCTAATCCGCAAGCACAAAAACTCACTGGTTATGACGAAGATGAGTTATTGAACATGCACTTTATTCGTTTGTTAAGGGAAGACTATCAATCTAAAATGATGGAGTTTTACATGAAGCAGTTAAGTGAGGAAACACGCTCAACTTACTTCGAGTTTCCCATGATTACCAAATACGGTAAATCGGTTTGGTTAGGACAAAATGTTAACCTGGTTTATGAAGGAAATCAAGTAGTGGGAATAATTGCGATGGCTCGTGACATTACTGCGCGTATTGTTAGTGATACTCAGTTGAGAAATAGCGAGGAAAAGTATAGAGGAATTCTGGAAAATATGGAGTTGGGACTCCTGGAGGTTAATATGGAAAATAGAATTTCTAAAGCCTATCCAAGATTTTGCGAATTGTCTGGTTATTCTGAAGAAGAATTGATAGGAAGAATACCGGAAGATTTTTTATTACATCAGGATTCCATTAAGGTCATGGAAAAGCAGCAAGAATTTCGGCGAAAGGGAGAAGGAAGTGTTTATGAAGTTCAGCTGAGGTGTAAAGATGGAAGTTATAAATGGGTTGCCATATCGGGTGCGCCATTCTATGATTTTGAGGGGAAACAAGAGGGGTCTTTAGGAATTCATTTGGATATTTCTAATCATAGACGTTTGGAAGAGGAGCTAAAAAAGGCCAACGAAATGGCTGTGGCATCATCCAAAGCCAAGGAGCTTTTTTTGGCAAATATGAGTCATGAAATACGAACACCTCTAAATGCTGTAATCGGAATTACGCAGTTATTGGCTCGATCTAAACTGGATCCCAAGCAGAAAAATTACGTGGATACCATTTCTAAGTCGGCAGATAACTTATTACTTCTGGTCAATAACATTCTGGATGTCTCCAAAATTGAGGCAAATAGTCTGGAATTGGAGTATGTTTCATTTGACCTTAAAAAGACGTTAGATCATACCATATCTTCTTTACATTATATGGCCAAGAGCAAAGGATTGGGACTTAAATTATTGACAAATGATACACTAAGATCCTTTTATGTTGGAGATCAGCTCCGCCTATCTCAAATACTAATCAACTTGATTAATAATGCTATCAAGTTTACCAAAGAGGGAATGGTTAACATTTTGGTGGAGGCAGAAGATAATAAGGATGGATCCCACCAAATAACATTTCAGGTTAAGGATACCGGAATTGGTATTAGTGAAGAAGCTCAAAAGAAAATTTTTGAAGACTTTACCCAGGCCAGTAATGCGACTTCCAGAAAATATGGAGGAACCGGACTTGGGTTGAGTATCTGCCGGGAATTGGTGGCTTTATACGGAGCGGAGTTAAAAGTAAATAGTGAAGAAGGAAAAGGTTCAACTTTCTATTTCACACTAAAAATGGATCTTGCCGACACAGATAATTTCGCAGATGAAGAAATTCTAGATAGTGAGTTAGACTGGTCCGGAATCAAAATACTGGTGGCGGAGGACAATAAGGTCAATCAATTTGTTGCTGTTAATTTCATTGAAGGGTGGGGAGCTAAAGCATTGGTTGCCGAAAATGGGAAAATTGCGGTTGACCTCACAAAAGAAAACGACGACATTGACATCATTTTAATGGATATGCAGATGCCCGAAATGAACGGGGTAGAGGCTAGTTTACATATCCGTAATAAACTTAAAAAGACACTACCAATTATTGCTCTTACTGCAAATGCAATTAAGGGCGATGATGAAAAATGCCTTCAGGCAGGAATGAATAGCTACTTATCAAAACCCTTTAAGGAAGAAGATCTTAAGAGTGAAATAAGGAAATTCATAATCCAGGATAAAATGAAGGATACAAAGATTGAAAACAGTACAGGAGGTTATAGTACTTTACGACTTCAAAAAATTGAGCAAATGGCCGACGGTAATGAGGCCTTTAAATTAAAAATGCTCAAACTTTTTCTAGACGAAGGCTATCTACAGCTTAAAAGTTTTGAAGAAAACACAGATGTTGAGACGCTGGCGTCAACAGCGCACAAAATGAAACCTTCAATAGACTATCTCGCTGATTATGAGACAATTTCATTGGTGCGAAAAATAGAGAATAAGGAGTTTGTTCGGGAGCCGGCATTGCTCCATCGTTACATTTTCAAATTGACAACTTTACTCGACGAAGTAGAGACTTACCTAAATTCCTAAGTTAGGAAACCTTCCCAAATTGGGACATTTTCTCAAAGCTTAAAAATTATAAATAGCTGATTGTCAGCTATTTGTGTTTGTTGGCACAATTCAGGCTTTATACTGGGAAAATGATAATTATGGAAAATTTTAATGTATATACCTTTTCACAAGAACGAGATGAGAAATGGGCTAAACGTTCAGATTTAGTATCAACTCCCTGGCTTCAAAGCTTCGATATTTTAACGGTTCGGATGGATTGTATCAAAGGAGTAGATCTCCCCATTGTACTTGATTTTTACGGTTCTTCTTTAAGTAAAAACGACGAACAAAAAATCATCACAGAATTAATGCAAGAAATTGGAGGATCGAATTATGTCTTTGTCGTTAGTTCACATCAAATAGAAAAGGATATGACTGTTGTTAGAATGAAAGATAATCTCTTCTACATCCATTCAGATTCCAGTGCATTAATTCAAATTTTAAATAATAAACTCCGATTGGCAATTTTTCCAAAAGTGGCCTAACTAAAGCTTAGAAACTATGAAGACAAAAAAGATACTTATCGTTGAAGACAATCAGTTTTACGGTCATTTACTTAAAACAAAATTAGAGCGAATTACAGATGCAGAAGTACTGTTGATGGAAAACGGAGAAGAGGTAATTAACATTACCCACATCCATCCGGAATTAGTTTTCCTGGATTACAATTTGGAAACCATGAACGGGATTGATGTGCTAAAGGAAATTAAATCAACCTATCCCGATATTCACATTGTAATGCTCTCAGGACAGGAAAAAATGAAAGTGGCAATTGAAGCATTAAAGTATGGAGCAACTGATTATCTGATTAAAGGGGTCGATGATTCGGACGAAGCACTTAGTAGGATTATTAAGGATTGTGAACGAATCTCCCTCGAAGGAACTAAAAAGAAAGGGTTTAAGAACCTATTATCCATTTTATTTTAACGTCAAACCAAGCAAAACACCCTCAAAATGAAAGCTTTATTGATTGTATTGGCTGCTGTATGCATATGTTCTTGTGCGAACCAAAATATGTTTCAAACTGCAAAAGAAAGTGCAGATTCTGATTCCACTTTTGCTTTACTAGGAAAAGAGTACGAGCATATTTTATCTCCAGATGACAAAGTTTCTATTAGCATTTGGAATCATGATGACTTGAGTATTGGATCTGCATTTAGCATTTATAATACCAATGAATCTTTTGGAAAGTGGGTTTTGATTGATCGAGATTCTAGCTGTGCGATTCCTTATATCGGGAAGCAAAAGTTAGGAGGATTGACCATTCGCGAAGCGGAACATTTGGTTGCAGATAGTCTGAGTACCTATGTTAACAATCCGTTGGTTGAAATCAGAGTATTAAATCGAGAAGTTTCCATTTTGGGGGAAGTTGTACGACCAGGTAATTACATTCTTGAAAAAGAGTTGAATACATTGGTTGAGTTTATTGCGAAAGCGGAAGGAACAACCTTTTATTCGGACATTAAAAAGGTTCAAATAATTCGGGATGATAAACCTTACCTTATTGATTTAAGAGAGTTTGATCGATTTCCTGAAAAGAACATTTATTTGAAGTCTGGAGATATTGTGTATGTTCCTTCCAAGAAGGGTAAATTCTTTGACAATAAAGCTCCTGTTTTAATTCCTATTGCAAGTGTCCTTACTTCAATTGGGGTAGTTATTTCTGTAGTTAGCAAATAAAATCAGGAGTTATGAAAGAAATGCAAAAAATCAAACGCCTGGTTATTGTCTTGCTCAAGGGGAGTCCTATCATTATTGGAACTTTCTTGGTAGCACTTTTTATTGCGAAAAAAGCCATTGACTATAGCACGCCAATGTACCAAAGCATGGCTAAAATTAAGTTGGATGATCAAAAACATGGTCTCTCTGCTAATAATCTTTATGAAGATTTAGATGTCTTTGCAACAGAGAACAAAATTGAGACGGAAGCTGAAATTTTGAACTCGCCATTACTCATTGAAAAAACGGTTGAAAAACTAAATCTGGATGTTCAACTGTATCGTATGGGGCGCTTAAAGCAAACTTTACTTTACCTTGATAATCCGTTTGTATTTCACTACTCTTCGCATGACAAACAGCTTATGGATCGTAAGTTCCAATTAGCAGTCCATTCTACCACAACATTTGAGATTTTTGAGGAAGAGCAACTTCTAACAAAAGGTGAATTTGGAAAGCAGGTGCAAATTGATGGAGCTCATTTAATCATTGATCTTAATGATTCTATTTTACAGCAAAAAGATCTTCATTTGATTGACAACTATCAGTTTGAAATCAAATCAACTGAAAAGTGGATTGCCGAAATCAAGAAAAATCTTGATGTAAAGGCAGTTGATAAAGAAATAGCTGTTTTGCGCGTAGTATTCAAATCTGAAGACCCTCAGTTATCAGCTGATTTTGCAAATACATTGTGCGAAGTTTATGTAGAGGACTATATCCAAACTAAATCATTAGCCGCTCAAAAAACGCTTGAGTTCATTGATAAAAGAATGGATGATATTGACAGCAGTTTATCCTACTCTGAAAGAAATTTAGAGAGCTATAGAATAGACCACAATGTGGTAAACACTTTGCAAGAAACGGAAACTGGTCTAAGAGAAATCTCCAAACTAAGGTTGCAACTCATCAACATGGAAATGGAAGAGGAGAGTTTAACTGAGCTGGAAGAATACATGAGTAATGGAGATTATTATGAAGAGACATCAATAAATTTTGGTTTTGGAGATTTGCTTTTAACTGAGTTGGTGAAAAAGCTCAAACTGTACACAGATGAAAAGAAAGACCTTTTATTGAAGTACACTCCAAATGATCAACGCGTCATCAATATCCAGGAAAAGATAGACGATGTTGAGAACTACATTAAAGAAGCCATTAAAAGAAACAAGCAAACAATTGAAACGAAGCGAGCAAATATTGAACGTTCATTGGAAGAATTAAGTACCCAGTTTGAGGATATTCCTACTCGCGAAAAAGAAATGAGAATATTGGAGCGTGATTTTGAAATCAACGAAAATGTTTACACTTTCCTGGCACAGAAAAAAATTGAAGCACAAATAGCTTCTTCGGCTTTGATCTCTTTTCATCGGGTGATTCAACCAGCCACAGTAAACAAAGAACCCGTTTCTCCAAACCGTGTTTTAATCACATTTGTTTCGGGTCTTTTAGGATTAATGATTGGTTTGTTGATTGTGTTGGGAAGAAAGAGCCTCACTGGTAAAATTACCTCAAAGGCTGATATTGAAAAACTAACTTCAACCCCTGTTATTGCTGCAATTACAAATGCGAAAAAACAAAACAATCATCTTCAAGAATTTGCCAGTTTAGCTACAGCCATTCAGCTCAATACACAAAAAAAGGCCAATACAATTTTGGTTACTTCTTCTGTACAAAAAGAAGGTAAGTCGTTTGTGTGTGAAAATCTTTCAACCGTTTACACTGAGATGGGATATCGGGTTCTGAAAATGAACCTGAACTCCCACTCCCAGGTAGAAAATGATTTGTATTTAAAGGATCTTTTAAAGACAGAAAATGTAGCTGGTGAAATTGAAAAATTGTCTCAAAAAGGGATGGTGAGTATCGGTTACGGATCAGACATTTTGAATCCTATTTTATTGATCAATCACAAAAAAATGTCATTGGTAATGGAATGCCTAAAAGCTCACTTTGATCTTATTTTGATTGATACTCCTGGCTCGGTTATTTCAATCGAAGCAGCTTCTTTACTCACTTATGCTGACTTGGGATTATATGTTGTACGAACTGGAGTTTCTAAAGCAGAATATATACCAAATGTGGATATTCTGGGGCAGGATTTAGGCTTTGAGAACTTTAAAATTGTTCTTAACGGGGCGCACATTACAACCAATTATAATGGAAACTTTAATGGATCTAGATTGGCTTATGAAAATGAAACTAAATCTCCCTTAAAGCGATTAAAGTACCTCCTTAAAATATATAGCCGATAATGCAAAAAATGTCTCAAATATATAATCGACACAAGTCAAAAGGATTCGCCTTAGGTGATCAGGCTGTTGTTAGTGGATCTAATTTCATTTTTGGAATTGTTGTGACTCGCTATGCAGGACTTGATACTTATGGCTTATTTGTTATGTTTTGGCTGGTGTTTCTGTTCATGCAAGGGCTGTTTGAATCCTTCATTAGCCTACCAAACTTGGTGGTGTCAAATAGTGTTGAGAATAAGAAAGCTTATTTAAGAGCCAATGAACGTTTGGCTTTATGGTTGAGTGGAATAAATCTCATGATCTTGTATATCGGTTTTGGCATTTATTCCGTTTTCGTTTCTGTCGAAGATTTAGGATACGCTTTTTGGTTATTTCCAATTGTGATTGTTTGCTTTTTAAAGCATGAAACAAATCGCAAGTACTTTTTTGCTACTGAGAATTATTTGAAAGCATTGGTTATTGATAGTGTAGCCTATTTATTGCAATTAGTTGTTTTATTGATTTGGGGTCAATTTTACCCAATTGATCTGGGGATAATTTTAAGTGTTCTTTTAATCAATGGAATTCTTGCTAATCTGTTATTCTACGTAATGTATGATAAAGAAAAAACAAATCTAAAATTAAGAGCATTACCTTGGAAAAAGAATTGGGATTATGCCAGGTTTTTATTGCTTACTACTATTCTTCAATGGTTTTCAGGTAATTTTTTAATGGCTTCGGCAGGAGTTATTTTGGGAACCACCAGTGTGGGAATCATTAAAATAGTTCAGAACTTAATGGGAATCCTTAATGTGTTGTTCACCACATTAGAGAATGTGATTCCAGCCAAAGCTTCTTTCTTACTCCAAAAGCAAGGACTTAAGTATTACAAGCGCTACATCAAAAAAGCGGCAACCATTTCGGGAGTAGTTTTCATCGTTCTATTATTGGCCATTTTCTTTTCGGCAGAGCAACTTTTAGACTTTGTTTATGGCTCAGATTTTAGTACTTACCATCCTTACTTACAGTTATTCACCATTTTGTATTTGGGAGTTTTTGTAGGAACGTTTTTACAGTTGACGATTAAAACACACGGAAAAAATAAATGGATATTTTATGCCTATGTCAGCAGTACAATTGTTTCTGTTTGTCTGGCTAAACCTCTCATCGAGAATTTTCAAATTGCTGGTTTTATCATTGGGTTAATGATATTACAACTCATCAACATACTAGTTTATTTCTTCTCACTAAAAAGTATAAACCATGGATAAAAAAATCATACATATCACCTTAGGAAAAGCAAATCCAAATAGATTAAATGGAGTTAATAAAGTAGTAAACTCCTTAATAGATGCTCAAGTGAAATTGGGTTATGATTCTGAGCTATGGGGCATCACACATAACTGTGTGCATAATTATCCAGAGAGAAACTACCAAACGCGTATATTCAAGGATACAAGAAGCAAGTTTAAGTTAAGTTCTGATTTAAAAAGAGCCATTAACGAGCTTTCGTCAAAAGAGGTAATTGTTCATTTACATGGTGCTTTTTTACCGCAATTGTATTCTGTGTCTCGCTTGTTAAGAAAGAACAACATTCCTTACATCCATACACCACATGGAGGTTATAATTTAAAGGCATTGGAAGTATCTAAACTCCAAAAGAGGATTTACATGAGATTCTTCGAAAAAAAATTGGTGAACAATGCCGCTTGTGTTCAGCTTTTAGGAGAATCAGAACTGAAGGGTTTAAACCTTAATTTTTTAGCGAAATCATTTGCAATTATTCCCAATGGGCAAGACGTTTTGGATACGGAGGATTTAGATCCTCGTAATAAATCTGACATTAACCTGGTTTTTTTAGGAAGAATCGATATCAAAACTAAAGGGCTTGATTTGCTTACCGATGCCGTGAAGCAAATTAAGCAGGAACTCAAGGTTCATTTAACCATTATTGGTGATGGAGGAGATATTGAACAATTGAAAAGCAGAATTTCTGAATCGGAATTGGATGATCAAATAAGCTTTGCCGGAGCTCTTTTTGGAAAAGAGAAATTTCAAGAGTTGATAAAGGCTGATGCTTTGTGTTTAGTTTCCAGAAATGAAGGAATGCCAGGAGTTGTGTTAGAAGCTGGTGCCGTTGGTATTCCTGTTTTAATTAGTGAGCAAACCAATATGGTACCTTATATCTGGCAGTATGATGCAGGTTGGTGGATGAAAGATTACTCGGTAGAAAGTCTTTGCGAAAGTCTTTTTCAAATGTACAAGGACAAAAAGAATAGTATCATGAAGCAAAAGGGGCATAATGCACGCAAAATGATTAGTGAAAAGTTTGCCTGGGATAAAATTGCTGCAAGTTTAATTACGGAATATGCGAAAGCGTAAAGAACCTTTTTGGTTAAGACATATCAAGCTGCTGTTAATAGTCATTTTGTTCATCAAAATTGCAGGCTATTTTACGATTACTGATGTTAAGATTATCACGCAAATCTATAAGATCATTTCGCGAATAGGAATGACGGGTTGCATCATATTAGTCCTGATGCAGTTTAGAGCCTACGGTTGTATGGATACCCTACGATTGAAAAATACATTGCCCTTGATTTTTTATGTTCTGTATTTGGGTCTTGGTTTCGCATCCTTCAGTTGGTCAACCGATCCTGGATACTCTGCTCTTCAATGGCTAATGACTTTTGAGAGTTTTGTCTTTGTCTATTTTTACTTTAAGGTAGTTTATACTGTCAATACTTTTTTTCCTGAAAAGCACATTGATTTGGTGGAGGTTTTTACCAAATCAATCTTTCCAATAATCTTAATATTCGTCATAGGGTCTTTTGCTTTACCTGACTTTTTCTATCGGGAAATGAGGGGAGGAGAAGAGATTCGTTTAGGAGGTTGGATCATGAATCCAAATGAGCTGGGAATGCTGGCCAGTATTTTAGGTGCGATGGCTTATTTAAACATTATGAAGAAAGATGGGAAATGGTTGTTCTCTCTTTTGGCAATAGTTGCCGCATTGGTCATTTTAGTGCTAACATCAAGCCGTTCTTCACTAATTGGTTTTCTCTTAATTCTTGGCATCCTGATCTTAAGATCGGATCAAAGAAAATTGAAAATTGCAATGTTTGCTCTTATGGCTTTGGTAGCACCTTTTGCTATCAAAGAAATCATCTTTAAAGAAGGAGGGGGAGTAGAAGAGGTTATGAGTATGACGGGGAGACTTCCTTTTTGGACAGCTTTGTTAAATGAGGGAATTGTAAAAGAGCCTTTCTTTGGATATGGTTTTATGCGAATTAACTATGAAGATTACTTTCAAGGCCTCAATACCTATCCAGGAAAAATGACGCATAACACCTTTATGCAAGTATTGATGAATTTAGGTTTTGTTGGTTTCTTTGTTGCTCTGTGGCAAGTTATTCTTACCATTCGTAATGCAGTCAAAGAACGCACTAGTCCATATCGCAATTTCTTTATTGCTTTGATAATTCCGGTTATGATAAACTCTTTTACCGAGTTTGGAATTTTTGGAGATGCCAACTATGGTATTTTGTTTTGGCAATTTCTCATTTTTCTATTTCTATTTGAAAAACGAGAGCACTTTACCTCTTTAGAAAAAGCAGCTCTTCGTCGTTTTGAGCAAAATAAAAAAGTCGTCCCATAATGGGAAGTTGTTCTGATTTGGGAAAATAAAAAGAGAAGGTTTATTTCGTTTTCTCCCATTTAGCAGGGGTTTCAGAGTTTTGGCATTTGCTTTTCATTAAAGAAATCAAACCATAACTTTCAAGCTTATGATCAAGTATTCAGACTTAGTTGTATTGACTAGAATTTTTGTTGGAAAATCATGTAATCTGTATTTATTCGATCCCGAATTAAAATGCGAATTTGATTTAGAAGAAGAAAAGGATGGAGGAGAAGAAGCTCCAAAAGTATTAGTTAATCTGGGAGGTGAAATTGAACGGTTTAAGACTCATTCTTTGGAGGAGTTTGATTTCATTTTTGACTTCAGCAACAAAATAAGTCAAGGTAGTTTCAAACACCATGATTTAAATTTCATTCAAGCTCCCAATGGAACTGTTCGATGGGTATTTGATAAAAAAGATCGTAAAGCAAATTTTTTACGGTTTTATACCAATGGAACATTGCGTTCTAAAATCATAAGAGCTGGTATTAAATTGGCTGTAAGCATGAAGCTTTCAAAATGGGTGAGCCAATCTTTTCAATTATTGAGAAAGCAAGATTATTATTTTGAAACTTACTGTCAGGAAATCAATTACGATTCCTTCTCCGTATTTACCGGAACACCTGGTTTATTCAGAAAACCAATTGTACAATTAATTCAGGCTAAAAAGGATTGTCACTATTTAAAATTGGCCATTTCAGCATCATCTAAAAAATGCATAGAAAGAGAGCTTTATCACTTAAAAACATTAGAACTCAAGGATTACAATCAGTTTTCCATTCCGACTATCCATCATTCTTCATCTGCTTATGGTATGCTCACAGAGGCCATTGCTCCATCAAAGCATGGTTCGGTAAAAGAGTTGAATGACTCCGGATTAAATGCAATTATCGAATTAATGAACAAGAATATGAATCATCAAAAGCTATCGTATTCTTCTTTCTTTCAGCAAATCACCGAGCATTTGTTCTTTTTGGAGAATCATCCAAATGAATCAACTACGAAATTGTTGGATCAGTTGAGATTGGTAAAAGATTCTATTCAGGCAAATACCTATCTGTACTTATCAAAAGCACATGGAGATTTAACGCCATGGAACATGGTAAGAAATGAAAATGGTTTGATTATTTATGACTGGGAAATGTCCATGAATGATGCACCATTGCTTTATGATGTTTTCCACTTTGTTTATCAAAACGAAGGCCTGGTAAAGCGAAAGGATTCTTCAAGTATTAAAGATTCCATTCAACGTTTAATTCAAAGAGAATCACTAGCAGGCTTTATTTCAAAATATGAGATAGACGTTCGTTTGAATCACCAATTATATGTTTTACATGCACTGTTATCGTGTTTGGTGAAAGTGAATGTTCAGGGAGTTGCAACGGCAGATCAAGAAAAGATGATTGCCAATTGGTCAGATGCTTTGGATCTGCAGTTTAAAAATAACTTATCCCATAATTTCCGATACGAATTTTTAGAGGACCTTCAACAGTTTTTAGTAAGTCGACGTTACGCAGCATTGAAGTTTATGGAGAAGGATTTTCAATCCCTTCCACTTTCTTCAGATTTGGACTTGCTTATTGACTCTTCGGAGCTAGATGTTTTGGTCAATTTTATTGAAAAAGATGCAAGAGTAAAGGATGTCAAAGTATTAAAGAAATCATACATGTGGGTTTTAGGTGTTCATTTTTTGGACGAAGGTTTTCTGAATCTGGATTTGATTTTTGACTTTATCCGAAAGGGACAACGTTATATGGATGCTGATGCAGTGCTGAAGTATTCACAAGAGGTAAATGGGATCATGCGCCCAAGTTTGTGGGATGATATTGAATATGTTCAAATGTTCTACACACTAAATGAAAGCGAAATTCCTACGAAGTATACACAACTGTTTTTGGAAAGGTTATCTCATTTAGACCTTGAACGAGCTTATGTTGAAATGATCAATGCAAATCATCAGTTACATTTGGACACTGTTGAACAAGCGTTTCAATATTCCAGATCAAAAAAACAAGCATTTTCAAAGTTTTGTGCCCGATATAATGATGACCGAAGAGCGAAACTTAAACTATACTGGAGTTACGTTAAAGATTGTTGGGTTGAGATTAAAAGACGTCCAGGATTTATCGTCACTTTCTCAGGAGTTGATGGTGCTGGTAAAACAACCATAATTCAGGAGGTAACTTCTATTCTTGGAAAAAAATACCGAAAAGAGGTTGTTTACTTAAGACATCGTCCGGGATTGTTGCCAATCATTTCAACGTTAAAGTATGGTAGCAGAGAGAATGCCGAGAAGAAAACAACGGAGCGTTTACCACGAACCGGATCAAACAAAAGCATTCTTTCTTCGATTTTTCGCTTTGCCTATTACTACACTGATTATATGATTGGTCAGGTGTATGTTTACTTTCGATACATCATTCGAGGCAAAGTGGTGATTTATGATCGTTATTATTTTGATTTCATCAACGATAGTGTACGTTCTAATATCCGTTTAAATCGTCGATTCATTAAAGCTCTTTATCGCTTTATCTACAAACCAAAATTCAACTTTTATCTCTACGAAGAGGCTGAGGTAATTCTTCAAAGAAAGAAAGAATTGGATTTGGCTCAGATTAAGGAACTAAATGGAAAATACTTTTCATTGTTTAATGAATTTTCAAGAAAAATTTCAAGTGGTAAGTACCTAAAAATTCGCAATCGTCAAAAAAACGCAACAGTAAATTACATTATTCATCAGCTTAAAGAAGCAGCATAAATCCTATTCGTATGAAAACAGTATTAATCACAGCTTATGCCGTTAATCCTTATAAAGGATCAGAGGACGGTACGGGATGGAATATTTCTCGGGAGTTGGCAAAAGATCATAAAGTTTATGTTGTCACTCGAAAAAATAATCGTCCCGAAATTGAATTCTTTTTTGAAGAAAATGAATTTGAAGGAAAGGAAAATATGACCTTTCTCTACTACGATTTGCCTTACATTATGCGTTTCTGGAAAAAGAAGTTGGGCGAAAGAGGATACGTACTCTATTTTTATTTGTGGCAGCTATTTTTGCCCTTCTTTATTCTCCGCAATAAAGTGAAATTTGATTTGGCTCATGCGCTTAATTTTCACAGCGATAGCCATCCACATTTTCTTTGGATATTAGGTAAACCTGTTTTTTGGGGACCGATAGGTCATCATCCACCAGTACCCTATCGTTTTATTCGACCTACTTATGCTTTAAAGAACCTGATTAAAGATCGCTTATACAATACCGTGAAGTTTTGTATGCGGAATTTTGATCCATTTTTCTATATCGCAAAGTGGACGTCTCGTAAAATTTTTGTCATTAATTCACAGGTAAACCTTTCGGTAAGGGCAAATCCTGAGAAAATAGTTGTTTTACCCGCAGTAGCGAATGAGGTTAGGGGGAATGAAAGAACTGCCGTTACAAAGAGTGACTTTACAGTTTTGGCCGTTGGAAGGTTTGTTTATATGAAAGGCTTTGACATTACTATCAGAGCGTTTGCTAAATACTACCATAGTCAAGTTGGTTCTGTTCAGAAGCAACTAAAATTAAAATTAGTCGGAAAAGGAGAGGAGCTTGAAAACCTCCAAAACTTAATTAGGGAAGAAGGAATTGAAGCAGTTACTGAGGTAATTCAATGGGTAGAAAAAAGCGAGATGTCTAACATTTATCAAGGTGCATCACTTTTCGTTTTCGGATCTCATGAAGGTGCTGGAATGGTCATTCCAGAAGCATTAAGCTATGGCTTACCAATTGTCTGCTTCGACAATTGTGGTCCAGGAGAGCTTTGCTCAGTTGAAAATGCCATTAAAGTGCCTTATCAGTCTTACGAAAAGTCAATTGAAAACTTTTCCCAGGCCATTTCAGAGCTTTTTGAGAATAAAGAGAAGTATGATGAAATGTCAAAAAATGCGTGTGACTATGCTCAGCAACATTTTAGTTGGAATACAAAAAGAGTAACCATCAAGGAGGCATATGCCAGTTTTTCAAAAAAAGAAGAAGAGAGTTTAAAAGAATCAATCACTTTAAAAAGCCATTAATATGAAGACAATAGCAGTTTTTCACCCAAGTGTAGAGTTATATGGAGCTGATCGTATTTTAGTTAATGCGTTAAAAGTAATGGACGAGTATAGACCCATCATTTACCTTCCAAAAAGTGGACCTTTAGTTACATTTATTCAGCAAGAAATACCTTATACTAAGGTCGTTATCTGTGAAGACCTTCCTATTATCTATAGGGCTATGTTTACTCCTTCAGGGGCAGTAAGTTTCATGAAGAAATACAGACGTTTCAGTCGTTTTTTTTCAAAGGAAAACAACTATTATAATTTCGAGATTGCTTATGTAAATACGCTGGCTTGTTCATTTTTACTTCGCATTTTAAATCAACAAAAAATAAAGTCGTTTACCCATGTTCATGAGATTTTGGAACGCCCTAAAATAGCAGCGGTTATTACATCAAAACTGGCTTTTCGTTATAGCGAATTGGTTATAAGCGTGTCAAGAGCGGTTGAGCAGAATTTAATAGGTAAACGCATCATTCGCAAAAGAAAAAGTGTGATTGTTCACAATGGTATTCTGCCTATTCCAGATTGCAAAAAACAAAAATCAGATAAAGTAAACTTCTATCTGTTTGGGAGAATAAAACCTGAAAAAGGACAATGGTACTTATTAGATGCTTTGGCTAACTTACCAAAAGAGGTACTTAAAAAGGCAAAATTTAATCTGGTTGGTGGCACTTTAGCCGGGAAAGAGTTTTTAAAAACAGATTTGCTGACAAAAATCCATGAGCTTGGTTTAACTGATTTTGTCAATTTGAAGGGCTTTACTTCAGATATAAGTGGTGAAATGGCAAAAGCCGACGTTTGTTTGGTTCCATCACTCATGAAAGATCCTTTCCCAACCACCGTTCTTGAGGCAATGTCTGCTGGTAAAGCGGTTATAACAACGAATACTGGAGGTGCGAAAGAGGCAATATTAAATGGAGGAATGGGCTTTGTTATTCCCCCTAACAGACCAGACATCTTTGCTCAAACGATTCAAAAATTAATTCTGGAGCCATCCCTTTCTACTAAAGTTGGACAAAAAGCAAAATCTGAATTTGAAAAACGATTTACGATGGAGCAATTTAGACTGAGATGGACAAAAATGATCACTATGCTCTAAATCCCAAAACGGGAAGATTGTTTCATAATAGGAAATAGATAATGATTGGGTTTAAACTAAATCCCTTTGTTTATAGGGGTTTTGGGGTTGTTGGCATCTTCTTGGTATATCCGTAACTATGAAAAAGAGAAAAAAAATAGCGATCATCGGGACAGCAGGTGTACCTGCTCGGTACGGAGGATTTGAAACCCTTGCTCATCATCTGGTTTTGAATCTTAGAGATGAATATGATATTCACGTGTACGCCAGTAAAAAAGTTTATCCTAAAGCTGAGCGAAGAAAAAGATGGAAAGGTGCCAGAGTGCATTACCTACCATTAAGTGCGAATGGTTTAAGTAGCATTCTGTATGATTTTCTTTCTATGTTACACGCCATTTTTTTTGCAGACACCATTGTCTTGCTGGGTGTGTCGGCAGGGATTTTTGTGCCTTTTATTCGATTAATCGGACGAGCTAAGATTATAGTGAACATTGATGGGATGGAGTGGAGAAGAGATAAATGGCCAAAAATGGTTCGGAGATTTTTACGTTGGTCAGAGCGTGTGGCAGTGAGGTTTTCACATGCAGACATCACTGATAACATGGCTATTAAACGGTACACAGCTCGTTATTATAAAACGGCCAGTCACATGATTGCTTATGGAGCAGACCATGCCATGGCCGAAGATCTAACAAATGCAGATTATCAAAAATATCCAATGACAAAAATGCCATATGCGTTTAAAGTAGCGCGTATTGAGCCAGAGAATAACATTGAACTTATCTTGAAAACCTTTGCTAACTATCCTCAAAAGAAGTTGATAATGGTGGGGAATTGGTATAGTAGTCAATTTGGAAAAGACATGCGTTCGCGATATGGTGAATATCCAAATTTGAGTTTGCTCGATCCCATTTTTGATCAGGTAGAGTTGAATAAGCTTCGTTCAAATTGTTACGTTTATGTACATGGCCATTCAGCCGGAGGAACCAATCCTTCTTTGGTAGAAGCAATGTTTCTTGGTTTACCCATTTTAAGTTTTGACGTTTCATATAATCGTGAAACCACATTGAACAAAGCATTGTATTTCAAGGATCAAGCGGAGCTACATGATTTGTTGAAAGAAACATCTTATTCTGAACTGATGAAGGTAAGCACAGCAATGAAGTGCATTGCCCGAGATAGGTATACCTGGAAATATATTTCGAGAAGATATGCCTCTATTATTGATGGATTCGATTATCAGTATGAAAAACGAAGAATTGTATCAAAAGTGGCCACCAATTCCTACCGTGAATTATTGGACTATGGATACGCTCACCTTCAGGATTCAAAAAAGTTTTATCAAGATTAAAAATGTATTGTTATGGAAACCTTTAAAAGTACTGTAATGTCCGGTGGTTATATGATAACTTGCATCTTAACCATCCTCAGTTTTGTTTATTGCTTAATGCTTTACCCTAAGCTTATTCAGTTTTTTAAGAATAAGAACTTATTAGAAATCCCCGATGAGCGTAAGCTACATAAGCAACCAACTCCTTCTTCTGGTGGATTATTGTTTACCATTCCATGTTTGCTCGTACTTCCTTTTTTGGTACTGGATGTCGCTATGATGATTACCATTTTTATGGGGATGGGATTAATTGTTTTGGGATATGTGGATGATCGCAAAGATTTATCGCCAAAAATTAAGTTCTCCGGTCAATTTTTAGTGGCTATTTTGGCAGTACAGATTCTGGGACCGCTAAAAATTATTCCTGAACTATTAACAGTGGATGTTTTTTGGATAAATTACCTCATAACCGTACTCTTAATAGTTGGTTTCACCAATGCTTTTAATTTGTTGGACGGGTCTGATGGACTATCAGGTTCCTACGCATTAGTTATGCTGATTGGTATCGCCATTTTGGCAATCATGCAAAACAATATCATTTTGTTTTTGATGACTATGACTATGGCAGGTGCAATAGCAGCCTTTCTCATTTTCAACTTTAATCCTGCTCAAATCTTCATGGGAGATAGTGGATCTTTATTTCTAGGATATATTTTAAGTATCAGTCTCATTTATCATGTTAATTACATTGAAGAGATGGGAGTAGCACTCTCTGATGGACTTTTGATTTTGGCTGGAATGATGCTGGCAGTTTTGGACACCTTAAGAGTGATGTTTTCAAGAATTGCAAGAAAAAGATCCCCATTTAGTGCTGATCGAACTCATTTGCATCACTTACTTCAAAAATTGGGTCTTAAGCCAAAGAGTATTGTTTATTGTGTGATTGCTTTTTTGTTTGTCATTATTGCTTATGCTTTTGTAATGATAAAGTTGGTGCAAATGAATCCAGTTCAAACCCTATTTGGTATGGCAAGCTTTGGCATGTTGTTGATGTGGGGCGTTTTTCTTTTGAGAGTAAGACTTCTAAGAGTGAAGTTGAACAAACATAAACAGCACATTCAGAAAATAGAAAAGCAAAATTATTTGTTGTCTAAATAATATAAAAGGTCATGAAAAATAAAAAAATAGCTTTGGTAAGTGTTAGTAATCATGTCCATGAAGTTTTTACGAAAAAAATTGAGGCAGATTGCAATGTTACTGTTGAATCTCTGATTGGAATTTCAGATTTACTCAATCATACTTCAAAGTTGGACATTGACTTAATCGTTTTGGATTTTGATGGAGGTCATTCAGGTGAGGTAACCAATCAAATGGAGAAACTGATAATTCTAAGAAGGTGTTTACCCAATATCCCGTTAATTGTCATCTCTTCTAATACAAAAATGAGTCGAGCTGTAGATATTATTAACTATGGTGCAGTTGATTTTATTGATTTAACAGAGCGTTCAGCTCTAAGTAGCTTGGTAAGCACGATTAATGAGACTTTAGATTATAATGAAGGAATTGTCGAATATCAAATGACACAGAAAACCAGAAGGAATGAGTATT
Organism: Flavobacteriales bacterium; assembly: GCA_022361195.1. Lineage (GTDB taxonomy): Bacteria > Bacteroidota > Bacteroidia > Flavobacteriales_D > Crocinitomicaceae > JAKSBJ01. The sequence continues at coordinate 22,985 of JAKSBJ010000395.1, forward strand.
GGCAATTGTATGTTTTACTGTCCATGATCATCGCCATTAATTTAACGATTCTATTCTGGTGATTCCGCTTGAGAATGGAGCCATTCAATAGCCTCTTCTTCAAGGGTAAAAAAGCGAGTTGGAACTTTGGGGCGTTGAACCAAAATGTAAAAGTCAGCCAGGATTTTTTGAGCTTTTGAGTCGATTACGATGGCGTCGGCCTTTCCAAAATTATTGGCTTCTTCGGCCATGAATTTCATAACAGCCCTGTCGGCCATCGACATATGTTTAAAAACAATGAGGTGAGGTGTTTTTCTTCCTTTACCCAATTTTAGATATCCGTCCATTAATTTTCGGGCGTCATCAATTTCAAGGTCGTAATTGTCCACAATCTCAGTTCGGATAATACCATCCGAACGTAGAGTCATCTTAGCACAATTCGTTTCTACGCTTTCCAGAATCTGGACTTTTTCCATTGGGTAATGAATTACATAAGCAGGTATTATGTAAGGTACGAATTATTTAATAGAATGATTCAAAATTGTGATGCTAAACTGTGTAACGTTTGGAGTGTTGTATTGTTTTAAATGGTATGAAGCTCTTCTGTCTTGTTCTTCTATTTTCATTCTCGTTTTTATTTACATCTCAAGCTCAGGTTTATAAAAATGACTATTATGAATTGGAAGAACCTCTAGTATTTTGGGAGCTGGAAGGTCCGGTAAAAAGTTGTCAAATCACTTACGGTCCGGCTAAAGGAAAGAGACATAATATTCGACTGAAAAGACTAAAATCTAAGAAGGATTTACGATCTCAAATAACTTTAGAGTTCACAGGTTTAGGTCTGCTAAGTAGTTTCCGTTTGAGATCTGAATCACATCGTCCATTGTATTCTTCAAAGTATACTTATGAGGGAAAAAAATTAGTTGGAATTAAGCATGATGGATATCTACGATTTTCTGTTTTTGACTCAAAACAGATTAAAAATGTTATAAATGATCGTATTGTCTATAATGATCTTGGTCAAAAGGTTCAAATAATAAGATTTTATCAAGATTTGGATACTTCCTTAATTGTTGAAAATTGGGAGTATAATGACTTAGGGCAATTGATCCTTTATAATAACTCTGTTCGTAGGGGAATTGATGGGGAATTAGTTGATTGGCAGAACCAAATCAAATATGAATACAATGACAAAGGAGAGCTCATTTCCCTCAAAAAAAACTGTGATGATAAAAGCACAGAGTACAAATATGCTTACGACGAACAAAGTAGGTTAACTGAGATCTATTCAAGAAGAGGGAAGCTGTGGGATAAGGTGGAAATATTTGTTTATGATAGTTTACAAGCTGTTGGTTCGGGGAAGCATAGAATGTTTAATCATTTCCCATTTGGAGGTCTAAATGTCTGTATAGATAAAAGCACATTGGAGAAATGGGAACTGTACGATTCTACCGGAAAAATGATTGAGTCTAATCACTATGAAAAAGACTCACTAGGTTGGGTAACAATAATAACCTCATGTGACTACGATGAAGGGGGAATATGTTCAAGAACAGCTCTTTTTTACGATGAAAGAGGTCGAATAAAAAGTGAACATCAACAATTTCAACTGTGGGATGGTGAAGTGTTAGGTGAAGAGGAAAAGGTATACTATTATGACAGAGGAGATAATTGGATTAAGATGGCTGTATTTAGAGATGGTGAAGCAGACAGGGTTGGGATTCGGGAAATTGAATATTATAATGATGTAATATTAAAGTAGTTAATTTATCATGTAACTTTCGCTCTGTTTATGTGTTTTAGGATTATATGAAACTTCTTATTTTCTTCTTTCTTTTTTCATCCATTGCTCTTGGCCAAATTAATTACGACACTTTCGATTATTATGAGCTTAAAGGTCCTGTGAAATTATGTGATGAAGTACATAAACCAGCAAAAGGAAAAAAAGGCAAGGTAAAAATCAATAAAAAAGAAGATCCTAAGTTGGGTTATCCTCCCAACAGTATTTTACATTTTGATGAGCAACACCAATTAACGGATAAGATTATTTATGACGATACAACTCAAATAAGTCATGATCATTTGGTTTATGCTAATGGAAAATTATTGAGTCGTCATTGTGATTATGCTTTCAGGAGAAATGGAAACAGAACAGATTCTTTGATTTATGATGATGAGGATCGATTAATTCAGAAGATTTCAAATAGTCCCTATTTTGGATTGGGAATGGTTAAAAAGAACTGGATTTACAACGATAAAGGCCAATTAATAGAGTATAATGAACCCACTGATGCCTATGGTTACGAACATCGCAATCACTATGAATACAATGAAAAGGGGCAGGTTATTTATTCCAAATCTAATTATTACGGCACGGCGGTAGCCGAAAAAAAGTATGTTTACGATGAGCAAGGACGTCTGATAGAAACTTTTGTGAAAACTGATGGGAAGTGGTGGAAAAGCAGACAGTTTGTTTATGAAGAAACTGAGTTGGCTGTTGCTCCAGATATGAGGGGAGCTATTGAAAAGAAGAACTTTGAATATTCCATTTTTGATGATATCGATCTCATAATAGATGC
>JAKSBJ010000224.1 GCA_022361195.1 Flavobacteriales bacterium
ATCAACAGTAAATGCAGAATGTTCAGTTACTTCATTAGTCGCTCCTACAGCTACTGACAATTGTGGAGGTTTAGTGACGGTAAGTAATGATGCTGTATTGCCAATTACCACTCCTGGAACTACTGTTGTTACCTGGACTTATGCAGATGCGAATGGGAATAGTACAACTCAAACGCAAAACGTCATAATCAATGATGTTACTGCTCCCGCACCAGATAGCCCGTCATTGTCAACTGTTAGTGCTGAATGTTCAGTGACTTCTTTAGTCGCTCCTACAGCCACAGATAATTGTGGAGGCTTAGTGACAGTGAGTAACGATGCTGTATTACCAATTACAACCCCAGGGACTACTATTGTTACCTGGACTTATTCTGATGCTAATGGAAACAGTAGCACACAAACTCAAAATGTCGTGATTAACGATGTAACTGCACCTGTTCCGGATAGCCCGTCTTTGTCAACTGTTAGTGCCGAATGTTCAGTGACTTCTCTAGTTTCACCTACAGCCACAGATAATTGTGGAGGCTTAGTGACAGTGAGTAACGATGCTACATTCCCAATCACCACTCCTGGAACTACTGTTGTAACCTGGACCTATTCTGATGCCGATGGAAACAGTAGCACACAAACACAAAATGTGGTGATCAATGATGTAACTGCGCCTGTTCCGGATAGCCCGTCTTTATCAACCGTAAGTGCCGAGTGCTCGGTAGCTTCTTTAGAAGCTCCTACAGCTACAGATAATTGCGGTGGTTTAGTAACAGTGAGTAACGATGCTACATTCCCAATAACTACTTCCGGAACTACTGTTGTAACCTGGACTTATGAAGATGCCAATGGAAATAGTACAACTCAAACCCAAGATGTGGTAATCAACGATGAAACAGCTCCAGTACCCGATAGTCCATCACTTGAAACTGTAAGTGCAGAATGTTCGATAGCCTCTTTAGAATCCCCAACAGCTACAGATAATTGCGGTGGTCTTGTAACAGTGAGTAATGATGCGGTTTTCCCAATAACTGCAGTTGGAATAACCGTTGTGACCTGGACTTACGAGGATGTCAATGGAAATAGTACAACGCAAACTCAAAATGTTGAAATAACACCTGCATCTATTGATGTTGATGTGACAGTTTCAATGAATATCATTACAGCGGCAAATTCAGAAGCAACATCTTATCAATGGGTTGATTGTGACCAAGATTTTGAACTTATATCAGGTGAAGTGAACCAATCATTTGAGCCGGAGGAGAATGGGAATTATGCGGTGATTGTTACCGAAGGAGAGTGCTCAGATACTTCCGATTGTATTCTAATTCATGATTTGGGATACCAGAACTATGGTCAGGTTCCATTCATGCTATATCCGAATCCAACAACTGATAAGCTTAATTTCTCTGTAAGCAAGCCCGGAATTGCTTATTTGTTGACCATGGATGGGAAGTTGGTTTGGAAGGAAAAAATGAATGTTGGAGTAATTTCAAAAGATGTTAATTTATTGGAAAGAGGAATGTATCTGATTAAGTTTGAATCTCAGAATACAATCTGGGTTGAAAAAATTCTATTACAATAATCGCTTGGAATCAAAGTTATATGACAAATGCATTAAGGTTTATGTTACGGTTTTTATTTCTCATTATATCAGTTAATTGCTATTGTCAGTGTGAAGACAATCAAGTTGTGTTTCCCGACTCTCTCGGAAATGAAATTAGCGCCAGTGAAACGGACTTGATTTATGTATTGGAGAACGGAACTGATACTATACATCTTGAATCTTTATATGATAGTGACTTCACAATTCTGATTCAAGAAACCGCTGAACTTTCCTTAGATATGATCGATTCATTAAAAGATGATTCACATGAAGGACGTAAAAAAATCTTAGGAAACAGTGCTACTAACAGCTGTGTAACATGCTATAGGGGAACTATCAAAGTTGTTGATTCGATAGACGTCAATAAGGATGGCATCAAAGAAATATTTTTGTACCGTGAATGGAATTGTATAGCGCCTTATTCTCATACGATACCATACAATCCTCAATCTCAAGATCAGTCACTAAGTCAGTATGAAGTATGGGATATCAAATCAGGTATTATGCTTTTTAAAGTAAAGAACACTTGTGAAAGCACAATACCTGTATCTGTGAATGTAATGACAACAAAGGGCTATCATTCTGAAGTCACCATCGATCCTGATGGGTCTTTTTTCGTAAAGAATTCAGTGCATCACTACGATTTTTATACCGAGACAAAGGATAGAATATATCGCTACAATAGTGAAACTGAAAAATACGAGAAGCAATAGCGCATTTTGCTGTGATCGATAAATCATTCTTTAGAATAATCACCTAGTGATTTATTTCATTTAATAAATTGATGAATTGCTTTGTTGGCGTTGTCCTGGTACAATTCATTTTTTAAATCCGAGAAAATGGTTCCCTGGTCAACTACTGCACCCGTCAATACACCTTCTTTACTAGCATAGAAATTCCCGCTTTTTAGAGATCCATTGCTAATACCGTCCACAAAACGTTTTGCTCCTTTGCTTAGGCTATGAGATAAGCCCATTAAAGGCATAAAAATGGGCATTCCAATGTATTTAAACATAAATCGTTTAATGGCTGGAAGGTCATCAAAACCTTGCGTTCCACGGGTTCCTCCCGGACTCATGCTAATGAATTTAACGTTGGGATTTTTACGGGCCATAGATGACATCCATAGGGTTCCACCATACTTAATGACGCCATAGACCTGCATTGGATCAAATTTATCGCCAAAGGCTTTTCCATTAAATACACGAGCAAACTCTTCTTCGGATGAACTTTCCAAATCAGGTCGTTTCATTCCCATTTTTTTGATTCCTCTAGCTGCTTCCGAACTGGCGAATAAGGCTACATGGGTTAGTTTATTGGCTTCAAGCAATTCATCAACTAATACTACATGTCCCAAAAGGTTGGATGCTGTAATATTGGTAACTCCATATTTGGTGATTTTGTTGGGCTCTTTGCCTCCGGTTCCGCCAGCATTCATAATTAAGGCGTCAATCGGGGCTTTTAGTCCTGCAACCGCTTTTCGGACAGATTCGATGTTGGAAACATCCATGATAACAATTTCATAAATGCTTCTTCCTGTAGCTTGCTCTAATTCCTTTTTGGCGGCTTTGGCTTTTGTTTCATTTCTACAAGCCAAATAGATTTTTTCTGTTTCTTTTTTCAACCCTAATTGTCGGGCAGTTTCTTTACCAATTCCTGCATTGGCACCTGTTATCATTATACTTTTATTCATGATTAAAATTTTGTTGAGTGATTATTTTTTTTCGCGATAGATTAAAAAGAAGATGATTCCTGCAATTCCGAATAGGAACTCAATAAAGGTTGCTCCTAACAAACCTTCGGCTGGCATACCATCTGCAATGATGCTAATCAATCTCCCACTGCCGAGTGCCAGAAATAAAATGGCTGATACCAACGAAGAGGTATAAGTCAATTTTTGAGAGAAAACTCCCGAAATGGCTAAAATGGCCATGGACAGAAGCAAGGCACTTGATGCTCTTACATCATTTAAGATACCAACCTCTCCAGCTATATCCATTCCTCCAGTAGCTTTCATCTCTACAGGCATTAATAAGGTTGATGCTCCAATAAAACTGAGGAGTAAACCGGCTAGTAGCAAGTATCCTTTTAAAACTTTTGAATTTTTCATGACTTTCTTGTTTTAGATTATCTGAAACAAAGGTCATGAAGATGAGGCGGCTTAATTGATCGTTTTAGCCCAAAGAATGCTCATTTTAGTTCAGGCGAAATTCAGAAGGAGATTTGCCGTATTGGGAGGTGAAATTTCGATTAAAAGTAGCAATCGATTCAAAGCCGACATCATACGCAATGTCTGAGATTCGTAGTTCGTCTGACTTTAACAAATCGGCAGCTTTTTCTACTTTTTTACGGTTGATGTATTTACGTGGGCTCTCATTAAAAACGGATCTAAACTTCCGTTTAAAAGAGGAAACGCTGAGGTGAGATAAAGTTGCTAATTCCTCTAATGAAAGATTGGCATAGAGGTTTTGTTGAATGACCGTTTTAAATTCAACATCCTTAGGCTGGAATAGTGCAGCTAAAAAATCGAGCTGTGAAGGAGCCTCCTGAGATTTGGTCATCAACAAGACGAACTCTCTCAATTTTGTTTTAACAATATTTTCATCAGCCAATTCAGGATTGTCCAGTAGTATATCAATGCTGTTTCGATAGTTTTCAAGAAGTCGATCTACCTGGACTTGTTTTAAGTTATAATCAACCTGGTAGTTTGAGGTAGAAAGGTCAAATTCAAAAAGCTCTTCAACTAAAGAAGGGTAAAGAAAAACACCTACTGATTCGATCCCGTCTTTACATAATTCTTCATTGTTTGTAGGCTCAAAGAAGTAGTTTAAACACTTCGCCAACATGGCCGTATTGTGATTCAAGGTCAAATAATCATCTGCCGACCTAACGCCAACTTCCCCCTTGTTTACGAACATAAAGCAAGCTTCATCTTCCACATAGTGCTTTAGGGTACGATTAAAGAAAGGCATTGAAAGCCGAATGAAAACAATGCGGTCTTTGTATTTGATTACTTGTTCCTTAAATTCCATTTTCATTGCAAAGGTTACGCTAAAATTAAGCGTTACAATTCCCTTTTGCAATTTTAATGATAGGTTTCCTTAATCAATAGTCTAATACTGAATCAATACTTCGGCCATACCATTTTCGGGGACAAAGACATCCATCGTTCCGGAGGTGTCTTTTCCGTTGCTTCGGGCAGTCCATTTTAATTCATAATTGCCAGCATAAACAGTTTGTTCATCCACAGAAGATTCATTGGTTCCTACGATGGGTTCGCTATAGTAATATTTAGAATCAGGGAGGTCAAAATTCTCCTTATACGACAACTGATACGAAAAGTGATCCATATTGTCAAAATCGTCAACGTTTTGTGAATGGACATGGAGGATTCCATGATCAAGAATTTCCAAGTTCAAATGATTCCTTACCCCAACTGTTAGCTTTTTGTCACCTAAGAGGGCATATTTCAAATTGGGGTAGGTTTGTGCGTCAATAAGTGTGGTTCTGATAGAATAATTATGTTGTCTTTTTGCTTTAAATCCCAGTTCTAAGTTTCCGCTTTCATCAGTAGTTCCGGAATTTGCAGAATAATAAGCATTTGAACCCTTTGAGTGATTACTTTGGATAAAAAGCTCTTTTCCTGAAATAGGTTCACCACTTATGGCACTTTTAAGTTGAATATCGACTGTGGTCCATTTTGAACTATTTTCATTTGTACATGATAAAAAGCCAATTAGCATTAAGATTAAATAAGGTTTTCGCATGATAGCAATAGTTTGATTTGTAAGTGTCTGTAGTGTGTAAATGGCTAATGTACTTAGAGTGGTCCCGGTTTGGGGTTAAGAAAATATGAACAAATACTTAATTCTTACGAGGATACACAATAGTTCGCTCTAGTATTATATCGTTTTCAAGAACAAATGGCTTTGAGGGTATTCACTTTGGTCAACCAAGGAATACCCCGTTTTTTCAAAAATTTTGACCGAAGCACTATTTTCTTTGATACACCAGGCTGTTATTTCTCGAATTTCGTTTGCCGCTTTAAGGTTTTCTTCCACCATTTTTAAGGTCTCTTGCCCGTATCCTTTTCCCCAGTGGTTTTTTCCAAATGAGAAACCAATCTCCACTTGATGATGCCTGTTTTTATCTCTTGACAGAAGGAGTGTTCCTATTAAATCATGGTTTAATTTATTTCGGATGGCTAGGCGCAGTTTAAACAATTCTCCTTCAATGCTTGATTGTCTCTTGATCATCTCAAAAGCTTCTTCTAAGGTCTCCATTGCATTGCTTCCTCTATATTGCATTGCTTCCTCATCCGAGTACATTTGAAAAAGTACTTGAGCGTCTTCTTTTATAAGTGGAGTGGTTTTTAACCTTTCTGATTCAAAATTGAAAGTTTCAAGCATGGCCTTTTGAGTTTGAAAGTAACAGGAAGGCTAAATATAATATGTTATCGACTATTTCTTTATTCAATCTAACAACAGCAATACCTTAAAGACATCCAGTCTTTCTACTTTTTACTAACCGCGCTCACCTCTCTCAAACCCATACTTCTCATTCGTACTTCCAAGGTCCAATCTCCAGCTTCCCAAAAAATCTTTCTACTCTTATTCTGCCTACAAATTAAAAGTAACCTTCGCATTATAGGTATCCATATATTCTTTCATTCTTTTCACTTTTCCATTTTCAATAATGAATAAAAAGTGGTAATAGTTCTCATAATATGTTCCCATGGCTGTTTTTGCCTTGAATTCTGCTTCTGCAGCTACTCTGTTTCCTTCGGCGGTCATGGAAGTGGTTTTAAAATCGGTTCCTTCAGGAAATAATTCATCTCCTTTAAAGAAGCCTAAAAAGTATTCTGTATCATGCTCACCAGCTGTTGCTAAATATTCCGGTTTACCAATAATCCACCAGCTAAAATCATCGGTAATCATGGTTTTGAGCGTATCGACATTGGATGTTCTCATTGCTTCTATAAAGTCTCTTACAATTTGTTTGCTTCTAATTCCATCGTTATTTTTTCTTGTTGATTTTGATTGTTTGATTGCTCTGCTTTTGATGATAAACCACAACTGGTCATGAATAGGGCAAGAGCAGATATAAATAGTCCCTTCTTCAATAAATTTTGAGTGTTCATGTTCTGATTTTAGTGTTTGAGGTTTCAAAACTATCGGCTTTACTTTATATTTGCAAGTAGTTACATTTATGGGAAGTAATAACATAAATGTAAGTTTTGCAGATTATCAATTAGTTATGAGAGAAAAAACTTTAGAAGAATATTTAAATTGTCCGTTTCATTTGGCAATGAACACTTTAGAAGGTAAATGGAAGTTTGCCATATTATATGTTTTGTTGGACAAAGGAACTTTGCGTTTTAAAGAACTAGAACGAGCCATTCCGGATATCTCTACGAGAATGTTGGTGAAGGAGCTGAAACACCTGGAGACGAAAAAGATTGTAAAAAGAAAAGCGTATGCTACCGTTCCACCAAAAGTTGAATATTCTTTGACCGAAGTTGGAAAAAGTTTAAAGCCTGTAATTGACAGTATTTCAAAATGGGGAGAGTCTTATGCAAAAGCTGTTTCAAAAAAGAAATGAGTTAGGTTTTATCTAATTCCTCCCTCAAAATCTAATCTCCAACTATCCAAGATGGAATGATGGGGACTTTTGTTCTTCCTAATCCTTATATCAAGTTTCTAATTGCCGAACAGAAAATCTTCTAGTATAAAATCAAATGCAACTTAGTTGCATCTTATAGGTATTTAATATATTTGCATTAGATAGCAGATGAAAATTAAATACTGCCTTAGCTCGTAGAGCTTGAGAGAGGCAATTGGACATGATTCAGACCACTGAACTCACATATCAATATCCTAAATCAAACAAACTTAACTTTCCTGACTTTTATGTAAAGGAGGGAGATTCCTTGCTGGTGTGTGGAGAATCGGGTTGTGGTAAAACCACTTTATTGCATTTGCTGGCAGGCTTAAGAAAACCAACAGGTGGCGAGGTGATGGTAGAGGACGAAGACATCTCCAAATTTTCTGCAACTAAAATGGATCATTTCAGAGGTCGTCACATAGGTATTGTCTATCAGCAGTCTTATTTTATTCAGTCCCTATCTGTCCTGGACAATCTACTAATCTCGCCTTATGCAAATGATAAAGAAAAGGCAAAAATTGTAGCTGATAGATTGGAGATTGGTGATTTACTATCTCGATATCCCAATCAGTTAAGTGTTGGGCAACAACAGCGCTTATCTATTGCCAGATCGGTCATGAACGAACCTAAATTTTTACTGGCAGATGAACCGACAAGTGCTCTGGACAATAAAAATTGTTCAAAGGTTATCAATTTACTTATCGAAGAAGCTACAAATCATCAAGCAGCTTTGATAATTGTTACACATGATGATCGGCTGAAAAAGGAAGTATCTGACTGCATAGAATTAAATCCGCTTAAGATGGAATGATATGCTCTGGAAAATTGCCTGGAAAAATATTATTCACAAGCCACTGAATTCGGTTCTATGCCTCAGTCTTATATTATTTGGAGTGAGTATTATCTCTCTTTTAATCATGATTCAAAAGCAGTTTGAAGAAAAGTTTGAAAGGGATTTGAAAGATATTGATTTGGTAATGGGAGCAAAAGGAAGCCCATTACAGCTTGTTCTTTCTGCTGTTTATCATTTGGATGCGCCAACTGGCAATATCAAATTGTCCGAAGCACAGAGTATAATGGATGGACCAATGATTGAGGAAGCCATTCCATTGGCTTATGGCGACAGTTATGAGGGGTACCGAATATTAGGTACGACAATCGCTTACATTGATCATTACGGTGCCGAAATTGAGGAAGGTCGTGCCTATTCAAACGCAATGGAAACAACTATAGGGTATGCTGTTGCAAAAAAAACTGGATTAAAGATTGGCGATACTTTTATGGGGACTCATGGAGAGGTTAAAGAAGGGCACGTACATGAAGATCAATCTTACACAGTAGTTGGAATTTTAAAAGAGAACAATTCGGTACTGGATAATTTAGTATTAACGGAAATTGAAAGTGTATGGCAAGTTCATTCCTCTCATGACGAACATAGTGAAGGGCATCATGAGCATTCACCTCATCCTGAAAAAGAGGAGGACAAGGAGATTACAGCGGTACTTTTAAAATGTAAATCTAAATTGGCAACAATGAGCTTGCCTCGTGTTATCAATCAACAAACTACCATGCAAGCGGTACTTCCAGGTCTGGAAATCAACCAGCTTTTTTACATGCTTGGAATAGGGGTGACTACGCTTAAATTAATTGCGGGAGGAATCATGTTGATGGCAGCGTTTAGTGTGTTTTTTGTACTATATGGTCGTTTACGAGAACGCAAACATGAATTGGCTTTGATGCGATCTGTTGGATATCGGCCGCGAGATTTGTTTGGGTTATTGTTGTTAGAAGGTGTTTTATTCGCCTTTATCGGATATGTTCTGGGAACTTTATTAAGTCGTTGGGGAATTTATATGATCAACCAACAGGCCGAAAGTGATTTCAACCTTCAGTTTGAATCAGCTTACATACAAGGAGAGTGGAATCTATTACTAATTACCCTATTGGTAGGTGTGGTATCGGCATTATTGCCTGCATGGAAGGCAATGCGGATGAATGTTTCAACAATTTTAGCAGAAGGATAAATGGAGAGAAGTTCGAGAATACTATTTGCTGTAATTCTATTGGTGGTTGCGCTTTTGCTACTCCAGGGGCAAATCCGCGACTATTTTTCTACTTCGGATGCTGATGATTTAAATTATACAGTTCAAAGCGAAGAAAAAGTTGAAGAGGAGAGTAGTATTCCCGTTCCTCAAGAAACAGATTATTTTGTTGATGACTCTATCTATGAATGGGATGACAAAAGAGTAGACTGGGTTTCAATTGGTCTTTATGAGGATTATCAGGAAGAATTAGAGACCCATTCGGAAAAAGAGTTTTCATCCGAACCCATTAAAATAGCTTGGAAAAAATTGCTGGATATTCAATACAGACTTCAACATTTTGAGACGAAAGAAGTTGATATGTTTTCTCCTGTTTTTGGAGAAGAACTTGAAGCACTAAATGGTAAAGAGGTAATCATAGAAGGTTTTGTTATTCCATTTGATGAAGAAGGTGAATTGATTGCTTTATCTTCCAATCCATATTCATCTTGTTATTTCTGTGGGAATGCCAGTCCGGCTTCTGTTATTAGTATGTTTTTGAAAGATAAGGATGGCCGTTATGACTTAGATGATTATAAAAAGTTCAAAGGAAAACTCAGACTCAATTATGATGATCCCGACCTATTTTATTATGTCCTTGAAGATGCTGAAGAAATTTAGAATATTGGTGAAAACTCAATAAAGTTAGATTATGGAGATGATTATAACCATAGTTGGATTTTTAGGTGCAGGTAAAACTACCTTGCTAAAAACCTTGATGACCAAATTTTTGGAAGAAGACTGGAAACCGTTCATTATCTTGAATGATTATGAGAATGCACACCTCGATGCTCAGCAGTTCATTGAGCAAATGAATCCGAAATGGGTGAGAGCATTGAGTGGCAGCTGCATTTGTTGTAGTGGCTTACATGAACTTAGAAACCTCGTTAATCTTGTCCCCGCAAGGGAAAAAGGGATAACGTTAATTGAGGCTAATGGAACCTCGGATGCTTGTTCTCTCATGGGGTTTTTAGGAGTGGGCTTGGATGACAGATTCATGCCACCGATTCAAATTTCGGCAGTCGATGTCAAAAATTGGCAGAAAAGAAAGGAGCACAATGAGTTGGAAGCCAATCAAATTCAGCTTTCTTCAATTATAGTTCTCACGCATGTCGATGATGTAACTGATGAACGAAAGGATTTTGTAATAAGAGATATTGAACGTTTCAATCCATTGGCCAAAATTGTCATTGTAGACGAGGTTGATGTGACTAAATTAACGCAAGTAGAACCATCGAAAAACAAAGCAGAAAAATTGGAGCATCAAAAGGCACATTGGTCGTCTTGTTCTACAGATTTACCCAACCTACCAGATGAAAAGCACATTCATGCTATTTGTAAATTCTTTCCCAAAGGTATTCTTAGGGTAAAGGGATGTGTAAGAGTAGGTGATGACGAAAATTATACCTACTTTGAACGTACTCCGGATGGAAAAGTATCAATTCGGCCATTTAATGGATTTCCTCCAATGGGTGCAAAGTTACTCACGATAGGTTTGGGGAGTGAAAAATCCTTACTTAAGAAAGCAATTGCGAATGCCCTTTCTTCTCAATAAAACTAAAATGTTAACACTATGAATAGAAGTCATTGGTTCTTATTTCCTAATCGAGAATTATTGTTCTTGCTCCTTTGTTTAAGCTCTTTGGGAGCATCTGCAAAAATTGATTATGTCCGAGTAATGTTTAATCGTAATGGCTCAAATTCAGCCACTATTGGTTGGAACCAACTAAGTGGTGATGAAGTCAAATTGTATTATTCAAAATCCGATTTTAAAGCTGAAGATTATGCCAAATGTGAGAGTTCGGCAGAAATCACAACGACTAACATGTTTAAGGGAATGAATAATCATTTTGTGCGTTTAAAGGATCTTCCGGCAGATGCAGCTTGTTACTTTGTTGTGGTCGATTCAGAAGGTCCTTCGGAACGTTACTGGTTTAAAACCACACCGGCTTCGTCCAGTGAACGATTGTCTATTATTGCTGGTGGAGATTCGCGTAGTCGTCGTAAGACTAGGGTGTCTGCCAATAAGTTGGTTGCTAAATTATTGCCTCATGCTGTCATTTTTGCCGGGGACTATACGGATATTGACAATGAAACTAAATGGCATGGTTGGTTTGAAGATTGGGAATACACTTATTCGGAGAATGATAACCGTATTATCCCATTAATCACTGCTCGAGGGAACCATGAAAAATCAAATGAGGTTCTGATCAAATTCTTTGATTGCCCTAGCGAAAAGAATTACTATTCGGTTGAATTGGGTGGAGATTTGATTAATGTGATCACCTTAAATACAGAAAACCTTCTCTTTGGGGGAAAACAAAAGAGCTTTTTGGAAGAAACGCTTCAGGAACATTCTAATTTCTACTGGAATATTCCGCAGTATCATCGTTCATGTCGCCCGCATGTTAAATGGAAAATGAAAATGAGAGGTCCAAAACAAATTTACCGGCAGTGGATAAAAATTCTGGAAAAGTATGGTGTACAATTGGTCATTGAATGTGATACCCACATCGCGAAAATAACCTGGCCAATTGTAAAAGCTAGTGGAAAGAAAGGGGAAGATGGCTTTGTCAGAGATGATGTAAATGGGATCGTTTATGCTGGAGAGGGATGCTGGGGTGCTCCTCTACGTGAGGTAGATAATGCTCGTTCCTGGACACGTGCGGCAGATGGTGTAAATTCGTTTAAGTGGATTTGGGTAGATAGAGAGAGTATTGAAATGCGAACGGTTGACTACATTAATGAAGCGAATGTCAACAAGCTTACTGAAGAGAGTCGTTTTACACTACCAAAAAACATAAAGATTTGGAAAATGGGTGAGGATGAGGTTGTTCATATTAAAAATAAGAACGAAAGTTTGTCAAAATAATTGAACATTAATATGGATGATTCTAAAAAGGAATATAGTAGAAAAGAATTTATTTCTTTTTTGGGGAGAGTTAGTTTGGGAGCTATTATAATTCCTCCTTTTTTGGTAGGTTGTGGAAGTACTAGTACACCAGTGAGTACCGAAAATCTATCTGTTGAGCGGCTGGAGCAGTTAAAAAGTCTGGTTTTGGAAGAGTTATCTGCTTCCAATAAGGATGATTTACTACTTACTACTGGATTGAGTTATCATACTTTAGTTAAATGGGGAGACAGAATTAGTGATCAAGATTATTTTGGATTCAACAATGATTTTATCTGCTTTATTCCGTTTGACGATGATAATCCAAAAGATGGTTTATTGTGGGTAAATCATGAGTATGTCGACCCTCTTTTTGTTTCAGCTTTCAATTATCAAAAATATGAAAATCCGTTGCAGCATAGAACCATTGAACAAGTGGATAAGGAGATGTATAATGTTGGTGGAAGCATTCTCAGAATTAAAGAAGAAAATGGTGTGTGGAAAGTGATTGAGAATGATCCTCACAATAGACGAATAACGGCTAAGACTCCTATTCCGTTGAATTGGGACAGTCCAATTGTGGGGAAAACCGTTGCTATTGGTACAAACAGTAATTGTGCCGGAGGAATAACCCCCTGGAAGACCATTCTCACTTGTGAAGAAAATTACGATGGTGTTTTTGGAGAAACGGTGTATGATGAAAACAATGTAGCGACTAAAATACCGAGTAGTTATGGCTGGGAAATTTTTTATGATTACCCACCAGAACATTATGGCTGGGTGGTGGAGGTAGATCCGAAAGACGGAACAGCTCAAAAACATATTGCTCTTGGAAGATTTGCCCATGAATGTTGTACTTTGTATGAATTGGATGACAAACGTATTGTTGCCTATACAGGAGATGATAGAGATAATGAACATTTATATAAATTCATTTCCTCCAAGCCAGGTTCTTTGAAAGACGGAACACTTTATGTAGCGGATATTGA
>JAKSBJ010000373.1 GCA_022361195.1 Flavobacteriales bacterium
TTCAGGGCATTTTCCATCGCACGCACCTCGTCCTTATTAGAGGCTCCGTTGTACGCAGCCTCCATTTGCTCGACGATGTTCCCCTTATTCACCTTTTCAAACGCTCCACGAATAGTTAGAATGCTTCTTCCGTCGCTGGAAAAGAAGGGATGGCTTGCACGCTCGGCATCGGTAGCCTTGCCCATGTCCGGTCTTCCTTCAACAGAATTGTCCCAAACACAATCGTTCATAATCATGTGTTCTAGGGTAATGTCCTCCTTCATGCGAGTATCGTAGGAGCTGATTCGGATCGTCTGTGCCTTTTGGGACACGGTACCACCACCCTCATTGTACTTGTACAAGTGCTCCATCATGGTAGTGCGCCAGTAGGAACCCACCTGCGCGTAGTTACGCAACATAGACTCAGCGCCCAATCCGTCGGAGCGCATGTTCACCATGGGAGCTTCCACGATGTCCATAGCGCCGAATCGGTCGATCAACACGTTGTCCAGGAAGCGAGTCACCGCGCGCTCTCCTCCCTTGTCGTAGCTGGTCAACATGTTGTTGCGAGATTGGAACAAGGGGCGAACGGAGCGTGGCACCATGATAATGGTGGGCTCAAAGTCGCATTGCAGGGTCAACTCGGAACGCATGGAAGTAAATCCGGCGAACATAGCACTGGGCGAGTAGTTACCCTGTCCAAAGTAGTCACGCAAGCGCAAGATTTGGTCGTACCAGCCCAAGTCTGGCAAGTCCATCATTGCCTCTACGTCGGGCATGCCCGCACCCTGCACCTTGTGGAATCCATCGTACTCCACAAACAAGCGGATTCCCTTGAGAATCTGGGCCATGGACAACAGGTACTCCTGCAATCCCTCGGGGTCCCCAAGACGGTCGGCCTCCCATTTGGTAGCGAGACCGTACGTGTTGAGGGCCGTACGGCTGTGCGTCTTGTACCATTCGGTCAAGTTGAGAGTACCCAAGGGCGCCACGGCAGAAACTGCTTGGGGCTCGAAGCAATGGGTAGAACTCTCAATGAATTGAGCGTCGGTGTTCAACACGGGAAGCAAGGCTTCGGAGTTGATGTAAGACAAAGTACGCTGAGCAATGTCAGTGTAGTAAGTCTTCAACTGCTCAATCATGTCTTCCTGGTTCTGACGCAAGGAAAAAGGGACCTTGCGACGACGGGAGCCATCGTTCTGGATGTTGTAGGTAGTGTAGAAATCATTGATGATTCCTGCAGCACCCTGAAACCCCACAATGGAGTTTACGTTCGTCTCTTTAAGGACAATACCTGCGGAGTCCATTTCACTGTAGATTTTAAGTGTGTTAAAAAAGAAGGAATATATAAGGTTTGCGCGCTTCAGCCATTTCGCGCTACGAATTTGTCGCGGCCGCTCATCGTGGAGAAGACACCCCTAGTCTCACCAAATCCCTTGAGATCTCCGCTCATCGTCCTAAACACCCGGCCTGCACGGGCATTGTTGTGGTCATCCTCAATGTCCCCGGACATCGTATTTGCCGTGAAGTCGTCGTTGAGGTTGCTGTTCTTCACAGAGATGTCACCGGACATGGTAGAGAAGGACATCGCTGCAACTTCGGCCTCTTGTACATGGATGTCGCCGGACATCGCCTTGACCTTGAACAAACCCGTGACCTCCCCATCCATGAACTTGACATCTCCAGCAATCGAATTCACGGTGATGCGACCCAAGGTGCAATCAAAAAAA
>JAKSBJ010000228.1 GCA_022361195.1 Flavobacteriales bacterium
ATCATAGTGAATTGATAAATTCTAGTAAATCCTGACGTTCTTTTTTACTCAGAGCCTTAAACTTGTTTTTTGAACTTTCGGCTTCTCCGCCGTGCCACAAAATAGCTTCTTCTATATTTCTGGCTCTACCGTCGTGCAATAAGTAGGTGTGCCCGTTAACCGTTTGGATAAGACCAATTCCCCACAAAGGTTGCGTTCGCCATTCCTGGCCATCTGCTTCATAATCGGGTCTGCCATCCGCCAACTCAGGTCCCATATCATGCAATAACAAATCAGAATAAGGAAAAATAACCTGATTGTTCAAATACCCCAATTCATGAGTCATTCCGGTTCGATACCGAGCTGTATGACATTTAATACAATCCAAATCAGTAAATAATTCCTTTCCATTTTTTACGGACTCCTTATCAATGTCTCGACGGGCCGGAACTGCTAAAGAACTTGAGTAAATGACCATTTTATGCAAGTCATCATCATCAATCTCAACCTCACCACCATCCGGTAAATCATGCAGATCAGGTTGATTATCGGTATGATTTTCTGAATTAAACAAAAAAGTTCTAATTCCTAAATCACCTTTTAAAGCACCCGCCACTTGTTGCTTAAGCGATGGCTGATTGGCTTTCCATCCAAATCTTCCCAAACGGTTATATCCTTTCTCCTCATCCCAAACAATATTTGGTTTCCCTGAGATGCCATCTCCGTCTGCATCCAGCAAGTCCATTTGAGCAATAATATCTGCGTCTGAAATAGCTTCTAATAACCCCAATCCAATCATTTGTTGTCCAATTCGTGGAGACATTAGCACATCAGAAGCCATTTCACCATAATTGAGATTTGCAACAGAATAAACAGGTTTACGAAGCTGATAAGGTTCTCCATCATCATAGGTTCCGTTGATGTATTCAAAAGTAACTATGATATCTCCCTCATCCAGAATTTCATTGATGGCCAAATCGTTAAATTGCCCTCCATAAGTAGGTTCAGCCAAAGGACCGCCATGCTCATCTTCACCAGGAATACTTAAGCGAATCAAGAATCCATTAGCATTATCACCCGACTCTAGAAAAGGTTCACCACGACCGTCTTTGAAGTGACAGGCCGAACAAGAACGAGCATTTAACAAAGGACCTAATCCGTCACGAGCTCCGGTAGATGCTGGGGCTGAAACCCAATTTTGATTAAAGAAACTGTTTCCTACAAAAAACTTCAATTCCACATCTGCTCCCATACCGGGCATTTGATGCAAAAAAGCCGTCTTTGAATTATCAAAGACGGTTCCATTTAATCCACCGCTTAACTCCTCCTCTTCATAGTCCTCGAGATCCTTCCGACATGATACAACTAAGCCGAGTCCCACGAAGAGAAGTGCTAAACGATATATATGCTTTCTCCGCATAAATTATATTTGATATTTTGACTACTCAGGCAATGAAGTATCGATAGTCAAATCAATCTCCGATCCTGCTTCTGCAATTTTATCTCCTAAATCTCTCAATTTGTTTACTGCGGTCATGATTGGTCCACTACCTCCTACTGACTCGGCTGTTAACGCATTGTCAAATGGAACAGGGATAGCTTTTACGGCAGCATCACATTCGTCAAACAAAGTGCTTAATTCTTCATTCAATTTCTTGTCTGCTTTTTCCATGATATCAGAGAAAGAAGTTCCTGACACGACAGAACCATCAGTTCTTGTATAGCTTCCTTTGTAAAGGTTTTGAATTCCTTCAAAGTTTAAGATAATGTCACGGTGTGTATTATCTGCAAAACAAGAGTGCTCATCTTCCTGATCCTGGTTATCTAAAGCAGTAAAAATTCGCTCACCAGCTAACTCAGATTTCCCTAATACTCCCATTCCCGTAAGAATGTTTGTTACCGACTCATCATCATCCTGATTAAGGAAAGTATTTCTGTATGATCCACCTTCTTTCCACTCTTCAACCAAAGTTAAAAGGTCAGCAACCAAGATATCAGCACAAACTTTTAAGTATTGTCCTCTTCTATCTTGATTTTCTGCTGTTCCAGTTCCGTCAGTTACATAGTCAGTGTATGGTCTGTCACCAGGTGTCCCTAAAGCAGTATTAGCATCATCTTGTCCCCACAATAAGAACTCGATAGCATGGTATCCAATACTAATGTTTGTTTCACCACCTGCTTCGTTCATTGAAATCAAGGTAGCTGCATCGATTGTAACGGATGCATTGTTTACAATTCCTGAAGATGCTGCACCTTCTACGTAATCAATATATCCTTCATCCAAAGGCCATGCATTTAAAGCACCTTCTGGTCCATCAGCATCATCAATTGGTCCTCCAGCAAAACGGAAAGTTTCAGATTGTCCATAAGATTCTCTCGCTGCCAACCATGCATTTTTAGCTGCAGTTAAGTTCGCAGCTGAAGGGGCGTCTACGAAAGTATTTAACGCCGTTCTCATTGCAATAGCGTCATTGTATGCATCTTCATAGTTAGCATGAGCAATGTCTGCGTAAGTTGTTTTAAACTCTGACTTTAAGTTATTTACCTTTTTCTTTTTACAAGAAGTTGTTGCAACCATTGCGATAATTGCAAACACGAATACCAGATTTAATGATTTCATTTTGTTGAATGTATGATTTAGATTTCGGCGGCTAAATTATGATGGAAGTTCCGACTGTGAAATACCTCAAAAATGGTATTTTGAGATTTTCAGGCACAAAAAAAAGTCCTCCGATTGGTAGCAGAAGGACTTTTCACCCAGATGGGTTTTTTGGTTGTTGTAGTATGTTTTATTCGCCTGAAATCAGCTCAAATAGTTCGCTTAAATCTGGAGTGATAATAATTTCTATTCTTCGGTTTTTAGCCTTATCCTCTGGATCAACAGGATGAAACTCTGATCGTCCTGAAGCACTAACCATGGTTGGATTCATTTCACTATTCGCCAACATGATTTTTACCACCGAGGTTGCCCTTAATACAGATAGTTCCCAATTATCACGCGGGTGGCTACTGCTTTTCATTGGATCAGAATCAGTATGACCTTCAACCAAAATATCAATACCCTCTTGTGTTTCTAAAATCTTCGCCAAATCAATAATGGCCTTTTTCCCTTCACTATTTACATTCGTTTTTCCAGAAGCAAATAACAACTTCGCTTCCATACTTACATAAATCTTTCCATCCTTCTCCTCAACTGAAATTCCCTGATCGGAAAATCCTAAAAGGGCCTTTGCAATTTTATCTTTTAAGAGCTTAACCGACTCGTTTTGGCTGGCAATGATTGACTCCAATTCATTTATTCGTTTCTCTTTTTCTTCCAAAGCTCTTGCTCGAGCATTCAACTCTTTCTCCAATTCATTTAAACGATCTTCTTTTTTCTGCAGTTTGACCCGCGTCATTTCCAAATCGTTGATTAATTGAGAATTTTGGAAAGTTCCTGAAGCCAAGAGTTCTGAATATTTCTTTTCGAGAGATTCATTGGCCTCCATCACATTATCGTACTCAGCCTCCAACATTTTAATTTGGTCATGTAATCGTACTGAGTCTTTGATTAGCTGATCAGAAGATGTTTTAAGTAAATCTAATTCTACCTGCAATTCCTTCATCTTATTACCATAGTCAATTGCCTGCGACTTATAGTTTGCCTCATCTTCCTGACATTTTTTATAGTTCTCCTCCAGCTCTTTGTACTTTTTAACCGGTACACAGCTCACAAAAAACAGGCTTAGCAGTAATAAAAAAGAATAATGCTTCATGTTATTGAATATCCAACTAACAAAGTTGGTAAGAATTTGCCGCTGTTTATTGGAATATTTCAGGAGTTATGAACAGCCTATTTTTGATTTTCCCTGTTTTGAGAGAAATTAAATCAATTGGCTTTGACGAATTTTCCGCTTTCTAAAATTTGTTGGTCGCCGTCAAAGATTCCATAGACATAGGTTCCGGGAGCAATGTTTAAAGGAATTTTAACCCAGTTTAAGTAGTTTTCCTGATTATAAATAACTCTACCATTTACACTAGTAATCGTAAAGTATAAATCATCTTCATCAAAATGATCCCGGCTAATGAGGTAACCATTTTCATCCAAAAAAGGAGTGGATGTTACGTAAGTTCCTTTTAAATCTTCTTCCAATAAACGAATGGGAAATTCAAACAAAAACAAGCCATTTTGGCGGTCAGAGATTAAAATTTGATCGGATTCGGGGAAAACATAGACCCCCCAGGCACCATTGAGTTTATAATTAGAGTCAACCAGATAAGTATCATACGAGCCTATTTCACGGACGGGTTTATTATCCACATCGGAAACATCAAAAATTCGTAGTCCCTCTTTGTAATAAGCAACAATGGCAATATTCTCCAACAAAAAGACATTGTGTGGAACCATCTCCTCATAATCTTGCGTTCCGAAAGTAGCATCAATTTGAATTTTGCTTAAATCGGACACTTTACAAATGTGCCCTCGGGTTCCTTCGGTTTCATCCATAAATACATAATGTGATCGGGATTCATTCATCCACCCACTATGGTTATAACCCTGATTGGGATAAAAGTCCAACACTCCCAACTGAATGGGTGGTTTTGTTGCAAAATCAAAAATCTGTAACCCAGCAAATCCACAATTTAAAAAGGCCGTATCACCGCTTACGTAGCAATCGTGTACATCGGTAAACATATTAAACTCATAATCCAACAAGGGTAAAGTTGGTTCACTGATATCAAAGATCTTTAAACCCGTTCCGTTTGGAGCACAGGCATATAATTTAGCTTTTATCGTATCAATAAAAATGTTGTGCGAAATGACAAAAGGTGAATCACTATCGTATACCAGAGAAACTGAATCCGGCAAATAAGAAACATCTATAATTTGCAAACTACTTTCTCCTTCATCACAAACAGCATAGACGTAATTTTGGTAGGTTTTATAATCTCTATGCTGAACAATATAACCCGAAAATCGGCCCTCAACAAAGTCAATAAACTCCAGGGAATTTTCAGTAACCTTAAAAAAGTGGGAACCCGTTGTTGAACCCATCACAGCATAATTACTCCCCTCATATTCAAAACCCCAAACATCATTGAAACGAGCCTCCTCCGGACCAGGAATTACGGTAGTGTCTGTCCAATTATCGAGCAAAACAACATTCTTTTTATCCTGCCCATGGAGAGGAAGTATGATTAAAAATAATATGCCAGATAGTATCGATCTCAAAATCTCTTCAAAATTACTTCTTTTTTTAAGGCTGAGTAAAGCTATTGATTAAACTAAGCCAATGGACTCTTTAAAAGTTTAAAATACGTTAAAATTTATCCTGCTTTCTTTCAAAATTAGGGCGTTGGATGACAGAAAAAAATTAACTTAGCGGGTTTCATATACAATGAGCTGTTTAGTCATCATACCAACCTATAATGAGAAGGAAAACATCGAAAAGATGATTCGTAAGGTCTTTTCATTGTCCAAAGGCTTTCATTTACTGATCGTTGACGATGGATCTCCTGATGGTACAGGGCAAATTGTTAAAGATTTGCAATCAGAATTTGGTGATCGACTTTTTATTGAAGAACGTGAGGGGAAATTAGGATTGGGAACAGCTTATTTGCATGGATTCAGATGGGGTTTGAGTAGAAACTATGAGTACCTCTTTGAAATGGATGCAGATTTCTCACACAACCCGGATGATTTAGAGCGTTTGTTAAAAGCTTGTCATGATGGGGCCGATTTAGCCATTGGTTCGCGTTATGTCAAAGGAGGACAGGTGGCCAACTGGGATAAAAAACGTCTACTGCTATCTTTTTTCGCTTCCTGGTACGTTCGTATGATTTTGTGGATTGGAATTCGAGATACCACTGCCGGATTTAAATGCTACAATCGTCGGGTACTCGAAAAAATCAATTTTGATGCTGTTACCTTTAAGGGATATGCCTTCCAAATTTGCATGAAATATGCTACAGTAAAACACGGATTTAAGGTAACTGAAGTTCCTATCACCTTTGTTGACCGTGAATTTGGAACATCAAAAATGAGCGGAAGTATTTTTAAAGAAGCATTTTGGGGTGTTTGGAAAATGAGAACGCTAAAGCTCTAAGCATCTTCCTTTATTTTCGACAAAGAAGTATCCTCTCTAAAATTAGCTTTATCACTTACTTTGGTAAAATCGTGGCCCAGATAGGCTCTTGCTCCAAAATAACACGAATTATGGTTGTTTGATTCAACGGTTAACATTCCATCTGAATTGAATTTAAACCAAATGACACAGTCATCATTCTCTTCCCGATAATTCCACACATAATTGCCATCTTTTTTATAAGCTTCTCCCTCTGCATAAGCAATGTGGTAAGTAGGTCCACAAACTACTTCTACCTGAAAACGAAGGGTTAAATTGTCAATTTCCTCAATAATGGCATAACCTCCTCCAAAACCTATTTCGACTTCAGGATTTTCATCATTATAAAACCAATCATTTACCCAATAGTGCTCTACGCCATATGAACCACTAATGGTCTTATTCGTTTTAAGCGAATAGTCTTTTAATGTCTTTGTCTTCAAATCATCCCAACTGCCTTTTACAAAATCCAAACTTACGTCATGAGAAGTTCTATCCACTCCAACCCATTTCCCTGAAAAGGTTTCCTCTTCCCACCCCACATAAAAATAACCCGTTACCTCATCCTTATAGTACTCCTCAATGTAAAGGCAAGGACCTGAAATTTCACCTTCAATGTCTAAATGAGCTGTTTTTCCAGAATAAGAATAAACACCCTTAAAAGTTCCCTTTTCCCAATTGAGTTCACTAATGGCCATTTCAATGGAGTATTTCCCAATTTTACCTTGGAGGTCAACGTCCACCGTTTTTGCTTTACCACTAAGTGTAAAAATCGTCAGGAATAAAAAGGAAAGAATGAGCTTTTTCATAAGCTAAAGATAAGCCACATTTTTGTCAAATTTGACGCTAAGAAGCAGCTTTTATTCTTTGTTTAAACTTAACTTTTATTTGAAGCATCTTGTCTATTCCGTTTCTGAACGCTGTCAGTTTATAAATTGATCCTGGTAATCTATTTGAGGATGATTTCTTCTTACCTTTGCAAAAATTCTTTTCCTATGTCAAAAATTCTCCTTAAAAACGGTTTAATCATTAGCGATAACAAACAATTTCAAGCTGATGTTTTAATTAACGGTAAAAAAATTGAACGAATTGATTCGGACATTTCTGACCCTCAGGCAGAAGTAATTGACATTGAAGGAAAGTGGTTAATTCCAGGGATGATTGATGATCAAGTTCATTTTAGAGAGCCAGGATTAACGCATAAGGCAAATATTTATACTGAATCGCGAGCAGCTGTTGCGGGCGGAATTACCTCTTTTATGGAAATGCCCAATACAAAACCTAACGCAGTAACTCAAGAATTACTACAAGACAAATATGATATTGCTTCGGAGAGTTCTATCGCCAACTACTCCTTTTTCATGGGAGCTACTAATGATAACATTGAAGAAGTTTTAAGAACAGATTCGGAAAATGTTTGTGGAGTGAAAGTATTTATGGGATCCTCAACAGGAAATATGTTAGTTGATAATGAACAAACTTTAACCAATATTTTCTCTAAGTGCCCCATGCTTATTGCCACACATTGTGAAGATGAAGCGACTATACGCAAGAATTTGGAGATTTATAAAGAGAAATATGGCGAGGAAATGCCAATTAAATACCATCCCGAAGTTAGAAATGCTGAAGCATGTTATTTATCATCTTCTATGGCGGTTAGGTTGGCAAAGAAATACAATAGCCGTTTGCACATTCTCCATTTAAGTACTGCAAAGGAAATGGAGCTATTCCAAAACGACATTCCTTTAGAACAAAAACGCATTACTGCTGAGGCTTGTGTGCATCACCTTTGGTTTTCGGATGAGGATTATGATACAAAAGGAACTTACATTAAATGGAATCCAGCTGTAAAATCTGCCAATGACAGAAATGCCGTTTGGGAAGCTTTAAATGATGGACGTATCGACGTTTTAGCAACCGACCATGCTCCACATACCATTGAGGAGAAAGAAAACAATTACTTTAATGCTCCTTCAGGAGGGCCATTAGTACAACATGCTGTTTTGGCTATTTTAGAAAAGGCAAAAGAAGGTAGAATTAGTCTTGAAAAAGCCGTTTATAAAATGAGTGCTGCTGTAGCCACTTGCTTTAGACTAAAGAATAGAGGATCTGTCAAAGAAGGATACTTTGCCGATTTGGTGATTGTTGATCCAAATACAGCTACTACAGTAACTCCATCTAACATTTTATATAAATGTGGTTGGTCTCCTTTTGAGGGAGTGACTTTTAGTCATAGTATTGATACTACCTTTGTTAACGGATCAATTGTTTATCAGCAAGGAAAAGTTGTTGAAGGAACTAAAGGTGATCGTTTGTCGTTTGTAAAAATAGAATGATAAAAAGAGGTCTACTCATATTATTTTCGATTGCATTACTTTTTGCTTGTGAATCTGGCGAGGAAGAGGTGAATAAGCCTAAGCGCTTAATTGAAAAATCAACCTTTGTTTCTTTAATGGTTGATTTGCATGTTTTGGAGGCTCATTTTCATCGATTGTATTTACGTCCTCAAATGTATGTTGCCTCTCTCGATTCTTCTTCGAGACTACTTTTTGACAAATATGACGTTACAAAAGATGAGTTTAATGAGAATTTAAACTACTATTCTGCCATGCCCGATACAATTTACACAATTTACGAGAGCGCTCTAGACACTATAAACCAACGTGTTGCCAAAGGAAATGTGATCAATCAATAATTTTTTTCAAAAAAAACACTTTTGCGTGTAACTTTTTGGCACGAATTGTGTCATACTATATAGAAACCCAATTGGTGCGAGGACAATTTATACATCAATTTGGTTTTCTAACACTATTTTTCATAAGTAAGCATAGGTAAAATAGTAGATTTTTTCATGGGATCCCGATTGTACGCCAATGCGATCGGGATCATTTTTTTATAAAAAAAACAGAAGCCGAATTCTCAACTTCTGTTTTCAATCTTCTGAAAAAAATGAAAAAGGTTATCGTTTCAAAATGAGTTTTTGGGAGGTTGACCTACCTTCCGTATCTATTACAATCCAATAAACACCATCTTGTAAACTGTTCAAATCAACAGAAGTAGTATGAGCACTAAAAGACTTACGATCAATAACCCCTTGTCCTAGCGCGTTTAAAACTCTAAGTTCAAATTCCTTTTTTGTGCTTTTATTATCAATCCATACCATTCCATTAGATGGATTAGGGTAAATCTCAAACAAAGGCAATTCTTCAGTCTCAAAACCAATGTTGGTAACATGAAAACAGTCTGAGGTATCTGAACAGGCTCCGTTACTGAGCACCACAGCATAATTTCCGTTTGAAGTGGCAGTAAAACTTTGATTGGTTTCTTCGTCGATAGGTGCAAAGGCATTATCGCAATTAATCCACTGATAGCTTAAACCTACAGCATTGGACGTTAGTACATTCGCAGTTTGAGTGACACTTTCATCGATTTGTGAAACGATAATACTAGTTTCGACCGAAGCACTATCACAGCCCGTTAAAACAGCTGGGAAGTAAGAAGTATACACTACATCCTCTGTAATGTTACTTTGCGTTGTTCCATCGGGGAACATATAATCTTCTCCTTCACACAATTCAATCTCTTCCGTCTCCATTAAGTCTTCTTCCATCCCTTCAAGGTACAAGGCCCATACTTCGCAATCCGTCAATGCGTCCGAATAAATTCGGATATCATCCAGATAACCGTCTGTAGGTGAATCTATTTCATCAAAATACTGCTTAGTGGTTCCAATTTGCCACTCGGTATTGGTTCCCATAAAATCCTGAAACCAATAGGTTGAAGCGGCTGATCCCGATCCAAAGTCACCCACTACTTCCACTCCATTAATGTACAAGCTGGTTCCTTCTGTAGCTGAAACTACAAACACTAAATGATACCATTCGTCCACAACTAAAGGTACTGAAGGTACATCTACTTCCAACTCAGGAAAGCCTCCGTCACTATCATATGCCCTAAACCAAAAACGGTCTCCAAGCGTACCGGTTTCAATGGTTTCATGAAAGGGTCCTGGACTACTTCCATTACCCTGCTTACCTAAAATATGGTTACGCCCTGACAAATTATCAAATGACGCCCAAACGGAATAAGATCCTTCAAAATTACTGGCCCATGTTGGATCATCAATAGCGATGTAATCATTAATTCCGTCAAAACTATAGGCAGAAGCTGGATTTCCAAAACGATCGGCAACAAGTGTTGCTCCCATGACTACTCCGTTATTTGAATTGACAGACTCATCATTGGCATTTCCGTTAAAAGGATAATAGGCTTCTAAATTGTCGGTTGGAATTTGAGCATAACTTGCCAGAATAAGGCACTGAGTTAGTGTAAAAAATATCTTCTTCATATCATTGATTTTGACATGAAGTTATGGCTTGATGAAAGCTTATTTAAACTTTCAGGATGATTGTTATCTAGAGTAAGCTTTCGTTGATTTAATGCTCAACATTGAGGCTGATTTTAATCTTTTCGCTTTAATGTATCAGAAAGGAAATTCCTTTTTATACCAACATTTTGTATTCCAAGGACACTTAAACTGTCATCCATTTTATCAATCATTTTAACAACGCTATCAGCATGGTCTCCTTGCGGTAAAAAATGTAAATACGTGATCAAATCCTTCTTCTCATTTACCTTAACCACATTCTGCCATAATGTACTATCCAGCAACTTTTCTGTTTCCGTACTATCCAAGCGCTCAAAAACAGGCTGTAAATTTTCTCCTTCCACTTGAATGCTATCCACAGAATAACCTCTTCGATTCACCACCCCATCCATAATTCGTACATGAGAGTTTTGAGACGGGATAGCTTCATCATCAAATATTAGAATGAGGGTGATACATAAAACCACTAAACCTAAAAACGAAAAGAGGGCTATAATTCCTGTTTTAGTTTGTAGAATTCCCTTTTTTCTACCTGATCTAACCGGATTAAAAGTAAAACGCCTTTTGGAGGGCCTCTCGTCTCCTGTATCATCATTTTCCTCCCAAGTGGAAAGGAAATACTCAAGATGTGCTATAAACTCCTGAAAATCCTCATTTTCGGGATTACCATCCCATTCGCTCAAATCAACTGCTTCTGTCAAATTAAATGCCAACGGAATTTTAGCATCCTTATCAATCAGAACCGGAAATAAAGTTTTAAGATTGTACGCTTCCATTGCCTCGGCTCGTACATATCGGCTCTCCACCGAATCTACAGTCCAAAGTACCAAAACACACTTTGCAGCCCGCAGGGCATCCTCTATTACCTTATCATAATCCTCTCCGGCCGGAATTCTTCGATCCCACCAAACAGTTAGCCCCAAAGCATGTAATTGCTCAGCCAGAAGCTCAACGTCTTCCGCATCTTTACTGGAATAACTGATGAAGATATCATGCATAGTTTTGGGCTAATGTACGACTCTACAAGATACGAAATAATCAGGCAAATATTTTGGTTGCCGGAAAATAAAAAGGCCCTTTTGGAAAGTCAAAAGGGCCTCATTTTATTAAGAAATCTTAGTGATTATTTCTTGATGAATTTTTTGTTTTGTTTTCCGTTAGCATTAACTACTTCAACAAAGTAAACTCCAGTTGAAAGGTCAGAAACGTCAATTGTTAAGTTTCTGTCTCCGTTGATATCACCAACAGCAACTGTTTGTAATGTTTTTCCTGAAATATCAAGGATGTTAACTGTTGTGTTTTCAGACTCAATCAAAGTCAAAGCAACATTTAACTCGTTGTTAGCAGGGTTAGGGTAAACATTGAAACGCTCGTGCATTGTCTCATCTTCAACTCCTGTGTAATCCAACATTTGGATTCTAACAGCAGCAGCAGAAGGTGAAATTAACTGAGCAATTGTTCCACTTCCGTCAGTACCCATTACTTGTCCTTGAGGAACTGGTCCTTGCATTTCCCAACCGGCAGAAGGGTCTCCACCATAGTGACCAGCGACAGCCAAAATGACATCTCCTTCAGAAACCGTCATTGGATCTTCAAGGATTAATTGTACCCACTCTCCTTCGTCAGCAGCAACAGTTGTGTATTCTTCTGATTCAGTGAACCACTCAAATTCACCAGCGTCATTATTGTATCTGTACAATGAGTAAATAACAACTTGATCAACTACATTTTCGTTATCGTTGAACTGTGAAGTAATGGCTCCTACAACACCATCATTTTCAATTCCGAAAACGTTACCAATTGAAGCAGGAAGACCATCGTTACCTGACCAGTTATAGAAAGCTCCTGACGGAGTTCCGTAATCTGCTCCGTAAGTGTACTCTGTCAATTCATAGTGATCGTCAGTCATAGAGTTATTTGCTTCATCCTCTGTCGCTTCAGCAGCGTCAGCAAAAGCATCAAAGTTGATTGTGTATTGTCCTAAATCAGTAGCAGTAAACCCAGTATTTACCCATACTGTATCATTTTCTCCGTTCGCCAAAGAACCGATAGTAGATGAAGTACCTGAAGCAACTACTGATGAAGAAGGATCTAAGATTTCCCAGTCAAACCCAATGTTTGATTGATCCAAGAATCCAATATTTTTAAGATCAGCACCAATTACAAATTCAGCAGCTTGGTCTTGAGGAACGTATGAGTACAAGTAACCATTTACATAGTCTCCTCTAAATACTGTTGAAACTGTAATGTCATTATCTGGCAAGTCCAAAATTTGAACATTGTCAAATTGCCATCCGTAATCCCAGTTACCGTG
Source organism: Flavobacteriales bacterium (assembly GCA_022361195.1). Classification (GTDB taxonomy): domain Bacteria; phylum Bacteroidota; class Bacteroidia; order Flavobacteriales_D; family Crocinitomicaceae; genus JAKSBJ01. The sequence goes on from JAKSBJ010000228.1 coordinate 12,785, forward strand.
CCATCTGAATCGAATCTGCACTTGTGTAGGATCTACAATGTAAGAAGTAATATTGATAGATACTAATTCAGGATTTGGTCGTCCTTCACGTCCAACTTCATTGTTCGCGATTTCGATTTGATCCCAAGAAGCTCCAGCATCATCAGAAATTTCAAGGAAAATAGTATCCGACTGCCATCCAGCGTAGAATTGCTCCATTTCCAATTTCAAAGGATAAACCGGACCACCTGTTAAACCACCGGCAGTAAGGTCAATTACCGGAGATGTCAAAGTTGCCATTTCCTCCACTCCCATTGATCCGTCAGAATCAGAATCCAATAATACCCATGCAGTAGACGTAGATGTCAAAAGCGCTGGAATAACGAATGAAGAACCAGCATCATTAGCGTGACCTGTGCTCGTTGACTCAAATCCAGTAGGACCAAAAGCAACGTCTGCAGTCCAACCACCTAATGCTCCATCATCAAAATCTTCTGAAAAATAAGTAGCTCTGTCGAAGTGCCCCGCCTGAACATCTCTCATGTCAGTAAAAGTCACACTTCCGGGCTCGTGCTTGTCGCCCTCGAATTTATACATTTTCGCAGCTGCGTACGGCGCTTGCGCCACGGCCGCTCCCGCCAATAGGAACGTTCCGAGTAAAACGTAGATTTTTCTCATAGTAAACTCTTTAGTAATTTTAGTTACCTCAAAGTTAATAAATTTATACTAGTTAGTAAAACGCAAAAAGCACTTTATACTTGTAATCTTATACAAGTGTAAAATGGTTGATTTTGAAGGCCTGATACTTATTTAGACGGTTTCTTCTGCGTAAGCTTCAATCGGAATACAAGCACATACTAAGTTCCTGTCTCCGTAGGCATTATCAACTCTACGTACTGGTGAGAAGTATTTACTATTGCGCAAATAAGCCAATGGATAAGCGGCTTTTTCACGTGAGTAAGGGAAATCCCATTCATCACTAATCAACGAAGCTGCTGTATGCGGTGAATTTTTCAAGAGGTTATTTTCCTGATCCAATCCTTGCTCAGCAATTTCATCAATTTCTTTTCGAATTTCGATCATTGCTTCAATGAAACGATCCAATTCGGCCATATCTTCACTTTCAGTTGGCTCGATCATTAAGGTTCCGGCAACCGGGAAAGAAACCGTCGGTGCGTGGAAACCATAATCGATTAAACGCTTGGCAATGTCTCCAACCTCAACTCCTGCAGTCTTTTTAAACTCTCGGCAATCAGCAATCATTTCATGCGCAACTGTTCCATTTTTTCCTGTGTATAAAATTGGATAATGACTAGCCAATTTTGCCTTCAGGTAATTCGCATTTAGAATGGCATTTTCAGTCGACTCTGTCAATCCATCAGCACCTAACATCTTGATGTAACCATAAGAGATTAACAATACCAATGCACTTCCGTAAGGAGCCGCAGAAATAGCTCTAATGGCCTTTTCTCCTCCTACATTAGCCACATGTGGGTTTCCAGGTAAAAATGGAACTAAATGAGCTCCTACTCCAATTGGCCCCATTCCAGGTCCACCTCCTCCATGAGGAATAGCAAATGTTTTATGCAGGTTTAAGTGACAAACGTCCGCTCCAATATTTCCAGGATTGGTTAATCCTACCTGAGCGTTCATATTTGCTCCGTCCATATAAACCTGTCCGCCATTTTTATGAACGATGTCCGTTACTTCTAAAATGGTTTCTTCGTAAACTCCATGAGTTGATGGATAAGTCACCATCAAAGCCGATAAATTATCCTTGTGCAATTCGGCTTTTTCCCTCAAGTCATCCAAATCGATATTTCCTAAATCATCACATTTAGTCACCACTACCTTCATTCCGGCCATAATTGCAGATGCAGGGTTAGTTCCGTGTGCCGAAGCAGGAATTAAACAGATATTTCGGTTGAAATCCCCTCTTGATTCGTGATAGGCTTTAATCACCATCAATCCAGCATACTCACCTTGCGCTCCTGAATTTGGTTGTAAAGACATTCCCGCAAAACCAGTAATCTCACACAAATCAGCAGCTAATTCATCCAATACTTCTTTATATCCAACCGTTTGATTTTCCGGAGCAAAAGGGTGAATAGAAGCAAATTCAGGCCATGACAATGGCATCAATTCTGATGCTGCATTCAATTTCATGGTACAAGATCCCAAGGAGATCATTGAGTGAACCAATGAAAGGTCTTTATTTTCAAGACTCTTTAAATAACGCATCATTTGAGTTTCTGAATGATGGCTATTAAAAATTGGGTGATCTAAAATTTTATCAGAACGGTGCAGGTTTGACCCTAAAGGACATTTTTCCTTCATCCAATCTCCATTCCCAACATCTGTTCCACTGTGGCCAATTCCTTCAGCAAAAACATCCAACACATTCTTAATATCAGTTGTGTTAACCGTTTCATCCATTGAAATAGTTAACTCATTTTCTTTTACATAACGTAAGTTGATTCCTTTTGCCTCAGCGGCCGAACGAATCTTATCAGTCGTGATTCCATCAGGCAAACCAATGTGAATGGTATCAAAATACTGTCCATTTAAGGAAGTATAACCGTACTCTTTTAATCGTTCCTCAAGGTAAACTGCTTTTAAATGAATATCGATAGCGATACTTCTCAACTTTTTTGGTCCGTGATAAACAGCATAACTACTTGCCATTACGGCTAACAAAGCCTGAGCTGTACAAATGTTAGAAGTTGCTTTATCACGCTTAATGTGTTGCTCACGTGTTTGCAAAGCCATTCTAAGAGCATAATTTCCTTCAGCATCAACAGACACACCTATGATTCGTCCTGGAATGTTTCTTTTATACTCTTCGCGAGTTGCGAAATAAGCCGCGTGAGGACCACCAAACCCGAGTGGAACTCCAAAACGTTGTGTGTTTCCAAATACAACATCCGCACCTACATGCCCAGGAGCTTTTAAAACTACCAAAGACATAATATCGGCTCCTACACCTACTTTTACACCCGCATCGTGTGCCAAAGAAATGAATCCTTCAAGATCACTTACTTTTCCAAAGGTATTTGGGAATTGAACAATTGCACCAAAGAAGGTTTCGTCCAATTGAATATTTTCAGGGGAATCAATTACAACCTCAACACCAATATTCTCTGCTCTGCCTAATACACAATCAATAGTTTGAGCGTAACAATCAGAAGCAACAAAGAACTTAGAAACATTTCCTTTCTTCTGATCTCTGCTTCGAGAGTTGAAGAACATGATCATAGTCTCAGCAGCAGCTGTAGCCTCATCCAATAAAGAGGCATTTGCCAATTCCATTCCGGTTAAATCCGAAATCATGGTTTGGAAATTCAATAAAGCTTCCAAACGACCTTGTGAGATCTCAGCTTGATAAGGCGTGTAAGCCGTATACCAACCTGGATTTTCAAAAATATTTCTGAGGTTAACAGAAGGGACAATGGTATCATTATAACCTTGTCCGATATATGATTTATAAACTTTATTCTTAGCCGCCTTAGCTTTAAGATGACTCAAATACTCATTTTCCGTCATAGCAGGAGACAAGTTTAATGCCTTGTCTAACCTAATTTGAGCAGGAACCGTTTTGTCTACCAATTCGTTAATTGAATTTACACCAACTGCCTCTAGCATTGCCGTTTGCTCTGCTTCCTTCGGTCCGATATGTCTATCTTTAAAAATCATATTTACCTCTTTAATTTCGTTTTAATCTCCCTAAAAATGTAGCTTACAAATATAATTGATTTGCTTTTATCAGCTCTTTTTAAAAAAAGTATCTTAACATCGCCGATTCTTTTTGTTAATTAACCGCTCATTTTGTGTGAAATTAATCTACCGAACATCTGAATAGCAGATTTGTTCATTGAATTGATTTACGAATCAGCCGCATTTGTTGAAAAGATTAGCGATTAAAAAATAATTTACGACCTTTGAGTATGATCAATGCATCTGTTATGTTGAACAGCAAAACGACCCTTTTTTGTCTCTTTTCCATTCTTTTCTTTTCTTATTCGGTTTTTTCTCAGGAAGATTCGCTTTTGATGTTAAATGGCCGAACATTTAAAGGAGATATTGGTCGCACCAACGACGGAATTATCTCCATTACGATTCCAAAGAAAAAAGGAAAAACCAAACAGTTTGACATTGCCTCTTATCGTGTATTTTCTTACTATAAAGATGGTAAAGCCACTACTGTTTACAATCAGGACGAATTGCAAGGCAACTACCTCTCGGTGATTGAGTCACACAATGCCACCATGGGAATGTATGATGCACGTATTACCTATAAGCCACGATTAGCCTTTTGGAGTAGTTTTGCTATTGGGTTAGGATCATCCATTTACGATACTTACAGATCTAAAGATGTTATTGGGATTGACGGTGAAGTTGAAATTGAAAAGGGATTTTTTAATAGTCCAATATCCGTTTTCCCATTCTTTGTTCCACCGACACTTACCGGAATATGGGCTATTCCTAAATTGAGAGTAAAGCAAAAACACATGCTTCACAATCAATTTGAAAATGATCCTCATTATTATCGGGGATTTAATCGAATTTCAAGACAAAAAAGAACCTTGTATGCTTTAAGAGGAAGTGCTTTGGGGGTTGCAACGGGAATTCTTATTCATATTGGTTATAATCTCATTAGTGATTGATTTTTCGCAACTTCATACAGTTCGTCGTTTATACGAATTGCTGGATTTCGGTTGGAGCAGCAGCCCTTGCAGCTCAATATTATCTCTTTTTTGAGCAGGAAGTCGATTACGGATTTTTGTTTTTTCTTTTTTTTGGAACTCAGTTGACGTATATCTTTCAACGTCTGGTTAAACTCAATCACAAAAATAAACATGACAGTCCACGACTTCGTTGGATGAAACGTAACCCAATCATCAGTCGTTTCTTTTTATTTCTTTCGTTGGGAGGATGCTTGTTTCTCCTTTTCTTTTTTCCACCTGAGATTCTTTTCTTTCTAGCAGTCTTGGGCTTTATTTCCTTTTTCTACATTCGAAAATTTCCTGGTGAAAAAGGAAAAAACCTGCGTGATATTCCACACCTCAAAATATACCTCATTGCCATTGTTTGGGCCGTGAGTAGCAGTTTTCTTCCTGCATTTTTAGCAGAGCAGGAATGGAACAACAACCTCATTTTACTTTTTCTGGCCAATTTCCTCTACATCATTGCCATTACTATTCCTTTTGACATTCGTGATTTGCATTTGGACGAAAGAGAGAAACAAACCATTCCGCAATTGCTTGGGGTAAAAAAAGCCAAAATATTAGCGGTTATCTTAGCCGCAGGGGCGGCTGTATTGTTGTACGTACTCAACAGTAATTTCGTACCTGCATTAATTGCAATTTTAGGGGTCACTTCAGCCTTAGTCCTCTATTCCAAACCTAAACACAAAGACCTTTATTATTCTTTTGGGGTGGACGGACTTCTCCCACTGCAGTTTGTACTGCTTTTGCTTAATTTCCTCTTACTTTCTTAACTAAAAAGTCGATCCAAAACAGCACAAATTTTGCTGGCTGCCTCTGAAAGCACTTCGGTTGTATGAGCAGTAGAAACAAATCCAACTTCATATCCCGAAGGACCTAAGTAAACTCCCTCATCCAATAAATAACCATAGAATTTTCTGAAATGATCCATTGAATCCGGATCAATATCATCTGCCTTACGAATGGCTTCCAAATCAGAGAAAGCAAACCAGAAAATAGATCCAATTGAGAAAATTTCAAACTTATACCCTTTTTCAGTCACATGATCTGTAATTTGCCTTACAAATGCCTGTGTTCTTGCCTCCTGCCCCTCGTAAAAACCTTCTTTAGCACATTCTTTCAATTGTGCATATCCAGCTGCCATAGCTACTGGGTTTCCGCTCAAGGTTCCTGCTTGGTAAACATTTCCTAATGGAGAAATATGTCCCATTATTTCAGCCGAAGCACCATAAGCTCCAACTGGTAATCCTCCTCCAATAATTTTACCGTAAGTGATAATATCAGGCTGAATTCCGTACAGTTCTGCAGCTCCGGAAAAAGCAACTCTAAAACCAGAAATCACCTCATCAAAAAACAACAAAATTCCATGCTGCGTACAAACCTCTCTCAAGTACAATAAAAAGTCCTTATCCTGTAATAAAAGACCATTGTTTGCAGGAATAGGCTCAATAATGATACAAGCAATTTCTTTCCCGTAATTCTCCAAACAAGTATTTAACGCTTCCTTATCATTTAAGGGTAATACGATTGTTTCTTGCGAAAAAGCCTCTGGCACACCAGCCGAAGAAGAAGTACCAAATGTCGCCAATCCTGAACCCGCTTTTACCAAAAGAGAATCAGCATGACCATGGTAACATCCGTCGAACTTCACAATTTTATCACGTCCTGTATACCCTCGCGCCAATCGAATTCCGGACATTACCGCCTCGGTTCCCGAACTAACGAATCGAATTTTTTCGATGAAGGGGTTTCGACTTAGAATTAAGTCTCCCAGCTTATTTTCCAATTCAGTTGGTGCTCCAAAAGAAGTTCCGTTTTGCAAAGCTTCCTCAATTCCTTTTCTAACTTCAGGATGATTGTGACCTAAAATTAGCGGTCCCCAACTACAACAAAAATCTGTAAATCGATTTCCATCTTCGTCCCAAATGTAGCATTGATCGCCTTTTTTAATGAAAAGTGGCACTCCGTCCACACTCTTAAATGCTCTTACCGGAGAATTTACACCGCCCGGAAAAAGCTGCTTTGCCCGATCGAATAGTTCACTAGATTTTTGTCTTGATATCGCCATATTTATTGATTGTTCTGTATCTTTGAGCTCATTGAGTCTGCAAATTTAATAAACAATGATAGCAAACAAAAATTCCCTTGAATTCGCGAGAGAAAAGGATCAAAAAGATCCATTAAAAGCATATAGAGATCGTTTCTTTATGCCACAGGTAAACGGTGAAGATGCCATTTACTTTACAGGGAATTCCTTGGGACTTCAGCCAAAATCTGTGAAGGATTACTTACAGGAAGAGTTGGATGCATGGAAAGAATATGGAGTTGAAGGGCACTTTGAGGCAAAAAAGCCCTGGTTTGCTTATCATGAATTTTTAACGGAGAAAATTGCCAAAATTGTCGGAGCAAAGACCGAAGAGGTGGTTGTAACGCATAGCTTAACTACCAATTTGCATTTGTTAATGGTATCTTTTTACCGCCCAACAGGCAATCGTTATAAAATTCTTTGTGAAAAGAAAGCATTTCCATCTGACCAATATGCTTTAGAATCACAGGCACGTTACCATGGTTATGATCCGACTGATGCCATTGTAGAAGTTGGACCTCGAGAAGGCGAACATCTTATTCGTCACGAAGATATTTTGGCCAAAATTGCCGAATTAGGTGATTCTTTGTGCATGGTAATGATTGGAGGAGTTAATTACTACTCAGGACAGTTGTTTGACATGGCCGAAATTACCAAAGCTGGCCATGCAGTTGGTGCTACAGTTGGTTTTGACTTGGCTCATGCTACTGGAAATGTAAAATTACATTTGAACGAATGGGGGGTTGATTTTGCAGCCTGGTGTTCATACAAATATTTAAACTCTTCACCAGGAGGAGTTTCTGGACTATTTGTTCACGAAAAGCACGTTACTAACAAAGAGCTTCCTCGTTTTGCAGGATGGTGGGGACACGATAAGGAAAGCCGATTTTTAATGGAGCCTGGCTTTAATCCCATCCCAACCGCAGAATCTTGGCAATTGAGTAATGCACCTGTCTTAGGAATGGCAGCTCACCTGGCTTCGTTGGATATTTTTGATGAAGTAGGAATGGATCAACTCATTGAAAAACGCATTGAGTTAACCAATTATTTAGAAGAGATTATTAACGATATTAGTGAACGAAAAGGGCATTTGTGTCAATTTGAAATCATTACTCCGGCTAATCCTGAAAATAGAGGGGCACAGCTTTCTATTTTAGCACATGGTAAAGGAAAATCCATGTTTGACTCTTTGACTCAAAAAGGAGTTATTGCCGATTGGAGAGAACCAAATGTTATTCGAATTGCACCTGTTCCTTTATACAATTCGTTTGAGGATATTTACCGATTTGGACAGTGCCTCGAACAAGCTATTGAAGAATAATGAGAGAAACCTACGATCCGGCAATTATTAATGACTATCTCAACGGCATGGCCGATGAAAGTATGCTCATGGTTAAACTCATGGGGCAGGTCATTTTTATTTTAATTGCGGGAATCGTTTTATGGCGAATTTCAGCAGTTTTTAATAAGAAAAAGATCAAAAGGAAACGGTCGGTTTTTTCTGAATCCCGCTTCCAAAATCATTGGAAAAGAAATCATTAGACACCATGGAAAAAAATGCAATTATTGTCGGCGCAGGTTTGGTTGGATCTCTTTGGGCAGTTTATTTGTCCAAAGCAGGTTATAAAGTAACCATTTATGAGCGCCGTCGGGATATTCGTAAGGCTGAGATTTCAGCTGGTAAATCCATCAACCTTGCTCTTTCAGAAAGAGGGTGGAAAGCCTTAAAAAAAGTTGGGGTTGAAAAGGAGATCGAAGAAATTGCAATTCCCATGACTGGCAGAATCATGCATGATGTCGAAGGAAATGAGACTTACCAACCTTATGGTAAGGAAGGACAGGCCATTTTCTCTGTTTCCAGAGCAGGAATCAATGCCAAAATGATGGACATTGCTGAAACTGCTGGTAATGCTCAAATTCATTACAATAAAAAATGTATTGATGTTGATTTGGAAGCCGGAATCGTTTATTTGGAAGATGCCGTAACTGGTGAAAGAACTTCGGATAAAGCAGATGTTATTTTTGGAGCGGATGGAGCTTTCTCTGCCGTTCGTTATAACGGAATGCAGAAATTAGATCGTTTCAACTATTCTCAAAACTACATTGCTGACGGTTACCGCGAATTATTACTTCCAGCTAATGAAGATGGTTCGTACAAATTGGATAAAAATGCACTTCACATTTGGCCTCGAGGTCGTTTTATGCTCATTGCTTTAGCCAATGAAGATGGTTCGTTTACCTGCACCTTGTTCATGCCATTTGAAGGGGAAAATTCCTTTGAAAAACTGACTTCAGACGAGGCAGTAATCAACTTCTTTAAAACAACTTTCCCGGATTTTTATGAAATGCATCCCGATTTGATTGGAAGCTGGCAATCGCATCCACTTTCATCATTAGCAATTATTCGTTGTTATCCGTGGACATCAGGAAAAGTTGCCCTGATGGGTGATGCTGCTCACGCAACAGTTCCTTTTTATGGTCAGGGAATGAATGCAGGATTTGAAGACTGCACTGTGATGGGCGACTTGATGGAAAAGCACAATGAAAATTGGACAGAGATTTTTGAAGCGTATCAAAATTTGCGTAAACCAGACGGTGATGCGGTGCAGGATTTATCCGTTCACAACTACTATGTAATGCGGGACTATGTGGCTGACCCAAAGTTCCTTCTACAAAAGAAAATCGAAAAAAGATTCTCAGAATTGTACCCAGACGTATGGATCCCGTTATACAGTCAGGTATCCTTTACCAGCATTCGTTATTCGGAGGCACTAGCTGCTGGAAAAAAGCAGGATAACATTATGAAAGAGGTGATGGACAGACCTGATATTGAAGAAATGTGGGATTCAAAAGAAGTGGAAGAAAGCATTTTGGCTGCACTTCAATAAGCCAGATCCAAACAATTTGTCCTTGATAATATTTGGTGAGGCGGTTTACAATCATCTCATTTTGTCGTAATTTGCCATAAATTATTTTAGCATGCACAAGCTGATCTGTATTCTGACTTTATCATTAGTATGTTTTTATTCCTCTGCACAAAAGGAAGAGGCTCCCAGTGGATTTTTTGATGATAGCTACTGGCAAAAACGAAAAGGCAAAGGCAATAAGCGATCAGATCATTTCAGTAAAAACCGTCGTGATGCAATTTGGAGTCACAGTAATAGCCATTACCGTCCTTTTGGATGGCATATTGATCCAGGTTTAACCTATATGATCGGAAATTCAGCCAATGATGGAGATGATTACAATTTAACCCCAAGTGGTTTACCAGGTTATCATCTTGAGGTTGGTTTGGAGCATTTGTTTAAAAAGGCACGTAAGGTTTTTCATTATGTCGATTACGGAATTGGAATTAAGCACTTTGGTGGCGTTGAAAAATACAAAAGCGATGACGGCTTAGTTGATCGTGGAACATTCAACTTTGGAAATGTCTTTGCTCGAGGTGGAATTCACAATGTATGGCAACTAAACTTGTACAACTTCATTGATCAATCCATTGGTGCTAATATCGATTATCGCATTTATGGTGGAAAAGACAAACAAGCAGAAGGCAGTTATGAATCTCCATTAGCTTCTCAAAACGAAAACAAACTAGTAGTTAACTTGCACTATTCTATTGGCTGGGGAATTAAAATTAGAGACGGATTCTTTATCATTCCAACCTTACAAATGCCCATCATGAAATTTGTCTCGTGGAATGGCTTTAATCCTTCACATAGTTGGTTTCAATCTCGTTATGAGCCTGCCATCTTCTCTATTCGTTTAGGATGGTTATTCCCTAAAAAAGGATGCCCTCCGGTTTATGACAATGGAAAGGGAAAACAGCAGTCTGACCAGTATCAGATGAGATAAAATGAGCTCTGTTACTCTATTCATTGTAGGTGGTTGCTTTGGTACTACGAATACCAGTGACTATTCCGACAACCTTATTAATGGAATAAGTCATTTAGAAGCTGCTACTTTTACTCTTCTGGCTATTTTCATGATCATCACCTTTATTGCCGTGAAAATTCAACGAAATAATAGTTGATACATCTCAAAAAAGGAAATGGGCTGCCGACCATTTGGCCTTTGGTAACCCACTCCCCTGCGATCATTTTATATCTTATTTTTATCTAAGAGCAAATTGAAAAGGGATATTATACCGTACCCTTACCGGTTTTCCACCAGCATTTTCTCCTGGTGACCATTTAGGCATCATTCGCATTACACGAATAGCTTCATTATCTAAATCTTCATGAACCCCCTGTAGGGTTTTAATTTGTTCAATTGATCCGTCCTTGTTTACTACAAAACTTAGGTGAACCGTTCCCTGAATTCCCATCTCTGCAGCCATTGATGGATACGTAATTTGTGATTGAATCCAATTCATCATTGCTACTGGTCCACCTGGGAATTGCGGATCAACCGGAGCAAAATCTAAAACTGTATCATCTTCTTCAATAATACCTTCAAAAAAATAGATCCCTTCACCTCCTTCTTCAACAACAATAATTTCTTCTCCTTTCGATTGCACAAAGATGGCCTCTTTCGGCAACTTTTTAACGATGTTAAAGGTGTCTACATTGTCTGTAAAAACAGCAGCCTTTTGCTCTTTTGGTACAGGTTCATAATCCGGAACCTCCTCTGGTGGTAATATTCCACTCTCCGGTGGAAGTTCTGCCATTTTTTGTTCACTTACTCGGGCAGTAGAGTATTCAAAAGCAGCCAAACATAATGAACCCGCTACAATCAATCCAATTTGGAAAAAGGCGAATCGTTTTCTTTCTAAGTCTGCTTTGCTATTTTTTTTTGCGATCATAATAGCTAATTTTTAATTGTTTATTGCTGAACAAATTGCAAGAGACATGCCAAATTCGTAATCAGCTAACAAACAGATAGTTAAACCCTATTTAAAAGTTAATTTTTTGTTAAAGTCGGTTTTCGAATTAAACCTTTTTTGAGTAGAATATCAGATAATAATCCTTCTCACTCCACGATTAGACAATCGTCAAATACCAAATCCGTACCTAACATACCACTGTATTGGGGTCGCTTCAAATAACATTTGATGAGTACCGTATCGCCTTTACTTTTAGAAGAATACCAATCTGTAATCGAATCACCATCAAAAAGGAAAAAGCCACTATCATAAACCGAACCGTCCAATTCATGGGTTATAAGATTCGTGCGACCATCAAAATATTCATCATTTAATATCAGTGTATCTAACCTGCTTTTAATGATGAATGAATAACTCAAATAATAATCTTTTGATTCATCACTTCCACAGCAAAAAGTCGTGAATAACTCATCAATTGGGTGGATATAGTAAGTAATACCATCCGCAAGCACCATTGTATCCTCAACCTCCTCTTTAACGACAACTTCGCTCCCACCAGTTTCGGTAGCATTAAAACAGGCTGACATAAGTCCCATAAGAGACAAAAGCATGATTATTTTAAAAGCTCTTTGCATTTGAGATCAATTCTCCTTAGCTCAGTTTTGGGCTTGAGATGATTTACCCATTCCAATAAAAATAGAAACAGCATTACCAACAATGAGAAAGAAACCCATCGAGATCCATACAAATCCCCACTTACTAAAATCCCAATTTGCCGGATTAAAAAAGACCATCGCTTCAAAAACCCACAAAATAGCTACCGGAATTAACAATCCCATAGCAATGTTCTTTCGCCTTTTGATCTTGGCCTTAATCAAAACTTTCAGCTGAAAAAAGGTAATTCCTAAAACCAATGGGAACATAAAAACTACAGCTTGATGATTGAGCACTGGAATCTGATCTTTATCGAAATAATGAATTTGATCCATTTCATTTAAATGCTGAATCAGATGATTTTCATTGGCATTGTAAATGCTGATCCCAAAAAAAACAGAGATCAAACACATTAAAAAGGCAATTGACGCGATAAGAATGTGTGTTTTTTTCATCTTGGGCATAAAGATAAGCACTGAAGCAATCTTAATCCCTATATTTGCGCCAAAGTTTGATTATGTCTGAGAAAATTAACGCATCTAATGCACCTAAACCTGTAGGATTGTATCCACATGCGAGAAAAGTCGGGAACTTACTTTTTTTGTCTGGAGTTGGACCGAGAGTAGCAGGTTCGGACAGCAACGATTCGGCTGTTCCAGGATTGGAAGTTGACCACAACGGTAATTTCAAGTCATTTGATTTTGAAGCACAATGCCGTTCGGTTTTTGACAACGTTAAAATGATTCTGGAAGCCTCAGGTTCGTCTTGGGATCAACTAGTAGACGTGACGGTTTTCCTGGTAAATATGAAACGTGATTTTCATACTTACAATAAGGTTTATGCAGAGTATTTCAAGGATAATCAACCTTGTAGAACAACAGTTGAAATTAATAGTTTACCAACACCTATTGCAATTGAGTTGAAATGCATTGCAACGGTGGATCAATAATAATATTCGGAATCAATGATTGCACTAATTCTTAAGCTTGTTTTATCCCTAGGATCATTAGGATACACAAGTTATTTGTTTTATGAAGGTTCGTGGGGATGGGGAATCTGTTTCATTTTAGTGACGGCCCTATTTGTATTGACCATTTTTAGAAATGAAAACATTCTATTGGCTTTAAACCAAATGAGACTGCAAAACACAGAAAAAGCAGCAAAGCATTTGGCCAGAATTAAGCAGCCACAATACTTAATTAAGCGACAAAGAGCTTATTACTACTATTTAATGGGACTCTCAGGAGCTAACTCCAACTCAATGGGACAAGCTGAGCAGTTATTCAGAAAAGCGTTAAACATCGGTCTTAAAAACGATCAGGACAAAGCCATGGCTAAGATGAATATTGCAGCTATTTGCATGGGAACCGGAAGACGTAAAGAGGCTGAAATGTTGTTGTCAGAAGCTAAAAAGTTAGATACCAAGGGTGTTTTATCTGATTACATCAAGAATCTCAAAAAGCAAATGGGTAGAGCTACTTCTAAAAATCAAATGCGAATGGCTCAACAGATGAAAGGAAAAAAACGGGTAAGATAACTCACCTCTTTTAACCTTAAATTTTCTCTTCTCTGTTCTTATGTAAGAACCGCATCGACACAACTAACTATTTCGTTGTTTCACCTAGATTTTCATCCAGCTTTTGCTTGAATTCATTCTTTTTATCAACCCAAATTAAAAGGTTATTGGCTTTTGCTTTTAAACCATATAATTTGCGAATCTCTACTTCTTCTTTTAAGTGAATAAGGACATTGTGGCCCTCCAATTTCCCAAGCATTCCCAACTTTTTTACAGGAATATCCAGATCGTCTACATCCGTCTCGGTTAGTTCTACACTTTCAATTTGCGTGAAATCAATTTCAACCTCAGCAAAAAGCCCCGAACGCAACATTAGTTTGTTTTCACCTATTTCATGGTAGCGGCGACTCAAAGCTTTTAACTGCCCTAAAATTTGCAAAAAAGCATAGGCCGATGAAATTGTAACGATCCAGGCTATCAAAGGACTCCACTGCTCAATTAACAAGTGCAACGGAATACTTTCAATAATTACCAGGAGTAAAAACCCTACATAAATTGATCCAGCAGTGGAAAGATCATGCATTGTATACTGGTTTTCTTTTACGTCATTTCTTTTCCAAATAAACAAAGCATAGGCAATCATGCTGATTTCAGTGGCGAAAAGTTCGGCCAACCTTGGTTTTTTCAGAATGTTATATGCGACTGGTTTCAAAGTATGGTAAAAATCAATACTCGTATTCTTTTGTTTCTTAAATTCTTTGATGGTTTTGCGTACAAAGAAGATAATCACTCCCATTACCGCCAGCTCTACCAGTGGAAAAATATAGTCGATGATAAAATCAACATGCGTTTGGTCGTGTCCTGATAAAATGACCTTTGAAACCAACATTCCAATTACAAACACAGGAATAGCAGTGATTTTTGGAATGTTCTTTTTCCAAATAGCCACTAGATAGAGTATTGGTGATACTAAGGTTAAATCATACGTAATTGCCATTGCCAGCTCTGGGTGCTGATTGATTAGCGAACTAAAGGCAATAAATGCAGAGGTTAGGATAATAGATGCCGGAATTAAGGCTACCCATAGGTTTCTGACTGCTGATAATCGCATAAGCAAATATTAGATATTTATATCATTAAAGTTAGTCATTTAAGACTAAACTATTTGCTTTGAACATTGTCAATTTCAAGGCATTTTTATCCTACGTTCACTTTTATTTATCCAGATTTCCTGCAGCCATATTTTTTAATCTCTAGACAGATATTTCAGCTTATTTTCAGGTTCAATAATGCTACGATCAAAAAAATGAAATCCACTTATAAGCTTCTCTTCATAAATTTATTACGTCAGTTTAACAACCACCCATGAAACGATAACTAAACTATTAGTTATTTACTTGAGGGTTAAAATGTACAAGGGGCTATTCTGTTTTTAAGGATGGCCTTTTTTATTTTAACTCAAACCTGAGCAAGAAATCGGCTATGGTACGCGCGCCATTGAACTCTTGACTCACTTTCCCAATCCTATCTTCTTTGAGGTATTGTGCTCCCTGCGGCCAAGTGTGTCCCATTCCTTCAACTTCATAAAGCACCACATTTACCATAGAATCACAAGATATATGTGAATGAGTGATAACCGTTGTTCCATCCGAATCATCCATATCATTCCAAACACTATCCTTTACAGTATCGACGCACTGATTTTGATCTCGCCAAAACTCAAATGCTGCAGGAAAACCAATCGTTGTACTTCCTTCCGAAATATCACCTCCATCATAAGGAACTGTTGGATCGTCCACTCCACCAATGAGCAAAATGGCGGTTGGTTTCGCTTCGTTGCAGTAATCCTCCGGACCAGGTCCCATCGCTCCCGTAACAGCAGCTACAGCTGCAATTCTATCTGACAAATGACATGCAAGTGACAAAGACATAAATCCACCATTAGACATTCCGCAAGCATAAATGCGATCTTCGTCAATAGGATAATCTGCAATCAGTTGATCCAACAGTGCATTAAAAAAGCATAGTCATCAATTCCATCTTCAAAAGCGGGTCCAAATTGACGGTCGTCTGCCCAGGAACGTTTATAACCATCTGGATAAACCACAATAAATTCCTTTTCATCAGCAATCGGATTCATTCCTGAAAATTTATCCATCCCTTTTGCTGTTCCAAACCGTCCGTGTAAGGTTAAAATAAGTGGATATTCTTTTGAAGCATCATAATTGGCAGGAGTATAGACCCTGTAAGTTCTTTTTTCACCATCAACAGTGATCCGTTGCTTTTCCTCATCGCCATCTCCTTTCCATTCCTTATCACAAGAACAAATTAATACACCAATTAGCAGTATGAATAGAATTCGGCTTTTCATTTTGACAGAAAAAAATCAGCAATTATCTCTGCAGTATGGATCTCATTAGAAATCTTACCCAAAAATAATGCTTTAATATCCCTTCCTCTTCCAGGCCATCCATGACCACCACCTTTTATTTCATATAGCTCAATTTTGTTTGGGTTGTTTGCGTTCGAATTGTAATGTCGTACTACTGTTGTTTTATCTTTTGGATCGCTTTCAAATACAACCGAATCTTTTAAATCGGGATAGTTGTTCCGCTCTTTCCAATATTCAATAGTTTTTGGGTAACCCAAAAAAGCATATTCTTTCTTGAAAACTTCTCCATCATATTCCAAGAGAGGATCTTCCGTGGCAGCAATGAGCAAAAGTGGCATGGGTTTATCATCCGGGTAATACAATTCGGTTGGTGCAAACATATTCCCACAAACTATCGCAATTCCGGCTAAACGTTCAGAACGGTTACAAGCCATCGACATGGTCATGAATCCACCGTTAGATATACCACAAGAATACACCTTAGAGGTATCAATGGAATACTGTACTCCTAAGGTGTCGATTAAACGCTCCATAAAGCCCAAATCATCAATTCCAGCCTTGGGTGCTGGACCAACATTGATATCAATTCCCCACGAACGTTTGTATCCCTGCGGATAACAAACAATAAACTCCTTTTTATCAGCTACTTCATTGAATCCAGAGAAACCTGCAATAGCTTTAGCCCTGCTGGTAATTCCGTGTAAGACAAAAATCAGAGGATATTGCTTGGTAGAATCGTAATTCTCCGGTAAATGCACTAAATAAGATCGATCATGACCCTGGTACTCCAATTCAGCATAGTTTGTTTCTTTTTTGACGTGAGCATACTTTCGACAAGCTGACGCAACAATCATCAAAAGAGCCAATAGGCTAATATGGATGAACCACTTTTTCACTTTTCTTATTTCGTGTTTCTATTGTAAGGACGGAAAAGCCTACTCCTTACCCTACTCTTTTATAAGAAGCTTTTAATCAACTTCTCCGGACTTAGTCCTTCTAACTTTAAGCTAAACCGTATTTTACTGGCGTAAGAGGTTCCATCCGCAAACATATTATCCGATTCTGCAAATGGGAAATAAATGCCAAAGACCTTTCCTAATCGTAATCCAGCTCCAATATTCCACATTCCAACCAATGTTCCATTATTATCTACCATACCGTAATCGGCATAAATGACACCTGGTAAGTAAGGAATGTCAATGAGGGCATTAGTTGCAAAAATCATCGTATTAGATGCCTGATTGGAAGTTGTTTTAAATCCACCTTGATTTTCAATCCGCTGATTTGACCACATCCCTGTTTGACGGTTTCGCCCAAACATATAATTCTCATAGAAATAATCCATTCCGCCAGACTGTCCCCCAATTGCAAAGGCATAACGTCCCAGGGTATCTCCATCATAAAAGAGATTTCGTCCCAGGTAGGCTCTTAATTGAATTTGTTTTCCTTTGGATTTCCAATAAGTGACACCACCAGTAATTTCTAATTGAGCATTTAAAACACTACTATTTGTAGTTGTGGTTGCAAACAAATCCTGATTGGCATTGATATAATCAATTCGGGCATTCACTCCGAAGTTCTTACCACGATGCGCCCAATTGAAATCATAGGTTAGAGCTCCACCAAAAGTGGTGTTGTCATATAAAGTTGCGGTTTCAAAAACATAGGCTCCTTTTAACTCCAAATATTGTTTATGCCATTTTTTAGCTTTTGGCTTTCCAATGTCAAATCTCAGATAAGGAGTTACTACATAATAATCCCCCAAAGCCTCAGTTGTTGAATCAGGAGGGAATCCCAAGCCATTTCCAAAGGTCTTTCCTAAAACCCCTAATTTAACACCACTTAAGTTTTTAGTTGGAACCCAGGTGTAATTGATGTCAGCAAATCCGGAAACAGTCTTTCTGCCTACGGAGAACATTGGTGCTAGCGTATATTCAAATTTGTTTTTTGGAATGGTTTGATTGTGGAACATGAATCCAATCATGAATTTGTCATAGACATTTCCTCCGGCTATTGGTGTGTACCAAATCTCTGTTCTATCCCGCTCATTGTCTCCCGCTAAAAACTCAAATTTTAAAGGCTCTAACTTCCCAAACAATCCCTTTTTATGCCAATTGTTATTGTTTCGGTTTGGCTCCGGCATTCGCTTGTTATAATCAATAACAAACTCATCATAAGTCGTTCCTTTAAAGGTTAATTCTGTTTTCTTTTGACCAGCTGGGGCCCATTTTGTTTCACGAACCTTACCCAAACTCAACCCATCCACACGACATGGAGAAGGAATTTGCCCTACATTTTTAACTGTTACAACAGTTTCACCATCTTTTACTTTAACCTTTTTGATTTTGTAATCAATATGTCCTGTTGTATTGGTTAAATCATCAAAAAGCCACGAAAGATCCTCTTTGGTTTCTTCTTCAAAAACAGCCCTTAAGTCTTCTGGTTGAGGATGTTTGTAGTGCCATTTCTCAAAATAGAGGTGCATGATTTCATCAAATTTCTTATCCCCTAAATAGTCTCTTAAATAGCTATAAACCAATCCAGTTTTAGAATACACAATTGCCCCATAATTCAGAGATGAGTAATCAGCAGAATGTAATTCAATTGGTTGATCAATCCCATAACTAGCCGACATTGCATATGTCATATCGTTCATGTCGTGATGGTTCAAATGCTCCAAATGGAAACGATCAGCCATTCCCGACATCATATCCGATAAACGCTCATTTTTAGGGTATTTTGTCTCGATATAACGAATTTCATTAGCTGTATTTAATCCCTCATCCATCCAGGCATGGTCACGTTCGTTAGAACCTAAAAGTCCGTAAAACCAATTATGCCCTACTTCGTGAACAATAACAACCTCTAACTCTTCTTTCGAGCTTGTTTGCCCAATTACCGTTACATTTGGATACTCCATTCCTCCCCCGGCTGAAATGGTTCCATCCACAGCTGTAACCTGGTTGTAAGGATAATCTCCATTCCATTTAGAATAATAATAAGTTCCATCATTGAGGTACTCAATGGCATCTTCCCACATCGCATAGTTGTTACGGGAAAACATGGCCCAACTGGTTACTTTGCGTCCCGTATTTGGAAGTTCAACCTCCCCTTTTAATACCTCATAACGCTTATCGGCAAACCAGGCAAAATCATGCACATTGCTTTGCGTATAACGAATGGTTTTCATCTCAGCCTCTGAGGCAGGAAAACCCTCTATCTTTTTAAATAACTTTGTGTCTTCGTATTTCTTTTTGGTTTCTTCGGCCAATTGATCCAAAAACTCGAGCTCACTCTCCGTTTGTAAATCACCTGTAGCACCCACTACATAATTCTTTGGTAGTGTAATGGACACATCAAACGATCCATATTCCGAATAAAACTCACCTTGTGTCAAATAAGGCATTTGGTTCCACCCGTTTTTATCAAAAACTGCTGGTTTTGGATACCACTGCGTAATCTGATACGACTCTCCAACATGACCCAATCTGGAAATATTTCCGTTCGGAATTTTCACTCTGAAAGGTGTGGTGATTTTCAAACTTTTTCCTGGACTGAGAGGTGTGTTTAAATAAACAATAGCTACATCAATATGCTCTGGATCGTACTCCCATTTGGTATCTTGACCATCTACCTTAAAGTCAATCGAGTCAATAAATCCTTGATCTGCATACTCTGCAAACTCCAAATTGTCATTTCGTTGATCAATGAGTTGTTTCCCCAAAGCCGTTTTGTTATTTTCATAAGCATTGGGCCACAGGTGAATGTAAATTTTATCCAGTGTTTCCGGAGAACGATTGATGTACTCCATTTCCTCAAATCCCTCTAACATATGATTGACATCATCAAGACTCACATCAATCTTATAATTCACCTCCTGCTGAAAATATTCCTGAGCTTTAACATTGCAAGCCAGGAATAAAAGAAACAACGCTATTTTATTTTTCATAATCAAAGTATACTTCCTTGCAAGATACTTATATTTACAGAAGTTGCATCCGAC
The DNA here is from genome assembly GCA_022361195.1 of Flavobacteriales bacterium. Classification (GTDB taxonomy): domain Bacteria; phylum Bacteroidota; class Bacteroidia; order Flavobacteriales_D; family Crocinitomicaceae; genus JAKSBJ01. The sequence goes on from JAKSBJ010000228.1 coordinate 32,961, forward strand.
ACGCACGGCTATTTATTTTAACGGCATGTATCATTTTTCAGAAGTCAATATAAGAGGATTAGTGTTCGCATTTTTATTGCTGACTTCTATTGTCGGATGTGGTCATGACAAAAATCAATCTATGCCCGAAGACACAACCAAAAATGCTAATGCATTAATTCATGAAAGTAGTCCCTATTTACTTCAACATGCCTATAATCCAGTAAATTGGATGCCTTGGGGCGATGAAGCTTTTGAAAAAGCAAAAGCCGAGGATAAGTTGGTGCTTGTTAGTATTGGTTATTCATCTTGCCACTGGTGTCATGTGATGGAACATGAGAGTTTTGAGGATGAAAAAGTGGCTCAAATCATGAATGAGCATTTTGTGTGTATTAAGGTGGATAGAGAAGAGCGACCTGATGTAGATAACATTTACATGACCGCTGTTCAGCTCATGACTGGATCGGGAGGTTGGCCGTTAAATTGTTTCACCTTACCTGACGGACAACCGGTTTTTGGAGGAACTTATTTTCCCAAGCATCGGTGGATTTCTGTTTTGGACGAGTTAAGCAAAGGATATAAAGAAAATCGAGAGGAATATATTGATTATGCAACCAGATTGACTGAAGGTGTTGCCCAAACGGAAATTATCACTGTAGCAAAAGAGGAAGCTCAATTTTCAAGAGAGAAACTGGATGAGATGATGGTAAATTGGAAACGTGGATTTGACTCTGTCCGAGGAGGAAATAACCGCGCCCCAAAGTTTCCAATGCCTAATAATTATGAATTCATGACTGAATATGCATATCACTATGGAGATAGCGCGGTGATGAATCATGTTGATTTGACTTTGGTAAAAATGGCTTTTGGGGGGATTTACGACCAAATTGGAGGTGGTTTTGCTCGCTATTCGACCGATATGGACTGGAAAGTGCCACATTTTGAAAAAATGTTGTACGATAATGCTCAATTGATTTCGCTTTACTCTAAAGCTTATCAACGCACCCAATTACCACTTTATAAAGAAATTGTTTACCAGACCATTGAGTGGGTACAACGGGAAATGATGACTGAAGAGGGATCTTTTTACTCCGCTTTAGATGCGGATAGTGAAGGAGAAGAAGGGAAATTTTACGTTTGGTCTAAAGAAGAACTGAAGACTGTTTTGGGGAAAGATTTTGATTGGGTGAAGGATTATTATAATGTGAGTACAAAAGGACTTTGGGAGGGGAATTACATTTTGTTGAGAGATCAATCAGACGAAAAGTTTGCCGAAAAGCAAGGGTGGAAAGTAGACAAACTGCGTAAAAAGGTTGATGAGGTAAATGAAAAACTACTGGACGAACGATCGAAACGTATTAGACCAGGACTGGATGATAAGTCTTTAACTTCATGGAATGCATTAATGCTAATTGGACTGTTGGATGCTTATCAAACTTTTGGCGAAAAGGAGTTTTTAGACTTGGCTTTAAAGAATTCGGAATGGTTGATTAACTATCAGGCTAAAAGTGACGGAAGCCTTTACCATTCCTACAAAGAAGGGAAAAGTAAAATTGATGGATTTTTAGAGGATTATGCCTTTACGATAGAAGCATCCATAAAGCTTTACGAAGTAACTTTTGATGAGTCTTACTTACGCAGTGCAGAGACTTTAGTGAAGTATTGTTTGGATCATTTTTATGATGAAAAAAGTGGTATGTTCTATTTCACTTCATCGAAAAACGATCAGCTCATTACCCGCAAAATGGAGATTAACGACAATGTTATTCCCGCTTCAAATTCGGCCATGGCAAAAGCTTTGTTTAAACTAGGTACACTTTACGACAATGCAGACTACAAAGAAAAAGCCACTCAAATGCTATCCAACGTATATGGCGAAATGGAACAATATCCGTCGGGTTATACCAATTGGGCACTAACTGCTTTAAACATAACCGAACCCTACTACGAAGTAGCTATTACCGGTGAAAACTGTCAGGAAAAAGTAACTGAAATTAATCAACTTTACCTTCCTAATAAAGTCTTGATGGGAGCTAAGACCGAAAGTCAACTTCCACTGCTAAAGGATAAATTCCTGGGAACAACGACCATTTTTGTTTGTGTTAACAAGAGTTGTCAATTACCTGTTGAGGAAGTTTCAGAAGCCGTTAAGCAGATGAAGCAATAGTTAAGGGATGTCGTAATTTATTACCCAAGTTGTATCATAAAACGGGCTGTCCCAGGCTGATTTAATTCGATAGATCATTCCAATTTCATTGGCGTAATAATATTCATTTATAACTTCCCAACATCCATCAATTTCCTTTGGTTGGTAAATCGTTTCACGAATATGGAGGACATCATTATACACATCTCCATTGGGAAGTACATATGAATCAAAATGTTCAATCGTTTCTCGATCGACATGTTCACAACTCTTATAGCAACAATCATCTGGATCTACCGCCCATTCGCTCCCTACTTCTTCTTGAATTTGGGTATAAAAATGAGTTTCGTGATAACTATAATCACAAAAATCGAACATCGCCCTATCCTTTATATAGCTGTTATCATACACGTAAGCAAAGCTATACCCATCTTTCTTCAAATGTGAAACATAAGTCATATTTAACTCCTTATATCTACAATCATCGCCCATTTTTTTTGAGTTTATAAGGGGAAAAGAATCCAATTCACAAGTGATCATCGAGCCATCTGAATATTCCCACCAAGCTCCAGGATACGCTGCCAAATAAGAATTTGTAATAATTGTTTCATGGGTTGAAACATCTATTGTCTCTCCACACAAAGAGGATTTTTCTTGATGGTAACTTTTAACCACAGTAGTTTCCGGTTCAACTTCATTCTTTTTACAAGAAGAAAGAAACAGTATCGTTATACTAAAAAAGAAGAGTAAATAACGCTCCATGAAATAAGACACGTGACAAAAAGAAAAAAAGTTGGAAAGAAATCAACATTGAGCGTTTCACAGAATAGTTTAAGAATTATCTGCGTTTAAACTAAAAAGGTTATTTTTGAAATATATGGAAGATACAGACGCGCTGGAATACAATACCCAACGTCCAACCATGCACATTCCCGAGTACGGAAGAAATGTTCAAAAAATGGTGGACCATGCGGTATCCTTAACGGACCGAGAAGAGAGAAATAAGGTAGCACAAGCTATCATTAAAGTAATGGGAGAATTGAATCCTCATTTAAGGGATGTAGAAGAGTATAAACCAAAATTGTGGACACATTTGTTCATTATGTCCGAGTTTCAACTGGATGTTGACTCACCTTATCCAATTCCCAAAAAAGAGCAATTAGCCGGCAAGCCAGATACTGTTGCCTATCCACAGTCTCCAATTAAGATTGGTCACTACGGAAAAACAGTCGAAAAGCTGATCGATCAGGCAAAAGCGATGGAAGATAAGGATGAGCGGGAAGCTTTGGTTAAAACCATCGCATCGATGATGAAACGTTTTCATCTTACCTACAATTCCAACACCATTGAAGACACTGTTATTCAACAACACATCCTTAAGTTATCGGATGGAGCGTTGGAGCTGAAAGACATTTCATTCCTACCTACTACTAACGAAATTCTGAAAAGTAATGGTGGTATGAATAAGCAGCGCAACAATAACAACAAGAATCGAAAAAACAAAAACCGGAATAAGAACCGAAAAAGGCATTAAAAAACTATGGGAGCATTTGAAATTTACGGAGGAAATAAATTAAAAGGCGAATTAATTCCTCAAGGGGCAAAAAACGAAGCCTTACAAGTTTTATGCGCCGTGCTCCTGACCGGCGAAAAGGTTACCATCTCTAACATTCCAGACATCGTAGATGTAAACAAATTGTTGAATTTGTTACAAGCTATGGGGGTAAGAGTTGAAAAAGTAGAGAAAGGAACTTACAACTTTAAAGCCGATAAAATTGATCAAAAATACCTCACTTCAGAGGACTATACACAACGAGCATCAAGTTTGCGTGGGTCTATTATGATTATTGGGCCACTTTTAGCTCGATTGGGAGTGGCATACATGCCAAAACCAGGTGGAGACAAAATTGGACGTCGTAGACTCGATACACACTTTGAAGGTTTTGCCAAATTGGGAGCTGAATTTAAATTCGATCCTAAAACATACTACTATACTGTTGAAGGTAAAAAACTCACTGGAACCTACATTCATTTGGATGAGGCCTCAGTAACCGGAACGGCAAATGTGGTAATGGCTGCGGTTTTGGCCAAAGGTAAAACTACTATTTACAATGCTGCTTGTGAACCATATTTGCAACAGTTGTGTCGTATGTTAAACAGCATGGGGGCCAAAATCAAAGGAATTGGATCCAATATGCTCACCATTGAGGGAGTTAAAAAACTGGGAGGTTGCTTTCACCGCATCTTACCTGATATGATTGAGATTGGTTCTTTTATTGGATTAGCAGCCATGACACGATCGGATATCCGCATCAAGGATGTGAGTTATGAAAATCTGGGAATTATTCCGGATGTTTTTAGAAAACTGGGAATTAAACTAGAACGAGATGGTGATGACCTACACGTTCCGTCACAAAAATCTTATAAGATAGATACCTTTATTGACGGATCTATTTTAACTGTTGCCGATGCTCCATGGCCAGGATTTACACCCGATTTATTGAGTATTGTTTTGGTGACGGCAACACAGGCTAAAGGATCTGTTTTGATTCATCAAAAAATGTTTGAATCACGTCTATTCTTTACCGATAAGTTGATTGATATGGGGGCTCAGATTATTTTATGTGATCCTCACCGTGCTGCGGTAATTGGGCACAATCATGAGCATCGCCTTCGTGGAATTTCAATGACTTCGCCAGATATTAGAGCTGGGGTTTCACTCTTAATTGCAGCTTTATCTGCTGAAGGGAAATCGACAATTCACAATATTGAGCAAATTGATCGTGGATACGAAAACATTGACATTCGACTCAATAATCTAGGTGCCGATATTCGTAGAATTGGATAGGTTTTAACGAAGTAGAACTACATTACCATTTATTTCCTCTTCCTTACCATGGTAAGTGTACTGGAGCTTATAAACATAGGCACCAACTGGAACTTCTTGTCCTTCTGTGCTTAATCCATTCCAACCAAAAGATGGATCCTCTGAGGCATAGATTAATTCTCCCCAGCGGTTGTAAATGTTAATACTAAATTTCTCTGGTGGACATGGAAAGTGAATGGCAAATACATCGCTGTTACCATCTGCATTGGGTGAAAAAGCATTTGGAATTGCCAACGAATCTAAGCAGTTGGGTTCACCTTCCAAATGTAACTGTGACGAAAAGCCTGTTAGAAGTGCAAAACTGAATAAGAATGTTGTCAAACATTTTAAAACCATCTCTTTTTTACAAAAAAGATAATAAATCCTTCTTAAAAGGCTGCTATAATTCGGTAAATAGAAGACCAATAACTTCTTCCAAATAAATTGAGATGAACCAAGAGTGGATAGAGCTGATTGTATGGAATTCGATCCTGCCAGTTTTTTTCAAGCGGATAAAATTCGTTGTATACATTGAAGAGCTCATTGTCAAATCCTCCAAATAAATGCATCATTCCGATGTCCATTTCCCGATGCCCAAAATAACTCGCCGGGTCAATTAAACAAGCTTCATCATTTGTTGCTGGCAAATAATTGCCCGACCATAAATCACCATGCACAAGTGCAGGAGATTCTTTAGGCCAAAACTCATCTATGTATTTATAAAAAGTTGAAAATCGAGCTAGTTCGGTTGCCTCAATTGTTCCTGAATCTCTTGCCATTTTCAACATTGGCTCGAGCCGTTGATCAATTAAAAATTCGGCCCAGCTGGTGAGTTGCTCATTATTTTGCTGCAACGATCCTATATAGTTTTGTTTTTCACCTCCAAAGTATGAATTGGAACATTGATGTAATGCGGCTAGCTTTTCACCGAAATTTTGCCACATTTTATTCGTTCTAAGGCCTTTTTCTACAAATTCCATGATAAGGAATTGCTTATCCTCAAAAATTCCGGATTTGAGCGTTTTTGGAACCCGAATGGTATTGGAGTTTTCGAGATTTTTGAGACCTTCTCGTTCTCGCTCAAACATCTCCGGAAAACGACTTGCAGAATTTAGTTTGACGCAAAAGTAATTACGATCACTCTTTGCACTAAAAACTTCGTTGATATCACCTCCACTTAGGGGTTGAATTTCAAATTTTTCGTCAGGATATTCTGACTTTAAAAGAGAACTGAGAATCATTTATTGTTGTAAGTACTCATGGTACGGTCCAATCCAATTGTAGCAAATCCTTTAATAAAGTCCTTTGAGGTATCAATACGCTCGGTCAAACTTATAATTTCATCCGCACTCCACACTCCCAAAACGTAATCTACCTGCCTACCCTTTGCGAATTCGCTCCCCACTCCAAATCGTAAACGAGCAAATTTGGAAGAATTCATTACCGCAATTATATCTTTTAAACCATTGTGGCCACCGTCACTACCTTTTCCCTTCATTCTCAATTTACCAAACGGCAATGCAATATCATCTGTAATGATCAATACATTCTCCAAAGGAATTTTCTCTGTTTGCATCCAGTAATTTACTGCCTTTCCACTCAAATTCATAAAAGTAGATGGCTTTAAACACACCAAAGTTCTACCCTTGAACTTTACTTTAGCCAGTTCACCCAGCTTTTGTGTTTCAAAACTTTCCCCCATCTCCCTTGCAAAAGAATCCAACACCTTAAATCCAATGTTATGGCGGGTATCCTCGTATTTTTCTCCTGGATTTCCCAGGCCTACAATAAGGTATTTCACTTTAGTTGATTTTGTCGTTTATAACCAGCGATGCGAAGTTAAAGAAAAGAAAAAGACCGATAAAAACTATCGGCCTTTCTCAAAATATATTTTAAGCTGTACTTCTTATTCAGCTGCAGCTTCTTCAGTTGCTGCTTCCTCTGCTCCTTCTGCCTCTTCTGCTTCTTCATCTTGAACAGCACCTCTAGCCATCTTAACAGCACATACAACTGCGTTAGGAGCATTCAAGATATTTAATTCTTCAGTGATCAAATCTTTTACACGAACTGATCCACCAATCTTCAATCCTGAAATGTCTACATCAATTGCATCTGGCAAGTTTGCAGGCAAAGCATAAACTTTCAATTTTCTAAATACTTGTGAGAATTTACCCCCGTTCATAACCCCAATTGGACGACCAATTAAGTTAACAGGAATATTTACTTTCACTTTTTTGTCATCTTGTAGTTCAAGGAAATCAACATGTAAGATTCTATCAGTTACAGGATGATATTGTACTTCCTGCATTACTGTTTTTACCGCTTTCCCACCAACTTCAATATTGATGATATACACGTTAGGAGTGTAGATTAATTTTTCAAGGTCTGTATGCTTAAGGCTAACGTGCAATTGTTCTCCAGTTCCATAGATTACTGAAGGAACTTCTCCTGCATTTCTAACAGCTTTAGCATCTTTTTTCCCTACGTTCTCTCTAAGAGAACCGCTCAATGATACTTCTTTCATTTTTACTTTTTATTTATTGTTTAACTTATTAAAACAGAATACTAATTGATTCATGTTTTACTAAACTCTTCATTACCCCAGCGTAAAGCTCAGCTACGCTAAGGACATTAATTTTATCTGATTCACCTTTTAATGGAATTGAGTCTGTCACAACCAACTCCGTTAAATTTGAATTGTTAATTCTTTCGTAAGCAGGGCCTGAAAGTACAGCATGCGTACAGATGGCTCTTACTGATTTTGCTCCATTTTCAAGAAACAAATCAGCTGCCTTTGTTAAGGTTCCGGCTGTATCAACCATATCATCTACCAAAATCACATCTTTTCCGGCAACATCACCAATAACAGTCATTTCAGCGACTTCATTGGCTACCTTTCTTTGTTTATGACAAATAGCCAAACCTAAATCCAACTTCTTAGAATAAGAGTTAGCACGTTTTGCTCCACCCGCATCAGGTGCCGCCATAATTAGATTACCAGTGTCAATTGACTTGATGTATGGTAAAAAGATCGTTGAAGCGTAAAGGTGATCCACTGGTTTCTCGAAAAATCCCTGAATTTGATCAGCATGTAAATCCATTGTCATGATACGATCTACTCCTGCACTTTCCAACATGGCTGCCACCATCTTTGATCCAATAGCTACTCTTGGCTTGTCTTTTCGATCCTGACGAGCAAAACCAAAATAAGGAATTACTGCAATTATTGATTTTGCCGAAGCTCTTTTCGCCGCATCAATCATCAACAATAATTCGAACAAATTTTCAACCGGAGGCATGGTTGACTGAATAAGAAAAACGTCTTGTCCACGTACTGTTTCTTCAAAAGAAGGTTGAAATTCACCATCCGAAAACTCAGTAACGATAACGTTTCCTAAACTTACTCCATAATTAGACGCAATTTTCTCGGCCAAATCTTTGGTCGCACGTCCCGCAAATATTTTTACTCCAGCTGACATATTCTTTTTGGGTTTCAAACACTTAAAACCGGCGCAAATTTAGCCACAAATGTTGAATTAGCAATGGATTCGACACTTTTTACAGCAAAAAAATATTTCGTCGGTTCAAAGGGCAAAAGGAAAAATAAAGTTTTACCTTTAGAAACACAAAATTTGCTGCCATGAAGTATCACAAAATCGACAAAGAATTATTTATCCGAAACAGAAAAAAATTCGTTGCAAACATGGAGCCGAAATCGGTTGCCATCTTCAATTCTAACGACATTTATCCCATCTCCGCAGATAGCACAATGCCTTTTGAGCAGCACCGGGATATTTTCTATTTATCGGGTGTCGATCAGGAAGAAAGTATTTTGGTCATTTTCCCAGATGCCTTTAAAGAATCGCAAAGAGAAATGCTCTTTTTGAAGGAAACTTCGGAGTTAATTGCGATTTGGGAGGGAGAAAAATTAACCAAAGATGGCGCTTTTGATACTTCAGGTATAAAAACAGTTCACTGGCTACAAGATTGGGACAAAGTGATGAAGGGAGTTTTTGCTGAGGCTGAAAAAATCTACATCAACACCAATGAACATACACGTGCTAACACTATTGTGCAAACGCGTGAAGATCGATTCATCAAGAAATTAAAGAAAGATTATCCTGCTCACTCTTACCGAAAAAGTGCCCCAATTTTGCACCGCATTCGTTCAGTAAAAGAAGATATAGAGTTGGATTTGATGCAAACGGCTTGTAACATTACCGAAAAAGGATTCAGACGAATTTTAGGTTTCATTAAACCAGGGGTAATGGAATATGAGATAGAAGCTGAATTGATGCATGAATTCCTCCGTAACCGATCGAAAGGTTTTGCCTATACACCAATTGTTGGTTCAGGGAAAAATGCTTGTGTGTTGCATTACATCGAAAACAATCAGGAATGTAAAGACGGTGAGGTTATTTTGATGGACTTTGCTGCTGAATACGCTAACTACGCTTCTGATTTGACGCGCTGTGTTCCGGTTAGTGGAAAATTTACACAACGCCAAAAAGATGTTTACAATGCCGTGCTCCGTGTAAAAACTGAAGCCGAAAAACTATTGGTACCAGGAACTTACTTAGAAGAATACCATAAAGAAGTTGGATTGTTAATGCAGTCCGAACTATTAGGATTAGGTCTTTTGGACAAAAACGACATTGACACTCAAAATCCAGATTGGCCAGCTTATAAGAAGTACTTCATGCATGGTACATCTCACTTTATTGGTTTGGATACCCACGATGTTGGATTGTGGACAGAACCGCTTAAAGCGGGAATGGTATTTACTTGCGAACCGGGCATTTACATTCCAGCTGAGAATTTGGGAATCCGTATCGAAGATGACCTGGTTGTTCAGGAATCGGGCGGACCGTTTAACCTAATGGCTAACATTCCTATTGAAGCGGAGGAAATTGAAGAATTGATGAACAGTAAGGATATTACGGAATTGGCCAACTCCTAATGCAGACATTCTCCTACGAATCCATTCATATCCATTATGAAAGAGTTGGTTCCGGACAGCCGATACTTTTACTGCACGGCTTTTTGGAAGACCACTCCATGTGGAACAGTTTAGATGCTTCATTTACCGAATGGGGATTTGAGGCAATTAAAGTTGACCTACCTTGTCATGGTCTAAGCCGTTTTGATGGTAATTCATGTTCTATGGCTGACATGGCGATGTGTTTAAACCATTTTTTAAACGACCTGCAAATTGACAACCCATTTGTCATTGGTCACTCCATGGGAGGCTATGTTGGTTTAGAGCTCCTTCGCTTACGTCCTATACGGTTAAGCTTGTTACACTCTAATTTTTGGAACGATCCTGAATCAAAAAAAAGAGATAGAGACAGAGTGATAAATATCGTTAAGCGAAGCAAGGAAATTTTCATTCGGGAGGCGATTCCACATCTTTTTTATGGGGAAAACAAACAAAAATGTCGTCCTGTTATTGACAAAATAATTTCAGAGGCTAAGCATATCCCTGCAAATGAAATTGCTGCATCAACTATCGGTTTAAGAGATCGTGAACCAGCATATGATCTTTTTGATCACCATCAAATTGACATCATTCACGGTGAAATGGACCCAATTTTACCAATGGATTTGTTTGAATCTGAAGTGGCTAAACTTGGTCAAAAACCACCTATTCATATCATTCCCGACTGCGGCCATATGAGTATTTGGGAAAGCCCTGAATTTCTAATTACTACCTTAAAAAACATCCTTATTAAATAAAATAAAATAATTTTGTTCTTTTGCAGTTATTAAAGGGCAGCCGAGCAATCCTCAATGAAAATTAAGGCCGTACATAAAAAGCTATTTTTTCTCTTCGTCAGTTTGACGCTGGTTTATTCCTGCTCGACAGAAAAGGATGCATTGATTAACAAGGGGTATCATAACATGACCGCTCGTTACAATGGTTATTTCAATGCAAAACTGATTAGAGATGAGGCTATAACTGCCTTCCGTGATTCTTATACAGAAACGTATCACGATATTATCCCTTTGGATCTTTATCCAAATAAAAAGGAGGTTGTTTCACTATTTCCTGATCTGGATACTGCCATCTCTAAATGTGAAAAGGTAATTGTTCGTCACTCAATGCCTAACCCTGATGTGGTTAAAAATAAATCGGAAGAACATTGCCGTTGGATTGATGACAATTGGTTCGTAATTGGGCAAATTCATTACATCAAACATGAATTTAATGATGCCGAAGAAAAGTTAAAATATGTCATTGATGCCTATAATGGTCAAACTTCGGTATATGAAGCTCAAATTTGGCTGGCAAAAACATACATCGCCACTGGAGATTTCACCAATGCTAAGAAATATTTAAACCTGGCTAAAAAAGCCATGGAACGAACTGCTGACAAGAAGGATAAAGATGACGGAGGATCGAGCAAGAAAAAGAAAAGTAAATACCAAAAGAAAAAGGAAAAAGAGCGTAAGAAAAAAGCCAAAAAAGATGCTCCGGCTGATTTCCCTAAAAAACTAATTCCTGATTATTATGCCGCTGTAGCTGAATTGGCCATTGCTGAGGAAAACTACAAAATGGCGATTGAGAATATTGAGAAGGCCATTGAAAACACCCGAAACAGAAAGCGAAAAGCACGTTATATGTTTGTTTTAGCGCAGCTGTATGATGAAATTGGAAATGGAGATCAGGCTTCAAATTACTTTAACAAAGTTGCTCACTCACCGGCGCCTTATTCTATGCAGTTTCAGGCTAAAATTAATAAAGCTCTCTCCGCTACTTCTGGTGGTACTGCACTCCGAAAAGAACTGCGAAAGATGTTAAAGGAGGCCAAAAATGCTGAATATAAAGATCAAATCTTTTATGCTTTAGCCGAGTTGGATATGAAGGATGGCGATGTAACAGAAGCTAAAAAGAATTATAGCCAGTCGGCATTTTGGTCTGTTAAAAACAATCGCCAAAAAGGTGAAAGTTATTTGAAACTAGGTGACATTCACTTTTCAGAAAAAGATTACCTCCCTGCTCAAAAATATTATGACAGTTGCGTAAAGGCATTACCAGAGGATTATCCTGATTATCTAAAAATTAAAAATAAAGCCGAAGGTCTTTCGGATTTGGTGTATCACTATGAGACAGTTGTTTTTGAAGATAGTGTTCAAAGAATTGCCCTCATGCCAGAGAAAGAAAGAGAAAAATTTCTTGAAAAGTCTTTAAAAGACATTAAAGCGGCCGAAGAGAAAAGAAAGGCAGAAGAACAAGCCCGATTATTAGCATTACAAAAGAAACTAGCTACTCAAAGTACAAATACTGGAGCTGGTAAAGGATCAAAATGGTATTTCTACAATGCTAAAATTAAAGGTTCGGGATTCAACGACTTCCGATCTAATTGGGGACAAAGAGTTTTAGAAGATGACTGGAGACGTCAAAATAAGCAGTCTTTAGGAAACTTTGGAGATGGATCAGATGACTCCGATTCATTATCAACGGATGTGGACTCCTTAACGGTGGATATGCTTCGGGCAGACATTCCATTGACCGAAGCAACTTTTGATTCCTCTAATACTCGTTTGTTGAATTCACTTTACATGTTAGGGGTTATTTACAAAGAACAACTTAAAGAAGAAAAAGAGGCTATATCCTACTTTAACAAAGTAGTGAACCGCAATGTTGAACATCCAAAAGTACTTCCATCACATTACCAACTTTACCTTATTTATAAACGAGGTGGTAAACCAAAAGCAGAGCAGCATAAAAGTACCATCTTAACCAAATTCCCTGAGAGTGAGATTGCCAAGATTCTATTAGATCCTGACTATCTTAAAAAGAAAGAGGAAAAAGATAAATATGAGCTAAATGAATATGCTGAAACCTACGAGAAATTCCGTTTTTGGAAATACTCCGAGGTAAACAAGAAATGTGATGATGTCATTGCCAATGATACAACCAACCAGTATTTAAATAAATACTATTTACTCAAAGCTTTTTGCGTAAGCAAACTTCGCCCTGGAAACGAAGCGGCTATTGCTGAGCCTTTAGTTACTCTTATACAAACAGACCCTGATTCGGAAGAAGGAAAACAAGCTAAAATCTACTTAGAGAAATTGAAGAATGGTGAAAACATCATGAACAATTCCGGAGGTAATTCCACTAATTCCAGCGACAACGGAGTCTCTTACGTAGTTAACCCAAATGCGAAGCATTATTTCGTACTTGTAATTCCTCCAAACAGTGCTGGTGGGACCTTAAATAGGTCCAAGTTGAAGTTGTCTAATTTCAACAACGAATATTTCCGAAATATGGACTTGGATGTTATTCCGTCTATCCTTGGAACCAATGAAATTATTCGAATCAACTCTTTTGAGAACAAGGAAGAAGGAATGCTTTATATGTCCACTTTCACTTCTCCAACAGCAAAAAGCTCTTTGGGAGCAATGGTAGATGAATACCAATCTTTTATCATCAACAAGCAAAATTTCAAGGAATTAGCTACTAAGCTAGACCTAAGCGCTTATCTCAATTTTTACAAAGAGAACTATCAATAATTGTCTCTTTTTTACCCTCATTGCTATTCGCAATAAAAATGAATAATCGACTTATCTCGAAGATTCATCTTGTAAGCTTTTGTATCACTAACCTTCTATATAAAGGATATGCGAAGTTTTGCTCTATTCATATTCTTCTTTTCGGTTCAGGCCATTGCGCAAAACCGTACCCAACCAAAAGCTCAGCCGCAAGAATTGGGTCAAGTAAGTTGGTATCGTAATTACAATGTGGCTGCACAGCAGGCACGTACCACTAACAAACCTATTCTTATACTGTTTCAGGAAGTACCTGGTTGTGCTACTTGTCGTAATTATGGAATGGATGTTTTGAGCAACCCTTTGCTGGTTGAAGCCATTGAGGATTTGTTTATTCCTTTAGCGATTTACAACAACAAAGGTGGAGACGACAAAAAAGTACTCGATTATTATCAGGAACCCAGTTGGAACAATCCCGTTGTTCGCATAGTTGACAGCACAGGAACCAACATTGTGGAACGTTTAGCAGGACATTACTCAACCTATAGCTTATACAAACAGATGAAAAAAGCTCTTAGCAGGGAAAAAAAACTCATCCCTCCCTACTTTGAGCTTTTAGGCGAAGAATTAAGCGCAGAGAGCAATGACAGCAAAGAAGAGGTTTACTATGAGATGTATTGCTTTTGGAGTGGAGAAAAGGCCTTAGGTGCCGCCGATGGCGTTTTAGGAACCGATGCCGGCTTTGTTGGACATAGTGAAGTAGTTAAAGTGACGTTTGACAAACAAGTGATCAGCGAGGATGATTTAACCGATTATGCTGAACAAAACGGATGTAAAAAGATATCAGGAACTCCCAACTATAGAGGATCTTCATCAGATCAGGAGTATTATCTCAAACACAGCAATTACCGTTATTTACCATTATCTGAACTACAGAAAACCAAAATTAACAGTGCATTGGCAAAAGGAAAATCAGCTGAAATTTACCTGAGTCCGTCTCAAAAACGTTGGTTGGATGAACTAACCAAGAATAAAGCCCGTAATAAGAAAGAGCTTTATCAATTAGAATTTAAAAAGGCCTGGAAAATCAAAATAGGATCTAAATAGCTCCTTTCGCTTTTAACTCTAAATATTTATTGATGGTATCAACGGTCAACTTTTCCGGGGTGGTTAGAACCGTTTGAATTCCACTTTTTCGTAGCTCCAGAGCAACCTTTTTCTTGTCCATAGCATACTTTTCAGCAAATGTCTTGAGATAAATATCTCTAACATGCTTTGGTTCCATTTGAGCCGCCTTTGCCACTTCAGTGTTCTCAAAAAAGATCACAACCAAAACGTGCAACTGATTAATTCGTCTTAAAAGTGGTAAAATCCGTTTTAAAGAATACTCTGACTCAATGTTGGTGTACAACATGATCAAACTACGACCCTTGATGTGATTTCGAATACCATGATAAAGCATTTCAAAATTCCCCTCTAAAAACCGCGTTTTTTGCTTGTAGAGCAATTCCATGATTCGGGTTAACTGACGTTGACTTCGTTCTGCAGCAATCTTAGTTCCCAACTTATCTGAGAAAGTCATGAGTCCCACTTTATCTCCTTTTCGCAGGCAAACATTACTAAATGCCAAAGTTGAATTAATGGAATGGTCTAGAAGAGTAAGCTCATTAAATGGCATACGCATCGCCCTACTCTTATCAATGATGGAATAGATGTTTTGTGCCCTTTCATCCTGATATTGGTTCACCATTAGCTCATTACGACGACTGGTTGCTTTCCAGTTTACGGTACGAATATCATCTCCCTGAACATAATTTTTGATTTGCTCAAACTCATTATTATGTCCTAAACGACGGATTTTTTTAATTCCCGAAATGGCCGTCTTAGCAAACACTTTCAATTCATACTGCTTCATTTGAATGATGGAAGGATATGAAGCAGCCATTTCCTTTTGTTTAACAACGACCTTGCGTTGAACAAAATGAGTTAGTGTTGATACATAAACGAAAATATCCGAAAAATGAAATTCTCCTCGCTCAGTAGGGTGAATGGTATAACTGAATTGTTTGGTAACCTCCGGTGAGAAAAAATCCGAAAAGTGCAAATTCCTAATCTGTAACTGCCCTGGTAAGTTGTCATAAATCACAATTCTAACCGGAAAGTTGTATTTACTTTGAACTTGAATTTTCACTGGATTATCGTCACCCATGGACAAAGGACTAGCTACAGTTCGCTTACCCCAAACAGGATTCTTTTTTACGAACAAGAGGAATAATTCCAATCCAAAAATAGCCAATAGCAATGCTAATGCCCCTTGTGCTACCATAAACATAAACGGATAAGGAAAGCCTAAGACGAAAAGGACAACAATAACCAAAATGGCTATAAAAAAATTATATGACAGGTATAAACCTCTGATTAATCTGATCACCTTATCTCGGTACTTCTACTTCATGAACAATTTCTTGAATTAAATCTTCAGTCGTCATACCTTCCATTTCGGCCTCTGGCGTCATGATTAATCGATGATTTAATACGTGAGGCGCAACAAACTGCACATCGTCTGGAATAACGAAATCCCGCCCTCGAATGGCCGCCAAAGCCTTGGCAGTTTTCATCATGGCTAAAGAGGCACGTGGAGACCCTCCTAAATACAACTTGGCATGATTACGTGTGGCATTGGTGATTTCGGCAATGTATTTCAAAATTTGATTTTCAATCCGTACTTGCTCTATCAACTCCTGAACCTTTTTCAAATCATCTGCAGAGAAAACACCACCAATACTATCCAAAGATGGTGATTTGATGTTGTTCTTGTATCGATTTAAAATCTCCTGCTCATCTGCTAAAGAAGGATAACCAATCTTGATCTTAAATAAGAAACGGTCTAGCTGCGCCTCTGGCAAATTATATGTTCCTTCTTGCTCAACCGGATTCTGAGTTGCTAAAACCAAAAATGGGAATTCCATTTTATATACCTCAGCATCATAAGAAATTTGTCGTTCTTCCATTACCTCAAACAAAGCTGCCTGAGTTTTTGCCGGGGCACGGTTAATTTCATCAATCAAAACGATGTTTGAGAAAACCGGTCCTTTTTTAAAGCTAAAGGTTGAATCGTTCAAATTATACACCGAGGTTCCAATCACATCCGAAGGCATTAAGTCAGGTGTAAATTGAATTCGGGTAAAGTCAACCGAAAGGGTTTTTGAAAGCACCTTTGCTGTTAAGGTTTTTGCAACACCCGGAACACCCTCTAAAAGTACATGACCGTTAGAAAAGATACTGATAAGCAAGAGGTCAACCATATCGTGTTGACCGATTACGAACTTACCTATCTCCTGACGGGTAGCATTTACCTTTTGGTTGATGAATCCGAGATTAAGCCCCGAAGTGAACATTTGACTGGCTTCCTGAACATACTCCATCTTTGGTGGTGGAGTAATTCCGGAAGAAGTCATAGGATTAGTTCCAGCACCTGATGCTGAACTATCCTCGTTCGTTGATGAACCAGTGTCAGAGTTTTTTTCTTCCTCTGGTTGGTTTGTGTTTTGTTCTTCCATCATCTACATTTTTTGTAAAAGTTTTCAATTTTTTTGTGAAGCACGATTAACTGCTCATCTGTTACCTGCCCCATTCTTTCCAGCTTTCGGAACCGATCAAAAATGTCTGTAATTTCTTCTTTACTCACCTGTGATTTGATTGCCACTTTCTCAATGAATTTAGCATCTGGTTCCTTACAACTGATGTAATAATGATCCGCAATAAAATTGAGGAATGTTTTTTCTTTTAATCGAATAAGCTTATTGTGCTTACGCTCTTGCATATAAAGTGACGCAAGCGTATTAATATATCGCAATGAAGTATTTTCTTTTAACTCAGCTGCCGGAACAATTTTTTGCATTCGTTTTCCTTTGAAAAGAGCATATAAAATAGCCCCTATAATCAAGAGAATGGATCCCCATAAGAGTGGTGGATTTTTTAGAATAAATTCTAGCATGCTCCGCCTTTCTTCTCCTCCTCCACCTTCATTATCACCATCATTATATTCATAATGTGATGTCAGGTTATAACGGTCCCATTGTACCCTACCCGGTGGAATGTGCTCCAGTACTTTCTCTGCATATCGGAAACCTTCGCGCCGCATTAAACTTATGTTCGTAAATAAATACGGAGTACTATGTAAGTAGATTAATCCTCCTCCATATTCTATCCGTATGTAATTCCATTGATCTTTGGTATTGGTCCCTAATGCGACAACCGTATCTCCCCATCCCAAATCAAAAGCTTCCGGATTAAAGTAATACCAGAATTTTTCCTCTACTTTATTGTTATAGACGTAATTGTACTCATAACGTCCGTTTGCAATTTGCGGATGAAGGAATTTAAAATACTGAGCTGAATCCCAAACCGCTTCTTCAAAAACATCATCCGGATCGTATAGAATTTCGTCCAACAAATCATACGGAAAGTAGCGTGAAGACATGAATACCGTATTACCCGCATTCACAAAATCCAATAAATACATGCAGGAAGAATCATCCAGATAATTCTCAGCTCCAATGAAAAAATAAATATCGTTCACCTCCGGATTGTCCTCTAAGGTCTCCTTTAGATCTTCATTTAACTCTAAAAAGTTTCCAAATAAACCGACGGTGTCCAGTAACTCTTTCATCACATAAGTTCCATAAGGACCTTTGTCACTAGGATCATAGGTTTCTGTCCAATCATCTGTCACATAAGTTTCCTCTGCTGAACCACGTCCAAAGTAATAGAGTAACACCACAAACACGATGATAACCCCTGCAATTATTCCTATTTTCGCCGTCTTACTCAACTCCCAGTTTATCTAAAAATCGTGTGAAATTTGGTTTTATTTGCTCAAACTTACTTTGGTCAATCTCTCGTTTTCCGTACCAGATTATTTCAAAATAACTCACTGATCGGTTAAAGTCATCAAACTCATTTTTACCACTCATCTCTCGTAGATAATGGAAGTTGGTTTTTTCTTTCTCCCATTGAATCCAATTCTTTTGTGCCAAATCCCGAATAATAAAAATGAAATAAATTCTTACCGCTCCCCGGTAATCACCTTTGGCCAATGCCTCCTGCAGCAAACGTTGCAATTCGGTAAGTGGAATTTCAGTTGGGTTGACCTCTTCCAATGCAGTATCTCCTTTAATTTTCTTTCCATCCCGTTGAGTATTCACAAACATGTAGAAAATCAGGACAACTAATGCTACGATAAGAACTATCATCAAAACCCATCCTATTGCACCAAAACCAGAAGCTGAAGGAGGGTCAATCTCCGGTGGACTTGAAGAAGGAGGGGGAGAGTACGTATTTTCCTGAGGTCTTGGACCACCGCCATCACCACCTCCATATCCGTCACCACTTCCGCCGCCAGAGCCACCACCCTGACCAGCCTTACCTTTATATTTTTTCTTCGCCTTGTTATAATCTTCCTTTGATTCGTAAGTCCATTCACGACCAGGTCCTTCCCCTTTCTCTTGCCCTTCATAACGAATTCCTTCTCGCAAATTCTCCCACTTATTCTCATCCAGACGATGATCGTACAGCTCTTGCGAAAAAGCCGCAAAACCCAGAGATAGTAGCACTATGGTTATAATCGATCTCATTTATTCAAAGTCCAAATCAGTTTCAAAGCTTCTGTTTCTCTTTCCAAATTTCTCCAAACGATCGTAAAGTCCCTTCGCATTCTTTTTCTCTTCAGAAGAGTAGTAATTAAATGAAAAGGAAATAAAGTAAATACTCATCAGGAAAAAGATGAATAAGACATAAACCAAACTGTTAAAAACAGATATAATAGCGTAATAATGTGAAGTTGATGTAATCGTGAAGTCCTTAATCAGTTCATCAATCAAATTCAAAATTCCAATTCCACCAAACAGTGGATTCGCCAGTACAAAGAAGAAAATCGAAATGATGATTAAGAAGGTAATAAACGATCCCAAAGCATCTCCATATGCTCCTTTACCCAATGAAAAAGCCCGAATAAAGGCGGTGAAAAAATCAGCCTTCTCATTAACAATAATGGAAGGAATCATATTAATAATAGGTGAAGCAAAAGCCAGGAAGAGTAATAACACTCCCGGTGAAAAAATGAATACACTAAACACCATTGCTGCATAGAAGTATAACCAAATAAGGTGTTTACCTAAAAAACGGAAGTATCCTTTAAACAACTCTTCGTCATCTTCTAATTTAAAGACATAGTATACGGCTGATATCAGTAAGGCCAGTAGAAAACTCCAGCTCAACAATTTGTAAAACTCAAAGTCACTTCCGGTACCAAACATGGTTCCGAAATTTTCATACCACATCAGGTCATAATCAAATCGACTAAAATCATTTAGGAAAATGACCGTCAATAAAACCAGTATAAGTGGGAATATGATGGAGAAGAAAATGCGGGACAGACTTCCAATTTTATTCATTAAAACATAGAAGGTATCTGTAAAAATTTCACCAATACTACGGATTTTATGAATTTCTATTTTTCGTTTTGGAATGAAGCGTGGAACCTGTTTAATCTCAATTTTATCGGGGTGTTTTCGTGCCACGATAAAAGGATAAACCACATAATAAAGAATGATAATAGCGAATGATCCT
This sequence comes from Flavobacteriales bacterium, assembly GCA_022361195.1. GTDB lineage: Bacteria > Bacteroidota > Bacteroidia > Flavobacteriales_D > Crocinitomicaceae > JAKSBJ01. Next base: position 53,078 of record JAKSBJ010000228.1, read on the forward strand.
AAAATGATTAACCACTTTACCACATCATGCATTTCACGATAATAACGCGTTACGTAACTCTCTAAAAATCCGGCTAGAATAAAAAACGGAACCAAACTCAGCATGATGATGAGTCCTCGTTTGGCCGAAAAAACAAGAGATTGTACCCGCGTAAATGACTTTGGAAATAAGATTCCGTTCCCAACGGTAATACCTGCTGCACCGGCAATAACGATAGACGATATCTCAAAGGCACCATGTATCCAAATGGCCAGGAAGGTTGTTAAAAGCAATCCTTTTGCTTTAAACCACCACTGAAAACAGCCCAACATAATCCCATTTTTAAGCAAAAGAAAAAAGGAGCCCAGTGTAAAGAAAATTCCGAGCGTGAAAGTGATAAAAGCAACCCTAATGTTGTTTACCGTAATCATCCAAAACATGGCACCTTGTGGCGACTCTCCATAAATTCCCATGGGATTACCTGCCTCAATTCGACTTTCTGTTTGATTCACATAACCATCTCCCAAAATGAGCCGAACGAAATCAGTATCATAATGCTGAGAAATTGCCCCAATAATTGCAGCCAATGCAAAAAACAAGAAAGCTGTTAAGAGATTCCACCGCGCCCGATACATCTCCAAAGGCACTGTTTCTCTCCAGAATTTCATGAAGTTCCCCAAAGGTTGTTTACGTTGCTTATATAAGGAAGTAAAAACACCTTGCGAAAGTTGATTGAGATATACTCTTACCGACCTACGGGGATAAAAAGTACGAGCATAAGATAAATCTTCCGTAATTTCAGTAAATAACTCCGAAACCTCATCGGGATCGTTGCTTTTACTGGACGAGAGTTTTTCAAAGCGCGCCCACTTTTTCTTATTCTGTTTTATAAAAGAAGTTTCCTTCATGTGACCTCTAAAAATAGTCTTTTTTTTGGTTTATTATCCAGACACTTAAAAAAAGTCTTGCAAACAAAATTTGAGGTTAACAATTGGTAATCATATCAACTTTAAAATGAGTATCTATATGCATACATAATTAAAATTTTATCTTTGCCACGCTAAATTGAAAATGAATTGAATTTGCTGAAAATGAAAAAATTACTATTTATTTTATCATGCATCGCAGTAAGCTCAACAAGCTTTACTCAAATCACGGATGCTGAAGAATTAATCCGAAGTGAACGAACGGATAGTTTGGATGGTTGGAGAAAAGGGATGCATCTTGCACTCAATGGATCAAATGTAGGCTTTACCAACTGGGCTGCTGGGGGTGTTAACGCTATTGCCTTGAATGGTGCGGTACGTTTATATGCTAACTTGAAAAAAGGAAAAAGTACTTGGGATAATAATTTAAACCTGGGATACGGTTTGGTAAAACAAGGCGATGCCGATTGGATTAAAGCAGACGATAATATTGACTTTACTTCTAAGTATGGTCAACGTGCTACTGACCATTGGTATTATGCTGCTTTATTGAATTTTAGAACACAAATGACTGCCGGATATAATTATCCGAATGACTCTGTTGAGATTTCTAACTTCTTTGCGCCGGCTTATACCTTGGGTGCACTTGGAATGGATTATAAGGTGGACAAGCGTTTTTCAATGTTCATTGCACCTATAACAACCAAACTAACTTTTGTGAATGACCAAACTTTAGCAGATGCCGGATCATTTGGTGTTACCGAAGCTGTTTACGATCCAGCAACGGGATTAAAACTTGAGAATGGAAAACGTTTTAGAGCTGAGCTTGGGGGATACTTCCGCTCGCAATTGAACTTACAATTGGCTGAGAATATCAAATACACCACAAGTCTTGATTTATTCTCAAACTATCTCAATAAACCTCAAAATATTGACGTGAACTGGCAAAACTTCTTAGAAATTAAATTGTGGAAGTTTATCACCTTGAGCTTTGCTACTCACTTGATTTATGATGATGATATTGATATTACAATTTACGACGATCAAGGAAACGAAACTGGAAAAGGACCACGTTTACAGTTTAAGCATTTAACCGGAGTTGGTTTAGCATGGAACATTGATCATTCTCCAGCTGACAAAAAACCGCAGCCACAAGACTAAAAGAATTTAAGCTATCCGATATAGTGTTCCCGGAAGAACTTTTCCACTAGGCTAAGATCTTCCGGGAATTTTTGTTTATGGGGTTTAAAAAACCTCTTTTAAGAGCAGTCATCTGATTTTTAGTGACTAATATTTGGCTAGAGCTACCTCAAAAGGTAATAAAACACTGAATTCCAGTCAATTACCACGCCTACTTCAAAAAAACTCTTTCTAAAACATTTAGATTGGCAATATTTTTGCTATTTTCTTGTTGAAATTAAAAGCTTAACGATTTAATAATGTGGCTCCCAAAAAAGTTCAAAGCCGCATAAATCGTTTTAGTTTCAACCATCAATGCAAAGTTTACGTTAAGTAGTATACCTAAGACGTAGATTTTAGCTTGCCGAGCACCTAAAATTTTGTAGATTTGCTCGGTAATTGTTTAAAAATTAGAAATTTAAACGAAAACACATGAAGAAATCAGCCTTAATGGGATTGGCCTTTTTGTGCGCTTCAACTGCCTTTGCGGATTTATCTCTGGAGGGGCACTACCAGGGGCGCAACATTTATGTCCAAAGTCCTGAAAGCGAAGATGGTTTCGGATACTGTATTAATCGGGTGACGGTAAACGGACAGCCCGTTTCATCAGATATCCAAACATCAGCTTTTCAAATTGATTTAACCGAATTTGACATTAGTATTGGCGATCCTGTCTTAATTCTATTCGAACATGAAGATGGATGCCGCCCTAAGATCATTAATCCGGAAGTAATCTTGCCTAAGAGTACATTTGTTCTCGAAGAAATCTCCTGCACTCCTGATGGAGTATTGAGTTTTTCGACAACAGGTGAGTCGGGAAAACTTCCTTTTGTGATTGAACAATACAAATGGAACAAATGGGTAGCCGTAGGAGAAATTGACGGAATTGGAAAAGATGAACTAAATAGTTACAAATTCCATCTACTTGCCCATTCGGGAGAAAATAAAGTTCGGATATCTCAAACTGACAATACCGGTAAGAAACGTGTTGCAGGCGAAGTAGTATTTACTTCCACCTCCGTTGTTGAACCTGAACTAAACACGATCACGAATCAACGAATCATTGAATTTGTAGCTGAAGGCAAGCGAGTGAAGACCAAATACGAGGTTTTTGACGCTTATGGTAACATTGTCAAAAAAGGATATAACTCTATCATTGACTATTCCAACCTGAAAAAAGGAGTTTATCACGTTAATTATGACAATAAATACGATAAAGTTATCGTAAAGGGATAAATCAGGGATTTCATATAAAGCATTAAAAAAAGGGGGAACTTGGCGATTCCCCCTTTCACTTTCTTAGAATGATAAAAGCTATTGCTGCGATTACTCTGACGTTAAATGGTATTTCGTTAAACTTAATTGCAAGCTAGCTAAAATCACCCAACCGTTATTGTTTGACTGATGCTCATCCCACTTTGAGAATCTTGCTCAGTCTGTGCTTATATCACTTATTATATGTTTGGGTTTTTAAAAGGTAACCTCAAATCTTTAAAAAAAGTTAATTTTTTTCTTATCATTTTCTCAACCCCCTGTAAAAACAAGGGATCCAAAACATTAAATATTTTTAAAAAAAATAAAAAAACCGGGTAAAACCCGGTTTTTCAATATTGTTTGGAGTCATATTGGGCGCCATTAAATGGCGATGCTGAAACAGAAGGCTCTAATCACCTTTGTAACCGTTTCGCTTTGCATTTGCAACACAATCTGCTTTCTGCACATAACCTTGTGTTGAAGCTCCGACTATATTACCGTTTGGAGCCGTTCTCTTCCATCTCCACTTACCTGCCGCATCTTGATAAAATTCCCATTTATCGTCCATAATACTACATTTTAAGTTCAAAGTGAAATTAAGATGTATACGGAGAAAAAAATTCCGCTTTTATACCTCTTTTTTATGGTATAAGTACGTAAAAATCAAAATGGGAGGTCAATCTTCTTCTCTGATCTAGTTCAAAGAAGTGATGCCCATATTCCACAAAATAAAGCTAATAATGTCGGCACTGGCAGCTATTCGCTTAGATGTTGGTGTACCTGCACCATGTCCGGCATTCGTTTCAATTCTAACCAGCACCGGATTTTTACCCGTTTGCTTTGCTTGTAGTTCGGAGATAAATTTAAAAGAGTGTGCTGGTACTACCCGGTCATCGTGATCACCAGTGGTAACTAAAGTAGCCGGATATTGCGTTCCGACAGCAACATTATGCACTGGTGAATAGGCTTTTAAATACTCAAACATTTCCTTTGAGTCCTCGGCTGTTCCATAATCGTAAGCCCAACCAGCGCCGGCTGTGAAGGTGTGATATCTTAACATATCCAACACACCTACTTGCGGGATGGCTACTTTCATTAAATCAGGACGTTGTGTCATTACTGCTCCAACCAATAAACCACCATTAGAACCACCATTAATCGCCAAATAGTCAGATGAAGTGTACTTGTTTGCAATTAACCATTCACCAGCCGCAATAAAATCGTCAAATACATTTTGCTTTTGCATTTTGGTTCCAGCATCATGCCATTCTTTACCATATTCTCCACCACCTCTTAGATTTGCAACAGCATAAACTCCACCTAAATCCATCCAGGCAGCACTAAATACACCAAATCGTGGAGTAAGACTCACGTTGAATCCTCCGTATCCATATAAAATAGTTGGGTTTTTACCATCAAGCTTTAAGCCTTTTTTGTAGGTAATGATCATCGGAACTTTCGTTCCATCTTTCGATTTGTAAAACACCTGCTTTGACTCGTAGGCCGAAGCATCAAAATTAACAACTGGTTTCCAGTACACTTCTGATTTTCCACTTACCGGATCATAAGAAAATGACATTCCCGGAGTATGATAGTTTGTGAAAGAATAATACAGTGTTTGTTGTTTTCTCTTTCCACCAAAACCAGAAACAGTTCCGATTCCAGGCAATTCAATTTCACGCATTAATTTACCTTCATAACTATACTGTAATACTTGTGAAATGGCATCCTTCATATAAGTAGCAAAGATGTATCCACCACCACTTGTTACATTGAGTACATTTTCTGTTTCTGGAATAAAATCTTCCCAATTCTTCACCGAAGGATCAGCAGCATTTACAACCACAACGCGATTGTTAGGTGCTTTATGATTCGTAACGAAATACAACTTATCACCCATATTATCCAATAAGTAAGTATCGGTATCAAAATGATTCAGAATCTGAACCAATTTTGGATCCTTTTCTGTCAAATCCATCATGTACAACTCGTTACCCGAAGTAGAAATAGCAGCCGAAATGAACAAATAATGTCCATCCTCCGTCACTGACCCCCAAACGTATCTTCTTTTTTGCGCTTCAGAGGCTCCAAAAACCACTTTATCTTCTGATTGCGGAGTTCCTAATTTATGGTAGTACAATTTGTGTTGATCTGTTTTAGCAGAAAGGTGGCTCCCTTTTGGTTTATCATAGCTTGAATAATAAAAACCTTCGTTCTTATACCATGAAATTCCACTAAACTTAATATCGTAGAGCGTATCTTCTATTTGTTTTTTTGAAGCAGCATCAATAATGATTACTTTTCTCCAGTCACTTCCTCCCTCTGAAATGGAATAAGCTAAGATGCTTCCATCTTCTGAGAAACTAGTTGCTCCCAGCGAGGTTGTACCGTCCGCAGAAAATTGATTTGGATCTAAGTACACCTCATCTTTTCCGCCTTCATTCTTTTTATACATGACCGATTGATTTTGCAATCCGTCATTTTTGAAATAATAAACCGAGTTTCCTCGCTTAAAAGGCGTTCCGATTTTTTCGTAATTCTGAAGATTAGATAATTTATCTTCAATGGTTGATCGATAAGGGATATCGGCCAAATAATCAAAAGTGCATTTGTTTTGGTCAATCACCCATTTTTTAGTCTCTTCACTTCGGTCATCCTCCAACCA
>JAKSBJ010000235.1 GCA_022361195.1 Flavobacteriales bacterium
AGCCTTGCAAGAAGTTTCAGTCAGCATAAGGTTCGTGAAAAAAAGATTCTGAACACCATTGCAGTTTTTTTTAGAGAAATTGCTAAGAATGAGCGCATTCCTGATAGAACAAAATTTGAAGCTATGAATGATCAAATTACCGCATACAAGAAGGAGATTCCGGTTTTCTTAAGACAGTCGCTTTTTACGAATTGGGTAGATTCAAAAATTCAAAAAAAGACACTTTGGCAAATGCATCAGGACACGCTTGAGGAAACCTAAATATTTATCTTAAAAGAGTAAATCTACTTTTTCCAAATTCTTCCCAAAATAACTTGATAAATGAGGTAAGCTAGAGAAGCTATTGCTCCAATATACATCCATTGTGATCCTGAGTCAGCTTTTCCTATAAGGCTCTCTTTTTGCCCAATTATTAAGGTGTATAGAAATACTAACCCACAGGATAGAGCGATAGAAATGATTGCTTTTAGAAAGATTTTCACTTAAACAAGATAGTACGTTCTACGCAATTTTCTCCAAAAGAGTAAGGAATGTAATTTAAAGATGGAATTTCTTTGGTGATGATGATATTTGCTTTTTTACCTAAAGTAATTGATCCCAATTCGTTTGCAATCTCCATGGCATAAGCTCCATTAATAGTCGTTGCGTTTAAAGCTTCGGTTGGTCGTAATTTCATTTTAATACAAGCCAATGAATTCACGAATTGCATGTTTCCACTTGGTGTTGATCCCGGATTAAAATCAGTTGCTAATGCAACAGCCAAATCGTTGTCTAACATTTTACGAACCGGAGAATAAGGAATGTTTAAAAAGAAAGAACAAGATGGGAGGGCTGTAGCAATAGTATTTGATCCTTTTAAAGCTTCAATGTCGTTTTCATCCAATTCTTCCAAATGATCAACAGAAACAGCATTGTATTTTACCCCAATTCCGACTCCACCTAAAATAGAGAATTGATTTACGTGAATTTTAGGTTTTAACCCGGCCTCAGCACCGGCTTTTAAAATTCGCTCTAATTGCTCTGGGTTAAAGTAGTTTCGCTCGCAGAAAACATCAATATAATCAGCCAGTTTTTCCTCAATTACTTGTGGTAACATCTCATTCAACACCAGGTCAACATAAGCTTCTTTGTTCTCTTTATATTCTGTCGGAAAAGCGTGAGCCCCCAAGAAGGTAGTTTTTATCGTAACATCTGACAACTCATTTAAACGCTTTGCTACTCGCAACATCTTTAACTCAGCTTCAACCGATAAGCCATATCCACTTTTAATTTCAATGGCACCAGTACCGTATGATTTGATGATTTCCAGGCGTTTTAACCCATCCTGCACCAATTCATCCTCTGACTTAGAAGCTAATTTTTTGGCTGAGTTAAGAATTCCTCCCCCTTTTTTACCAATCTCCTCATAAGACAATCCATTAATTCGATCGACAAATTCTCCCTCACGGGGTTCAGCAAAAACCAAATGGCTGTGTGAATCACAAAAAGCGGGTAAAACATATTTGTTTTCAGCATCAATCACCTCAATGTTATTCCAATCCAGCAGTCCAGCCAAATCTTCCATTTTGCCATAGTCCGAAATGCGCCCATCTTCAATAGCCAAATAGGCATTTTCAATGGTATTTAATTGGTTGAGTTCAGCTCCCTTTAAAGCAGTATCGTTTTCCTCTAAAATACCTGCTAATCCTTTGATGTTCTTGATGAGAATGTTGCCCATAAGTCCCCTTTTTGTGAGGGCTAAAAGTAATAATATTTTGACGCTTAAGAGTGAAAATAGCGAGAATGCCTCCATTTTTCGATTGAATAAAATAAACTCAAAAACAGCTTCAAAAATCAAGGCTTCCTAAATCGTTTATAACGTTTAGATTAAGGGTTTGGCACACCATTTGCTTTATTCCTGTCAAACAAAATAAAGATCGCAAAATGATGAAAAGAATAGTTTACATATTATCGGGAATTGCTTTTAGCCTTTCGTTAAATGCAGCAGCGCAAGCTACGGTTCCAGATCAGAATCCAAATTGGCAACAAAGTGCTCAAAAATATGCTGAGAAATCGGATGAGTTGACCAGCTCTGAAAGTACTACCATTCATGAAACCTATGAGGCTTATGATTGGACAGAGGCTAAGGAAGCTAAAAAACAAGATCGCAAGGAAAGAAGACATGAGTTAAGAAAACTCAAATACCAGTCAAGATATCGTTGCCGACCGCATAATAGGTACTATTATCCATACCAATACAATCAATATCAATACGGATATCCAAATTATGGAAGTAACTGGTGGTGGTTGTTCTTTTAAAAATCGACTAACCTAAAATTTATCAAAAATGAAAGCATTGAAATTACATATAGCAATAGTCCTTTTAATGGGATTAGGATTACAGAGTTGTTTCCATAACGTAGCCCGGGTTGATCCGGAAAAAGAAATGGATATTTCGGGTAAATGGAATGATGTAGATTCCAAATTGACTTCAGAAGCCATGGTTGAACAGGTTTTACAGGAAGATTGGTTGGGGAATCACATGAGAGATGAAAAGAAAAAACCAGTAGTGATTGTCGGTTTTGTGAAAAATAAAAGTCATGAGCACATTGATGCAGAAACTTTTATGAAAGACATTGAACGATCATTTATTCAATCTAAAAAAGTGAGATTGGTTCAGGGAGGTGAAAAGCGTGAGCAAGTTAGGGGAGAAAGAGCCGACCAGCAAATTAATTCATCACAATCAACAATGAAAAAGTGGGGATTAGAGGTTGGAGCAGATTATATGATGCAAGGAGTAATTAATACCATTGTTGATGCTTACAAGCGAAAAAAGGTGGTTTACTATCAGGTTGACCTTGAGTTGACAAATATGGAGACGAACGAGGTGGTTTGGATAGGAGACAAAAAAATCAAGAAGTACGTAAAAAATTAAGAACGGAGTTTCTGTTCCCGGGAGAGATCTCGGGGCAGGAGCCCACCCATTATTTCTTTCCCAAAATACAGACTCATTACCATGATTCTTAAAAGAGGATTACATATCATATTGCCCCTACTTTTGGTGCTTTCGGTATCTTCTTGTCAAACGTATTACCAAAAGACAAAGAATACTGAAAAAGCATTGGTGACGGGAGAATATTCTAATGCTAAGGATCAGATTCAAAAAAGCAAATTCTTAAAACGGAAAAGAAATAGCCTACTCTATCATTTAGAGTTAGGAAAAGTTTGTCATCTGCAGGGGAGCTATGAAGAGAGCAATTTTCATTTCAACGAGGCGGATAGAATGATGGAGGAGTATCGAAATGGAGTAGAGATGGCCGTGGGGGTAGTAGTAAACCCTGCAATGCAAACTTATCAAGCCGAAACGCACGAGCAAATTCTGGTACATTATTACAAATCCCTTAACTATTTGTACTTGGGTGAAATGGAAGATGCTTTGGTGGAGGTTAGAAGATTAAACCTCAAGCAGGAGTCAATGAGTTCTTTTGCAAAAGGGAAAAAACACAAGTATTATAAAGATCCTTTTGGTTTGATGTTGATGGGAATGATTTATGAAGCAGAAAGGGAATACAATGATGCTTTTATTGCTTACCGAAATGCGTATGAGGTATATGAGTCGGATCAAACAGGGCTATTTAGTCAAAATATTCCATCAGGATTGTTGCAAGATATGGCTCGAATGGGAGGCAAAGCAGGTATTTCTGATCCATTAACCAGTGAGATTAAGTTAGATGGTGATTATGCACCGAATGGTGAGCTGATTTTGTTTTGGGAAACGGGATTGGCACCTGTAAAAACAGAGGAGAATATCATTTTTTCTTTGGATCAGAATCAGGATGGTTATTTCTTTCGGTCGGATGATATGAACGTACCTGTTGATTATGACTTTGGAGCCAATGATCCTAACTTTAAACCTTCAGATTTAGGGATTATTCGATTGGCATATTCTAAATACATTGTCCGAAACTCTGGGGTGAATGATGCACAATTGGCCGTAAATGGAGTTCCACATAAAATGGAGTTAGGAGCCGATATTTCTGCTTTAGCTTTTCAAATAGAAAAAGACAATCAATTAAAAAAACTGGCGAAAAATCTTTTGCGAATTTCAATCAAAAAAGCGTCTGAATTGGCAGTGGCACAAGAAAACGAATATGCAGGAATGGCTTTGGGGATTACCAATGCATTTTCGGAAAAAGCCGATACGCGAAATTGGCAAAGTTTACCAAGTCAAATTCAGTTTGCCCGCATTCCACTCAAAAAGGGAATGAATAATATTGAACTCAAAACATCCGCAGGAGAATCTTTTCAACTGGATGTGGAAGGAAAAGGACGAATGGTTTTTAAAAACCTGGTAAGCTATTAAAAAAGCCTATTCAGCATCCGGAACATTCATTACCACATAATAACGTGGGTCATCGATGTCCGTCACAATAATCTCTTCAAACTTAGGATTAGCTTTGTGTAGAATTCGGGTACAATCTGGACTGAGGTGCTTCAAATGTACTTTTTTACCCACCTTTTCGTATCTACTCACCAAGCTACGAATAGCTTCGATTCCCGAATGGTCCTGCACCTTTGATTCCATAAAATCAATTTCAATTACATCCGGATCATCCTGAACATCAAACTTAGCCATGAACACTTGAACTGATCCGAAGAAAAGTGGTCCCCAAATCTCATATACTTTAGAACCATCATCTTTCATGCGTTTACGGGCACGAATTCGAATAGCATTTTCCCAAGAGAATACCAATGCCGATACAATTACCCCTGCAATTACAGCAATGGCTAAATCAAAGAAAACTGTTACGGTTGATACCAAAATCAAAACAAAAGCATCAGCAACAGGAATTTTACGTAGAATTCTAAAACTCGACCAGGCAAAAGTTCCGATTACCACCATCATCATCACCCCAACCAATGCTGCAATTGGAATTTTTTCAATCACTCCAGCACCAAACAAAATGAACAATAAAAGGGCCACAGCCGCAATAATTCCAGAAAGGCGCTTACGTCCTCCACTTTGAATGTTGATGATCGATTGTCCAATCATGGCACAACCACCCATTCCACCAAACAAACCATTGATGATGTTTGCACCACCTTGTGCTAAACACTCCCGATTTCCATTTCCACGAGTTTCGGTGAGTTCATCAATTAAGTTTAAGGTCATTAAAGATTCAATCAAACCAATAGCCGCCAAAATAAAGGCATAAGGCATGATTATTTTAAAGGTTTCAATAGTCAATGGAACTTCTGTAAATGTTTGCCAATGGAAAGTTGGAAGTCCACCTTTCAAACCTTCTCCACCTCCGTCTTTAATGAATTCACCCACATTACTAATTCCTATATCAGAGAAAATAACCACCAATGCTACCACGATAATGGCTGTTAAAGCGGCCGGAATTTTATCTGTGATTTTTGGGAGAACAAACATGATAAGCATGGTAATTCCCACAAACAAAATCATCCATAGTAACTCCTCTTTGGGTAGAAAGGATTTAGAAACTGCCGTCTTTTCTTTATCAATTGTAAAAATATCCTCTCCATCCAGGATATAAACTGGCTTTTTAGAGGAAATGTCAAAAATTTGATCGTCATGGATTTCGTAAATGGCAGTTCCGTTATCGGTAATGGTATTCCCTTCTTTGTGATACAAGGTGTGACCAGTATTTACTTCGGCGATCTCGTTACCATCTACTTTATAAACCAGCTCGGCTGGGAAGGTTTGTAGTTTTTGTTGGCCATAGGCGTCTTTATCCACCTGCTTAAACATTCCCAATTGTGAAAGGAAGATTACAATGGCCAATCCGTTTACAAACCCCATCATTACGGGGTGTGGAATCAGTCTAACAAACTTTCCTAGTTTGAGAGCTCCTGTTACAATTTGGATGGCTCCCACCAGAAGGAGGGTTAAAAGAAGGTATTCTAATCCCAGGCCGCCATGGTCATTTCCAGTTTTTACTAGTGATACCATTACTACGGCCATAGCCCCTGTTGCTCCTGATATCATTCCCGGACGACCACCAAAAATTGAGGTGATCAATCCCATCATAAAAGCACCGTATAATCCTACCAAAGGATCAACTCCTGCTACAAAGGCAAAAGCTACTGCTTCCGGAACCAGAGCCAAGGCCACTGTCATTCCCGAAAAGAACTCAGATTTAAGGGAGGATGCGTTTTTGCGAATTAAGCTTACCATTCTAATCCAAAAAAAGGCGCAAAGGTAATGGGTTCTTTGAGAATCAGCTTCATTTTTCGTCCAGTGATTAAATAAATACTACCAATAAAGGATATTGCTGGTTAATATAAAGTGTTGAAAGTTAAATGGGTGGAGTGGATGGTTGAATGTCTTTTACCATGAGTTGGAGGGAGCTGCTTCCTTGCCAATGATTTTCTTCGAGACTGTAAACAATATCAAAAGTCTGATTTTCGATTTTTGGAAAAAGATGCCCTAAACCAAATGCAATTCCGCTCAATTTCAAATTAGGATACTCTTCCTGATATAGGTGAAGTTTTAGATGTTCGTCTTTTAATACTCTTGAATAGCCTGTGTTTTTTACATTACGGCTCACAAAAATGGGGTTAGGGTTTTCTGGTCCAAAGGGAGCCAACTGTCTCAAGATCCGAAAGAATTTTGGAATACCGCCTAACTGATTTTCAAAAATATCTCTGAAATCAATTTCGGCATCAATTTCAATTTCCGGAACTAGCAAATTATCAGAGATGGTTGAATTAACTACCTCGGTAAAGCGGACTTTAAATTCGGTTAGATTCTCCATAGGTAAGCTGAGTCCGGCGGCATGAAAATGACCTCCATAACGATCTAGTAAGTCCGAGCAGGCATCAATAGCGTCGTAAATGTTAAACCCTTTTACCGAACGTCCGGATCCTACCGCCATGCCATTTGATTCCGTTAATATAATGGTAGGTCTATAGTAGGTTTCTTGTACCCTGGAAGCGACAATTCCAACCACTCCTTTATGCCAATCTTCTTTAAAGAGCACCGTTGATTTTAAGTGAACAAACTCTTCCTGAAGCTTAATCATTTCCAATGCTTCTGCCGTTATTTCTTTATCTAGTCCTTTGCGGGTTTCGTTGTAACTGTTAATGTTTGCCGAAATTTCATTCACTTCGGTCTCACTTTGGGCCAGGAGAAGTTCAACGGCTTTATTACCACTGTCAATTCGGCCGGCGGCATTAATTCTAGGAGCTAATGAGAAAATAACATCCTGCATCGATAGATTGCCTTGTTTATTAGCCAATTCAAGCAGTTTGGCAAATCCAATTCGAGGGTTTTCGTTCAGTCTTGCCAATCCGTGAAAGGCCATGATACGGTTTTCTCCCGAAATGGGAACTACATCAGCTCCAATACTAACAACTAATAAATCCAGTAAATCTTCAATTTCTTCAAAACCTTCATTCCGAATTTGATTCAGAGCCTGAACGAGTTTAAAGCCAATTCCCGCCCCCGAAAGTTCCGGATAAGGATAAGAACATAAATTCTGCTTAGGATTTAGGATGATACAATCCGGAATTTCTTCTCCAGGAGTGTGGTGATCACAAACAATAAAATCTACTCCCTCCGCTTTTGCTTTTGCAATTTCCTCAATAGCCTTAATTCCGCAGTCGAGTGCAATGACCAGTGAAAAGGAATTATCAATGGCAAAATCAATTCCTTGCATTGAAATTCCATAGCCCTCTTTATATCGATCAGGAATGTAATAACCAATTTGCTCGTATTCACGATGTAAATAGCTAAAAACTAGTGAAACGGCGGTGGTTCCATCAACATCATAATCGCCATACACTAAAATATTTTCTCCAGTTGCAATTGCTTCTTCAATTCGGTTAACTGCTTTCTCCATTCCGTACATCAAAAACGGATCGAGTAAATTTTTTAAATCCGGTCTGAAAAAATTTTTTGCCTCTTCAAAATTTGAAATACATCTTTGTCCCAGAATGTTAGCTATGGGTTTTGAAACGCCAACTTCCTCGATCAATTTGATCAATGTTTGTTGCTCCGTTTCTGCTTTGATTACCCACCTTTTTTCCATATTTTTGAAAACTTCAATTATCCGCGATGCTACGAATTTTAAATATACTTTTTCTGTTTGGAGTGACTATTTCTTTCGCTCAAAAAAAGGAAGTTGTTCATTTTTCATTTGTCTCTGCCGAGACAAATTTGATTGGTGAAAAGGTCAAAAAAATTGACGAAGAATTATACGGTGTTTACATTCCAAACAATCCATCGGCCGATTTATTCAAAATTGTAATCGATCAGAGAGGAATTTATTACCTCAATAACAAAATGCAGCGAGCAGGAGATTTTTATAATCCTGTAGATGCAAATCATGTTTTATACAAAGAAGAGGGAGTGTACTGGTTGTTTAAAAAAGAATCAGAGGAGGACAAGACCTATAAATTGTATTCAATCAATATTAACCGCAAGCAATATGCTCATCGGTCGGGGCTTTATGAATCAGTAGTAATGGAAGCTGATTTGGTAGAAGAATTGATGGACTTTTATAAAGCTGAAAAGATAAAAGCCAAGTTTAAGGATGGAGTAATTGCATTGCCAGAGCTAGATGAAGAGATGTTGGCGTACAAAGTCTCTTCTCCCGATAAACAAGGTTTTACAACTGATAAAGCATTTTCAGTTGCCATTAAAGATGCAGATTGTGTGGGTGGAAAAGTTGTGACCGAAATTGAAAGTAATCAATATGATCAATTGAGTCGTTATGTAGAGCCTGAGCATAAAAGTACTGGCTTGCAAATGAAGTTGGTTATTGATGAAAGTGGAATGTACACCACTAATGCACAAGGCGAAAACGCAGTATATATTTTCAAACCTAATGACGAAAATTATGCTTTAAAGAAGATTGATCGTTTTGGTTATGTGGCTTTAATGAAACAAAAAAACGGTTTTTATCGATTATTGATCTTTAAGCCAAATGGACAAAATATTGAGTTTTCAGCGATAAAGGAAGGGATGGATCATGGATTCTTTTCGGATTCTGAAAATCGTTTAGATAACGGACAACGTTTGTACCTTTTGTGTGATTTAGATAAATATTTGAAATATGGGACTCAAGCGGCAGGAAGTTATGCCGGAAGTCGCACGCATTGGTAGTAATGATTCGATTTTTATTCATAGCATTTTCGTTGTTCTCTGTCTGCTTTGCACAGGGGGAAGTTTTCTCTGTTTATTTTGAGACGAACAAGGCTGAGGGGTTGACCGCTTTGAAAAATGTCGATAAAAAGTACTTTAACAAATATCAGCTGGTTGAAGATGAGTTTAACAGTTTACGCGTAGCTGCAGGTGATCAGTTGGGGATTGATGAAACTGGAATTTATATTGAAAAGAATCGCATTTTGAATATTAGCAGAGAAGAGGTACGAGAAAACTCAAAGTACATTGTTAAGAATGGATATTTGCACGGAGTACTGGAGGATGATTCAGTTCAGGTTGCATTGGATGGAGAGATGTATTATTTCTTACTCCCGGTTAAATCATACCTTTTTGAAGTGGGAAATTCGGAGCATAAAATTTACAGTACTGGTAAGATGGGACAATTCTTGGTCCTAAGTCCGGATGAAAATCATTATTCGGCACTTTTGTTTCAGTTAAATCCTGGTGAAGTTTTGGTGCAAGATTTGGATTTGTGGTGTGATGGTTTTCAACCCAATTCAATTCGAGGAACTAAAACGGAGAAAGATGAAATTCCCACCTTTATTCTAAATCCTACCAAAGATCAGTGGAACAGTATTTTGGGATGTTTCAGTACCTATGATCGATATTCAGCATAAAAAATGACTCAAAACAGCCTTTTTGAAACTGTCTTGAGTCACTTAGTATTATTTATGCTTTTACTGTAGAGCTTCTTAAAACAAAAGAGGAAATCAGCGAGACAATAAATCCGAGTAATACTACTGTAATAAACATTAGCATAAAGTCAAACCACGGATTTCCAGCCATGGCCATCATTGAATCAAATTCTGCAATTTTAGCGGCTAACTCTGCTCCTGAATATTGAGATTCCATCTTGGTGATCATAGCTGTGCGGTACTCCTCAAAAAATCCGGGGTTAAGGAGGGTGATATAAATGACATCAAACACTCCAAATAAAAAGGCCGGAATAAGTGTAATTAACATCCCAATTTTTAATCCTTTACCAAAACTAATTTTTCCTCTTGCTTCTTTATCCCGGTAAGATTTGATACCAAAAAACACAAAAGTAAGGGCAATGAACATGGCAAGGTAACCTAATACCTCCTGCGTTCCCATACTTAAGTCAGAAGGAAGAACAAATAGATTAATTGTAAAAAGAGCGATAATAGTCACAGAACTATAGAGTCCAAATTTTAGAATAGTCGTTTTCATGCGTTAAATTTTAGATTTTAAGCAAAACTATGAGGACTATTTGCCAAGTCCCATTTTTAGGGGGATGAAAGAAGTAGTACCAAAGTACTATTTTACCAAATTAAGCTCTTTTGACAATAAAATTGCCTGTGATCTTCTGTTCACACCCAACTTACTGTAGATGTTTGAAACATGTGTTTTAGTTGTGCTTTGAGAAATGAAAAGCTTATCTGAAATCTCCTGATTCGAAAGTCCGTTAGCTAATTCTTGCAACACTTCCATTTCTCGTTTACTGAGTTCAAGTTCGTTGATTTTTTGATAATCGATTTTGTCGATTGGTGACAATTCTGTTTCAGTTTGGTGATTCCATTTATTCCGGAAATAAATTCCCAGGATAAAAAAGAGAATGGCGGCAATGGAAATAACCACTTCCGATGAAACATCCCCCTCAAATATGCGATAGCGTCCCAATTGAAATAATACCAAAAGGGCTGTGATTAGCAATCCAAAAACCAGAATTGTTTTTTTCATTAATCGTCTTTGTCCTTATCAAATTTGTCTTCGATTTTATCGGCAATGTCTTCTACCTTATCTTCAATTTTGTCGCCGATATCTTCTACTTGATCTTCCATTACCTCCGCACTGTCTTTTATTTCATCAATAATTTCGTCCATACTGGGTACAGCTATTTCACCCGAATCTTTTGTAACCAAAGGCATAATCAAGCAAGCTGCTGATCCCATGAGTGAGAGAAATAAACCAATTCCCGGAGAATCAAAACTATTACTGATGTGCAGAATAATTAAGACAAGAAATAAGAGTGAGAGTAATGAAGAAGAAACCAAAATGATGATTTTTTGTGCTCCTGCTTCAATTGCTCGTTCTCTGTTTCCAATAAGGGCAAGAGTTGCAATAACTGCAAAAATGGCAATGGAAAACCAGCCTGTCCAATGATCTATTCCTGAAAAATCACGGCCAAAACCAAAAATTTTCACGGTTCTCCAAGTCAAAAAAGCGGATAGAACTCCTATTCCCGATCCCGCCAAAACAAATATTCTTTCTTTGTGCATACTGTTAAAAATTGGTTCAGATAAAGCTAAAGAAAAAAACAATTGAACAGCTCAGAAAAGATAATTCGTATCTTTAAACAGAATGAAAAAAATGAGATTAAAAGGAGGTTTTATTCTTTTACTTTTCACTGTTTTGATGAGCTTTAGTGCTCGTGCGGTGGGTGATGAAACTCAGTTAGATTCGGTGCAAATAGTGAAAGATGTGGAGTTTGTTTGGAAGACATCTTTTACACAGAAAGAAAAGGATCGAATAGAAAATTTGTTGTATTCATGTGCTTATCAGGCGCAAAAGAGTTTAGGGAAGTATCCGTTTAAACTGCGATTCTTCTGTACCAAGAGAAATATGAATGGTCCTTTGGGTGGTTGCAGAGCCAAGTTTAGCGGTCCGGAAAAAGGGGTTCATTTAGGAATAGATCCTCGTTACAGTGATTCTGAATTTATGCGGGATTGGAGGACACATCATGAAATTTCGCATTTGGCTTTACCTGCATTAGGAAAACGAAACAGATGGTTTTTTGAAGGATTTGCAACCTATTGTAGTCGACAGATTATGGCCGAGGCTAATTTGCTCAGCTATGCCGAGGTGGACTCGATTAACAAAGCCAGAGTTGATGCCATTCGAGAAGATTTTGACCAAAAGGGAACCTTTTTAGAGGTGATTATTTACCATCAGGAACACTGGAACTTTTCAGCCTATTATTGGGGGGGAGCGACTTATTTTTTACGAGCCGATCGAATTTTGAAAAAGCGATATGATACTAGTATGATGGAGGTGTTACGGGAATATCAGCTAAAAGAAAGAAATGATGATAGAGTCTTGTTGGATGTCATTCATTCCTGGGATGCAATTATAGGAGATGCCATGTTTTCTCGTTTGATGAAGGAATATCGAACCGTTTCGGCAAAGACCGTAATGAGCAGGGTTTAGAATTTCCACACTGCTCCAAGTCCGTTTGGACCTGATGAAAGTTGCAGGTGGGCATCAAAATTTCGTTTTCGGTTACGCGTATGCAAAAGGGTCATTGTTAAGTCTAATGCAATCAAGAAAGATCCCTGAATAATCAATGAATTTCCCAGTCCCAATAGCTTTTCAGAATGCTCTAAATCCCATTTGGAGCGTTCTCTCAAATAAAAACCTCCGGCTACATATGTAAAATCAAAGGCT
>JAKSBJ010000084.1 GCA_022361195.1 Flavobacteriales bacterium
AGCTATCCGCAAAAGGTGAAATCATCTCTTATGAAGAGTATATGCCTTATGGTGGAACAGCCTTTTCGGCAGGTAAAAATCAAAAGGAAGTTGCGCTCAAAGACTATCGCTATTCGGGCAAGGAACGGGATGATTCAACCGGGCTTTATTACTACGGTCAACGCTATTATGTGCCTTGGATGTGCCGATGGTTGAACCCCGATCCTATTGGTCAAAAAGGTGGATTGAATTTGTATGAGTTTGTTCAAAGTAACCCAATTAATTTGATTGATCCGAATGGGGAGAGTAGCAAAAATTATAAGGTTATTAAGCAAGTAGGCTCATTTCAAGAAGCTTTTACCTGGCTTAATAAAAAAGCAACAAGTCGATTAAGTAGGCACAGAGAATGGGCAATTGGTATTCAAAACAATCGCTACCATTTAATTCGTGGGGGAAAGAACAAAGTTGTATTGCCAAAAGGAATGACTTTAGTCGCCCATTCACACCCCTATTTTAGACACCGAACACTATATGGGATAGCAGGAAGAAACCCTTCCATACAAGACCTCACTGAATTTAGAGATAAAGGGTTAAAGCGTCAAATAATTGCATTTGGAAAGAACAACTGGACACTTGTCACCAATTACAATGGGCAAGGAATTATAACCCATGTTTCAAATGGAAGGGTCACTAACGTTTCCTATTACTCTCTTTCAGGATCGGGAAATAATACCTCTGTAACCTATCACTCATCCCCTAATGGAGTTCCAGCAATTAAACAGGGACAAAAAATTGGACTTCCTTACTTAGCTCGATTTATTAGTCAGGATCCAAAACTTAGAATTTCCTTCCCCCGAATTGTAATAAGACCGGTAAATCCTAGTAGACCAGTAAGAGCTCATATCCGCCCCAAATTATCCATTGCTCCTATTGCTCCAAGCAGACCAACCTTAGGGCATGTTCGCGCACCTGTAAAAACAAGTAAAACACCTATCTCACAAACAGGTGCAGCTCAAGTTGTAATTTTTACTGTAGGAACGCATTATGTCAAGTTTCTGGCTTCATCCGGAAACAAAACAGCAAAGAAAATTGAACCCTATGTAAATGCTGCGAACAAAGCAGCTGACGCGGTAAATCCATTAAGCTGGTACACTAAATTAATCTATTTCGCTCTTGGTTGGAGCTATAAAGAAGCTAAGAAAAATTCAGGACATCGAAGCCTAAACAACTACGATTATTTACGACGTGGTTTTGGAGGATATTAAAACAGAAACAAAACACTAAAACATAAACTTATGAAAAAGCAAATAACAGGAAAATTAATCCACATTGAGGGCAGTTACGGACTGCCTAATCTCGACGTCCGTGCATGGGACAAAGACAGTAAACACGATGACTTTATTGGTCAAGGACGTACTAATGCTCTGGGGGAATTCACCATTCAAGTAGTGGGACATTATGCTGATAGCAGCAAAGATGTTTTGCCCGATCTTTACTTTGAGGTTTTGGATGAAAATGGTGAAACTATTTTCGTTGAAAAAAGAGCTAGATCAAATTGGAATTGGGAAGAAGAAGGTGACATTGTTTTAGCCATTGAATACCCAACAGCAGTTGAAGGAGATGTTATCGTTGATATTGATGGGACAGATGACATTGTAGAAATTGAAAGCATTTCTTTCTTTGATGAAACTCAAATCGCCTCTTTTCAAAACATTACTCAAATTGGTGGATTGACAGCTGATAAAAGTGAGATTTTCACTACAGCTCTCAATCAATACGGAAGTCTAAACGACTCCTTTTGGGATCAATTACAAACAGATGATGTTTTATCAGAATCGGAAATTGTTGAATTGAAACCATTGTTTGAATTTCTCGATTTAGGCTTAGGAGAAATTAAACTGGTTGAGACTTTAAAAGAATCTGATTTCAGTGATTTGAACAGTCTTGTTTCTTTAAATGTTGAAGCTTGGGATTCACTCATCACTAGCAATTCTATTCCACTTCCAGGTAGCTTGGGAGAAAATGCTACAAGTCTTGATTACGCAATTCATTTGGAAGAACAAATTGCTCGTCGTTTTCCGATGGAGGCTTTCCAATTTCGTATGGCTGATTCAGCACAAAATGATATTTCAAAATCAATCTCAACCATCACCAAATTCATTGAAAAAAACCCAATAGTTTCAGAACTTAAGGAGGAACTGGAAGATGAACCAAAATGGGGAAATGCAGCCAATAAAGAAAAGACACTCCTGGCCATTGATGAGCTCCATTCTTTGAGTAATCTTTATCACGAAATGGGAGTTCATGAAATCTTCTATAATCCAGAACTGACTGCCTCTGAAAAGTATGAACAATACCAAAAAGAAGTTGCCAAGGTAGACCATTTCCTCCAACTCAATTCAATTGACTTTGCGAGTTTTAATTTTGTAACCGAGGTTGAAGAGTTAGAGTGGACCGGCATCCAAAAGGTCGATCGACCAAAAGTCATTAATCAAATGATGGCATTTCAACGAATGTATGCCATTGCCCCACGGTTCAATCAAGTAAAGAATTTATTATCGCTTGGATTTAATTCAGCAGCATCTATTAGTGCCGTTCCTTTCGAAGATTTTAAACTTCATTTTGAAGGGAATCAGAATTTGGCCATGAGTATTTATGAAAATGCAACAACCAATAGCGCTAAGAGCATGATGACCTTCATGAATTTAAAAGACACCATTGGATCTGCCCACTACAGCGGAATGAATGTGAGCAATATTGACAAAGATGTTTACAGCAGTTATGAAACAACTCCTGGATTTAATAAAATCTTTCACGGTAGTCATTACTGCGGATGTGATCATTGTCAATCTATTTACGGGCCTGCAGCTTACCTAACCGATCTCCTCCGGTTTTCAGAACAAAATATTGCCAAAAA
>JAKSBJ010000319.1 GCA_022361195.1 Flavobacteriales bacterium
ATGCGACAGGTAAATTACATTGAAAAGGGATTGATTGACTATAAAGAGTGCTGGGATTTTCAGGAAACTCTTTTCAAACAATCTGTCGATCTAAAAATTGCTGCCCGTAACAAAGAAACAGACGAAATTCCGCAAAACCATCTTATTTTTTGTAGTCATCCGCATGTGTATACTTTGGGGAAAAGTGGATCGGAACAAAACTTATTAATTGCCGAAAATCTGCTCAAGTCAATTGACGCTCAATACTATAAAATCAACCGTGGAGGAGACATTACTTACCATGGCCCTGGTCAGTTGGTAATGTACCCTATTTTTGATTTGGATCAGTTTTTTACCGATATCCATAAGTACATGAGATATTTAGAGGAGGCAATAATTCTAACCTTAAATGAGTTTTCTATAAAAGCAGGTCGTGTTGAAGGTTTAACCGGCGTGTGGATAGATGGAGGAACGGAACGAGAGCGAAAAATTTGTGCCATGGGTGTAAAAAGTTCGCGCTGGGTAACCATGCATGGCATTGCATTAAACGTAAATACCAATCTCGATTATTTTAATCACATTGTCCCTTGCGGCATAGTGAATAAATCCGTAACTTCTATGCAAAAGGAACTGAGTACGGAAGTTGATATTGAAGCTGTACAACAGTCCTTAAAAATCAATATGGCAAACATATTTGATTTCGACTACAGCAATTAAATGAACATCATAAAAAAGACATTAAAGTGGCTGGGGTTTACAATTCTGGCCCTGCTGATTATTGGAAATTTGGTAATTCTAATTTCTGGCCGACTCTATATTTATAAGGGAATTGCAGCTACTTATTTAAGAGGACATATTCGTCCAACCATTTACGATTTGGATGTGTTTGAGAACCGAACGGTAGAGAAAGGAGCTACGGTTCAGGCCTGGGATGAGCATGCATCACTCGACCATTTAACAATTAAGTCCAATGACCGAAAGCGTATTGAGGAATTAGAACCTGCCTCCTTTTTGGTTTTGTGGGGAGATAGTCTGATTTATGAAGAGTACTGGAACGGTCACGATCGGGAGAAAGTAGGAAACTCCTTCTCCATGGCAAAATCCATTGTTTCTATTTTAGTTGGAGTGGCTCTTGATGAGGGAAAAATCAAGTCTATCGACGAGCCTGTTGCTAATTATTTACCCGAATTCAATGACGAAAAAAAGGACATCACCATTCGCCATATTTTAACCATGTCTTCAGGCTTATCATGGAGTGAGAGTTACGTTAGTCCTTTTTGTGATGTTGCTGAATTATATTATGATACAGATGATAGGGACTTAGCGTTGAATCGTAGAGATATAGAAGAAAAACCGGGAGAAATTTTTGATTATAAAAGTGGAGACACACAAGTGTTAGTTTACATTTTACAGGCTGCAACGGGTCAAAGTGTGTCAGAATATGCTTCTGAAAAACTCTGGAAAAAGATGGGAGCCGAAAGTGAAGCCTTTTGGAGTCTGGCTGGAGATGGAAGTAGTACCGAAAAAGGATTTTGCTGTTTTTATGCTCGATCGCGTGATTTTTTACGTCTAGGTCGTTTAGTGAATAACAGAGGAAATTGGAAAGGTGAACAATTGGTGAGTCAATCGTACATGGAGGAATTTTGTACCCTGGCGCCACTTAAAAAACGGGGAGGTGAGCCCAATAATTGTTACGGTTTCCAATACTGGATTTATACCGGAATGGACTACGAAGTCACCTATTTCAGAGGGATGAATGGTCAGTACATTATTTCTATTCCAGAGAAAGATTTAGTCATTGTCCGTACCGGATCAGCAGTAGATGATCGTTGGGAAAATACTGAAACAGAAAAGAATGACGACCTGGTTGGACATCGAAAAGAATTGCCCGATTATATCCGAATTGGGGTTGATCTCTTAGAACAAGCTAAGAAGTTTTAGTGCTTTTATCCAAAATCCATTCTGTCCCAAAAAAATCAATTAGCTTTACAGGCTCAAAAAATGAAGGAGGATATTAAAATACCCAAGGTGGAGAACGTCAGTGTGGCGGTAGTAAAGGAGTGGAACGAAGAAAAAACGGCTGAGGTATTCAATGTTTACCTCATTAACTTAAGGGATAGCGACATCAGCAATGTTCTGGTTTCATCGGTAGGTTATGGAGAAAATAAAACGACCGGAGAGCAAATAAGAACATCTACTTTAAGACACTTCATTGGTGACATGGAATCTCAAACTTTTGCTAAGATTGAACCTATCGTTGAGGACGTTTTTGGAATCAATAATGAATATTGGGTGAGCTTTTTCGAAGGGAAACAGGTTTTTGATAAAAAGTTCGTGTTTTTGGCAGAGTCTATCACTGAGGGAAACTTCATCAATGTTCCTTTAATGGAGGTGAAAGGGGTTGTCATTTAAGATAGTAGGACAAGGATTCTTTGTTTTTTGTACCTTAAAACCCCAAATTCGGTCTTATGCAGCTTAGAAAAGTTAATCTCGAAAAAATTCTCTTTTTAGACATAGAAACGGTTCCTCAGCAATACAATTTTAGTGAGTTGGATGCTGAAACTTCAAAATTATATCTGAATAAGAACAAATACATTCAGGAGCGAGATGGTTTAAGCGATGAAGAGGTGTATGAACGGGCTGGAATTTTTGCTGAGTTTGGTAAAATTGTCTGTATTTCGTGTGGATTTGTTCAGGATAAAATGGATGGGAAAGCCATTCGAATGAAATCTTTCGCTAATGATGATGAAGAGGTTTTGTTAAAAGAGTTTGCCGAACTACTCAATCGCCATTATAATTCTCATACCAGTATTTTGTGTGGCCACAATGCCAAGGAGTTTGACTTTCCGTACATTGCCCGGCGGATGCTCATAAACGGAATTGATTTACCAGGAACATTGGACATTGCAGGCAAAAAGCCATGGGAAATCAACCATTTGGACACCATGGAACTATGGAAGTTTGGAGACTATAAGCATTATACTTCCTTGAGTTTATTGTGTCACATTTTTGGTGTTCCAACTCCGAAAGATGACATTTCGGGAGCTGATGTGGCAAGGGTTTATTACGAAGAGAATGATCTACCTCGCATCGTAGAGTATTGTCAAAAAGATGTCATCGCATTAATTCAATTATTTCTAAAATTTAGGAATGAAGCATTGGTTGAAGAGGAGAACATTCATTTTTAGTTGGATTTTCGTTTTTTCCCTGCTTTCTTGTGGACAGGAAAGTAGCTCGGAAAAACCAGAACAGGTCAGTAATGCTCCTTTTGAGAGCTTTCAGAAATTTCCCGACTACGCATTTGAAAACATCCGTTTAACATCCCCTACACAACAAGGTGAATGGTTGTTGACTCAGTCAGGCTTTCAGCTAAAGTCGGGCTCCGAATTCAATTACAGCCGTCAAAGTGATTCAACCGAAATAGTTTTACCTGATCACTCTGATTTAAATACCCTTAAAATTTACCTCCGTTCGCAGGAATATTTGCAAAAAAATGGCCAATTATTGGAGTTTTTTGAAGGTTTTGCGCAAAAAACAGAGCATTCTGACGTTTTTCATACCTTCTTATTTGAAAAACACGGCCTTGCTTTTAAACTCAGTTATTTTGTTCAGGACACTTATTTACGATTGAACTTTGTGGTGAATAAGAAACCTTAGTCTTTCTTATAGAATTGATATAGCTCCGTATCTTTTCGGTCTCTCCAAATTCGACCATTCGAAATTTCATCGGCTTGTTTAAAATAGTCTTTAGCCTCATCAAACCTTTCAAGTTTATAGTATAGTTCTCCCACATCTAATTGTCCTTTTCCATAATTGCCCCATTGTTTGTCAGCTGCTAAATACCGGTCTACCCATTTTATAGCGCTTTCCAAATCTCCAAAAGCAATGTAAGTTTCCATTAAGTCATGAAGCACCCTATGTTCTTCTGATCCAGCGGTTTTTCGCTCTTCCACTAAATCCAAAGCCTTCATTAATAGGGCAATACTTTTTTCAATAGACTCAGGTGTGTAAGCATCATAAGCTTGATCAATTAAGGCCAAAATTTCCTGATCCAAATGCTCGTTCATTTTAGTTTCTTTCTAATGATTTTAGGATAAACCTATAAAAACATTGATACTTTCAACGGTCAATAAACCCTAACTCATGAACATTTCATTGTCCATTGAAAAAAGTAGTTTCCTTTTTTCTTCATTCACAATTCCTTACTTTTGGTTTGTTACCTCTTGAAAAATAGGGGGTAGTTAAAACTAAACGACTTTTAATAAAAACGAAAATGAAAAGAATTTTAATGATTGCAGCCATTGCTTTAGTTGCTGTGGCATGTAATAAAAATCAGCAGGCTGTAAAGAAACTGGAAGGTACCTGGGATATTACAAAGTTGGAGTTTGAGCAGGATTTATTTGGAACACCAATTACGGTAGATTTAGTTGATCTTGGCGGATCAGGATCAATGACTTTTGATGGATGTAAACTAAAGAAAGACGAATGGTGTAATGTTTCAACAACCCTGCATGACCCTATTCAAGACACAACAATAACAACAGTAAGCTTGTATCGTGTAACCAATGACGGAACAGTTTTGGAGACCAAAGAAAATGATACTGCTTCTACCATTAACATTATCACTATTGTTGAGTTAACAGATACAGATTTGAAAGCTAACTGGACACAAGATGGAGTACCGGTTGACGGAGAACTCAAGAAGAGATAAAGAATTATTTATAGATTTTAATAAGCCTCACTTTTGTGGGGCTTTTTTGCTTTGTATAATCCGTAAAAAGTGTTAGATATCAACTTAAATGGAAATTATCTTTGTACAATAGAGTGTGTAAATAAAAGAAGTCAAAGGACAGATTTTTTATTTTACAATTGCTAAATTTAAGAACAGGATTCAAAAAAAGAAATAACACTAAAAAACTAAGAAATGAATAGTGAAGAAATAATTGCACGCTTAAAAAGCGGAAACGAAAAATTTGTTACGGATAAATTAGAAGGTAAATTACAGGATAGCGCAAGACGAGAAGAGTTAACAGGAGGACAAGCTCCTCATACTATTGTTTTGAGTTGTGCAGATAGTCGTGTAGTTCCGGAATTGGCATTTGATTCTGGTTTAGGTGAGCTTTTTGTTGTTCGTGTTGCAGGAAACGTTGCTAACACATCATCAATGGCAAGTATTGAGTATGCCGTAGCTCATTTAGGATCGAAAGTAATTGTGGTTTTAGGTCACCAGAGTTGTGGAGCAGTAACTGCTGCGGTTGATGGAGGAGACAATGGGTACAACCTAAATCATCTTTTATCACATATTACTCCTGCAATTGCTGCATCTGAGCAAGGAGCTGAAGTAAATGAGGTGGTTAAAACCAATGCAAAATTAAATGCTCAGGAATTGATTAACCGTTCTGATATTATTGGAAATGCTGTAAACAACGGATCTGTAAAAATTGTTTCGGCATACTACAATCTTGATTCAGGGAAAGTTGACTTTTTAGATTAGGTTTAAGTTACTTAACTGATATTTTATCAAAAGCCTGGAGGTGATTCTTCAGGCTTTTTTACTGATCAGTAAAAAGTGTTATCCTTTCCTTAAAAAGTGCTATTGGTAAAATAATCAAGCATTTAACTTTGCCTCAAAAGAAAATAAGATGTCAGATATTGTAAGAGTAGAAACAATTAGCCAAATGATTCAGATGATGGGCTTAAAGGAACCTATGCATCCTTTGGTATATGTGGTTGATATGGACGACTTTCATAAACCAAAAGACTTTAAGTCCAATCCAGATATAAAGGTGAGCATGGGGTTTTATTCTATCTTTCTGAAAGACGCTGGTTGTGCCATGCAGTATGGAAGAAACACCTATGATTTTGATGAAGGAGTACTTTCTTTTATTGCTCCAGGTCAGGTAATTGGTGGTGCGGAATCAAATGAAGAGCCTAAAATAAACTATGGCTGGGGATTGTTTTTTCATCCCGATCTCATTCGAAAATCGACTCTGGGAAAGAAAATTGAAGACTATCACTTTTTTTCTTACGAAGTGCATGAAGCCCTTCACCTTTCTAAAAAAGAAGAGGATATTTTGAATGATTGCATCAAAAAAATTGAGTTTGAGTTAGATCAAAATATTGATGCACACAGCCAACAACTTTTAATTTCAAATATTGAGTTGTTATTGAACTATTGCAATCGTTTTTACGAACGACAATTCCATACCCGATCTGACCATCACAAAGATGTGGTAAGTGTTGTCGAAGGTGAAATTAAAAAGTATTTTGATCAAAATCTCCAAACCGAAATGGGACTTCCAACCACAAAGTTTTTAGCGGAAAAGGTGAATTTATCACCGAATTATTTGGGTGATTTATTGAAAAAAGAAACAGGGAAGAATACTAAAGAGCACATTAACGACTATGTGGTCAATAAGGCTAAAACAATCCTTTTAAATACAGAGAATAATGTGAGTGAAATAGCTTACGATTTGGGCTTTAACTATCCGCATTATTTCAGTCGATTGTTCAAGCAAAAAACAGGAATGACTCCTGCTAAATACAGAGATTTAAATCTAAACTAAAATGTACGTACAAAGAATATTTAATCCAGTAAATGTATTGCGCTTTTCAGTAAAGCCTGTACTTATTTTTACTGGTTATGCGGCCCTAGTTGCAGGGGCATATTATTTTAAGGAATACGAATGGTTGAGGATTCCGTGGGAACCACTCGCCATTTTGGGTATTGCGCTTTCGTTTTATGTAGGATTCAAAAACAATTCTGCCTATGACCGAACCTGGGAAGCTCGAAAAATTTGGGGCGGAATTGTGAACTCTAGCAGAAGCTGGGGAGCCATGGTCACCGGATTTGTTACGAACGAATATGCCAGTGATAAACTTTCGGATGATGAATTAAAAGAGATTCACCGAAGACTCATTTACCGTCACATTGCCTGGTTGTACCGCTTAAAACGTCAATTGCGTTCGCTCAAAGAATGGGAACATGATATTAAACTAAACCAACGGTACCGAAAATACATTGCCGGTTTGTTTCCAGAAGACGATCCGGATGTAGAGCTAAAAAAGTTCTTGAAGGAAGAAGAGGCGATGTACATGCTCGATCGTAAAAATGCCTGTACACAGCTCATTCAAAAACAATCGCAAGAGCTAAAAGAACTCAAAGCAAAAGGCTTAATTGACGATTTCCGTCATATGGAAATGCAAGGTTTATTAACCGAGTTTTATACCCTTCAAGGTAAATGTGAACGAATTAAAAACTTTCCTTTACCAAGACAATATGCTTCGTTGAGCATCTACTTTGTTTACATTTTCATTTTGTTGTTGCCAATGGGACTTCTTTCTGCTTTTGTGGATACAGATTGGCCAAGCTATATGATTTGGGGAATTATTCCTTTTACTTCCCTTTTAGGTTGGGTGTTTTGGATGATGGAGAGTATTGGAGATTATGCCGAAAATCCCTTTGAGAATTTGGCCTTTGATATACCAATGAGTTCCTTAACCCGAACGATTGAAATAGACTTGAGGGAGATGCTCGGCGAAAAGGATTTACCAGAACCAATAGGTCCAAAAGATGGATTTGTGATGTAAATAAACTCAGATGAATTAAACGAAAGGCTCCAATTTGGAGCCTTTTTTTATGATTCAGTAAAAAGTGTTTTTCATTCCGTAAATTGTGTTCAAAGCCCTGCTTATAAGTCTGTTACTTTGTTGTGTAACATTTTAATAACGTACTAACACAATATAATCATGAAAAAAGTAGCATTAATCACAGGGGCTTCAAGTGGAATTGGAAAAGAGCTGGCTATCATTCACGCATCAAAAGGCGGTGATTTGGTAGTTGTAGCCCGATCGGAGGACAAATTAAAAAGTCTTGCCGAAGTGTTAAATGAAAAGCACGGAACCAACACTTATATTATTGCGAAAGATCTCAGTCAGCCAACTGCAGCAAAAGAGATTTATGATGAAGTAAAATCGGCTGGAATAGCGATAGAATATTTAATTAACAATGCCGGATTTGGTGGTCAGGGATACTTTCACGAAAGAGATTGGGAACAAGATTTGGCGATGATGAACGTAAACATGCTTGCCTTAACTGCCTTAAGTCGGTTCTTTTTACCTGATATGGTGGCCAAAAACAAAGGTAAAATTCTCAATACCTCTTCAACTGCAGGTTTTATACCTGGACCCTTACAAGCTGTTTATTATGCAACAAAGGCCTATGTAAATTCCTTCAGCAATGCGCTTGCGCAAGAGTTAAGTAATACTAACATTACGGTAACAGCCTTGCAACCAGGAGCAACAGAAACAGAGTTTGCAAAGACGTCCGGAATGGATAAAACGGATTTGTTTAACAACACCTTCTCGGCTAACGAAGTGGCACTAGCAGGATACAATGCCATGCTCGCTGGAAAAATGGACGTTGTAGCTGGAATTTCATTCTCTCAAAAAATGATGTTTCCAATGATGCGCATGATGCCAAAGAAGATGTTACTCAAGCAAATTCACAAAATGCAAGAGGTTAAAAACTAGAACTCAAAACCAAATCAAAATAGGATGAAAAAAGTAGTATTGGTAACCGGCGCCTCAAGCGGAATAGGGAAAGCTACGGCTCAACAATTGATAAAAGAAGGTCATATTGTCTATGGTGCGGCCAGGAGAGTTGAAAAGATGAGTGATTTGGAGTCTGCGGGGGGATATGCAGTTAAGATGGATGTAACGAATGAGGATGAGGTACAGGCTGCAGTAGATAAAATTATTGCTGAACAGGGAAGAATAGATGTATTAGTCAATAATGCAGGTTATGCTGTTTATGGTCCGGTTGAGCATGTTTCAATGGAAGATGCGAAAAGACAATTTGATGTCAACATTTTTGGTTTGGCATCCATCACCCAAAAGGTGATTCCACATATGCGGACTAAGAAATCCGGAACAGTCATTAACATCTCTTCTATTGGAGGAAAAATTTATACTCCTTTTGGTGCCTGGTACCACGCTACTAAGTTTGCTTTGGAGGGGTGGAGTGATTGTTTGAGATTGGAATTGAAGGATTTTGGGATTGATGTTGTGGTAGTTGAACCGGGTGCTATAAAAACGGAGTTTATGGATGTCATGTATCAACCTATGGTAGAGCGGGGGACTGGAACTGTTTACGAAACCTCTCTCAATTTAATGGCACAGGCTGCGGCTTCTATGGAAGAAAGCGGGCAAGGATCTCCTCCTTCAGTTATTGCGGAGACTATTTCCAAAGCGGTTAAATCTCCTAAACCAAAAACAAGGTATGCTTCCGGGGCCATGGCAAAAATGCTTTTAAGAATGAGAAGATGGACATCG
>JAKSBJ010000083.1 GCA_022361195.1 Flavobacteriales bacterium
AAGTTTCGAAAGCTTTTCAACTTAGATATTGAATACTAACCCTATTTTGTTTCGGCAAAAGGATGCTGAAAAAACTCAAACATATTGGCCCGGGAGCAATGGTTGCAGCCGCCTTTATTGGTCCGGGAACCATTACCACTGCCACACTTGCCGGAGCATCGTACGGATACACTTTATTGTGGGCCATCTTATTTTCTGTTCTGGCTACAATTGTTCTGCAAGAAATGGCTTCTCGTTTGGGGGTAATTGGACGTAAGGGACTGGGAGAAGCTATCCGAGCCAAATTAAATGGAAAACTCAGTTTTTATCTTGCCGCAACATTAGTTATCTCAGCTATTTTCATTGGGAATGCCGCTTATGAATCCGGTAATATTTCCGGAGCTGTTTTAGGCTTTAAATCGATACTGGGTGAAGACTCCTACTTTTTTCATTTTCTTCCGCTAATTATTGGAGGATTAGCAGCCGTCCTTCTCATTAGTGGACGATACAATTATATTGAGAAAACACTCATCTTTTTAGTTGCCACCATCGGTTTGGTCTTCTTAATCTCTGCTTTTTGGTTGAGCCCGGATTGGAGAAGTGTGTTTAAGGGACTCTTTATCCCCTCTTTTCCAAAAGGATCTGCGATTGTAATTGTTGGGCTAATTGGAACGACTGTGGTTCCTTATAACCTGTTTTTACACGCTTCATCTTCCAAACAAAAATGGAAAACTGCCGAAGATTATTCAAGATCTCGTTTAGACACAACCCTTTCTATTTTATTTGGTGGATTGATAACTATGTCAATTTTAATTACTGCATCAGCTGTTTTAAATGCCACAGGAAATACAGAGATAACTCCAGGAAATTTAGGAGCACAACTCAAACCTTTTATGGGCTCTTTTGCCGATTGGTTTATCGCTTTTGGATTTTTAGCTGCAGGACTTTCCTCTGCTATTACAGCACCATTAGCAGCAGCTTATGCCATTTCAGAACTGTTAAACTGGACAGAAGATCTCAAATCAATTCGATTCAGAATTAGCTGGGGAATCATTGTCTTCTTTGGGATTTTATTCTCCTCAATTCCTTCCTGGAAACCTACAGTGGTTATTTTGTTCGCTCAAACTACCAATGGAATTTTATTACCCATCATTGCCGGCTTTTTATTGTGGGTTAGCAATGACAAAAAGATTTTAGGAGAATCAACCAATTCAATCCTCAACAACATTTTAGGATTATTGATCATTTTGGTGACTTTGTTGTTGGGCGCTAAAGGAATTGCAAATGCTTTTGGATGGCTATGATAAAAAAGACCATTGATATTAATTGTGATTTGGGAGAATGTAACGATGAAGCATCCTTAGAAAGAGAATTAGAAATTCTATCTTTAATTAGTTCAGCCAATATTTGTTGTGGTTTTCATTCTGGAAATAGCAGCAT
This sequence comes from Flavobacteriales bacterium, assembly GCA_022361195.1. GTDB lineage: Bacteria > Bacteroidota > Bacteroidia > Flavobacteriales_D > Crocinitomicaceae > JAKSBJ01. Next base: position 1,420 of record JAKSBJ010000083.1, read on the forward strand.
GATTGAAAAAGTGATTAAAGCTGCCATTGAAGAGAAAGTTAGTATTGGTGCTCATCCTTCATTTCCTGATCGAGCAGGCTTTGGACGAAGAGAGATGGAAATTGAAGTCACTCAACTAAGTGGCTTAATTCAAATTCAGCTTGAAAAAATCCAGCAAATCTGTCAGACAAACGGAACCAAACTAAAATACGTAAAACCGCATGGAGCTTTGTACAATATGGCCATGCAATCCAGTAATGAAGCTCAAGCTATTATAAGCGCCATTTTACAAACGAATTCTGAACTAAAGCTTATGGGTCAAGCCAATTCTGTTTTGGAAAAATTGGCAAAAGAGAACCAAATTAGTTTTATACGGGAAGGTTTTATTGATCGACAATATCAAAAAAATGGTCAACTCATGCCCCGAAGCGTAAATGGAAGTTTGATTCAATCAGCCGAAGAGGCAATGATACAATCCTGCTTAATGGTCACAAGCCAAAGTGTTATGGCTGAAGGTAAAAAAATTGAAATGCCAGTTGACAGTTTATGTATCCATGGGGATAATCCCGCTGCTCAGTCCATTTTAGCAGCTGTTGTTCAGGAATTTGATCGACTTCAAATTGAAATCACCTCTTTTGCATGATAGAACGAATTTCGGCATACGGAAATTCTGCAATGCTCATTGAAACAGGGCTTGAAATCAATCGAGAAAACAATGAAAAGGTTCAATTCATTAAATCCTTTTTGCAAAATAAACAAGTTGAAGGTATAAGAGCCCTAATTCCGGCTTATACTTCTTTATGCGTTGTTTTTGATCCATTACAAACTTCATTTGAAAATTTACAGTCCATTTTATCAAACATTTTAGCAGAAGATATTTCTTCTAAAATCCAATCAAGAAAGCTTACTATTCCTGTCTTGTATGATCATTCTACCGGGCCAGATTTAACTCTGTTGATGCAAGAAAACAAACTCAAGCTTGAAGAAATTATTGAACTTCATACTCAACCAAGCTATCAAGTGTTTATGATGGGCTTTTTAGCTGGGTTTCCTTATATGGGGTTGAGTCATACAAAGCTCACTACCAAACGTCATTCAACTCCTCGCAAACGAGTGGAAACGGGTTCGGTTGGTTTGGCCAATAATCAAACTGGAATTTACCCTTCTGCTTCTCCAGGAGGTTGGAAAATAATTGGACAATGTCCTGTAAAATTGGTTCGGGAGGAATTAGAAACTCCTTTTTTATTCCATGCTGGAGATGAAGTAAAATTTAGAGCCATTACAAAGGAGGAATTTGAAGAAATACAAAAGGAAGAAAAGAATAAAACATTTGACCTGAGCCAGATCTATGCATAAACCCATTGCTCAAATATTAAAGGCGGGATTGTTTACCTCCATTCAAGGGTCTCCTTCCTTTGAATTGGTAGAGTTTGGAGTTCCTCTTACCGGACCAATGGATTCTTACTCTGCTCAAAAGGCCAATAAATTGGTTGGGAATCCTCTTCAATCTCCACTTTTAGAACTTACCTTAACCGGACCTCAAATTAAATTCCTGAGGGATTGTAAAATAGCTTTATGTGGAGCTCATTTTGAGTGCTTTTTGGATGAGAAGCTAATCTATACGAATGAGTTGATAGAAATTCCAAAAGGATCTGTTCTGTCCTTTGGTACTTGTATAGCAGGGTGTAGAGCCTATTTGGCTTTTGAAGGAGGCTTATTAAAATCCATAAACACCAATTTTATTCCTGGTCAATTGATAAAAGGTGATCTATTATTAGCTGCTCCAGTAACGACTTCTTCTCTTGAAAAAATCAAATCAATTGCTTTAGAAGAAACTGTCATGGATAAAAATGAAATTATTGTTCAAGCTGGACCAGACATAAGTTTATTTGACTCAGAATTAATGCAACAGTTAAAAAAGATTTCCTTTCGTGTCGATGCTGTCTCAAACCGAATGGCTTATGTTTTACACGGAGCTGATATAGATTTTTTTCCCGATTCTTTTATTTCTTCACCAACCCTTCCAGGAACTATTCAATTGACACCATCTGGACAGTTAAATGTTTTAATGCGCGATTGTCAAACTGTTGGCGGTTATCCCCGCATTGGTATTTTAGATGAAGATATGATGAATTGCTTAGCGCAGAAAAAACCGGGTGATGATGTACGTTTGATTTGGAACTGAATTCAGTTTAATTTCTTTTTTTGGGGAAGCAAGAAAAAATCAACAAAAAAACCATTATGTCTTACTCTACCCAAGATTGGAATAAAGCATAACATAATGGTTCAAGATGTTAAAGGTTCAATAAAAACGGATCACAAAAGTACTTAGCTTTTGCGCTTGGCTTTACTTACTTTTTGTTTGCCAATTGCTCTTCAGCGCTAGCAGACACAGAATTTTTATCAACACGAAACTTAGATCCTTCACTGGAAATAAGAACAGTTGTTTCTGTTACTTCTAATATTTTTCCGTGAATTCCTCCAACGGTAACGACTTTATCTCCTTGAGCTAAACCTGCTCTAAAAGCTTTAGCCTCTTTGGTTCTTTTCATTTGTGGACGGATCATGAAAAGGTAAAATACCAAAGCAATTAATCCGAACATGATCAGATTATTTACTCCAAATCCTCCGGGAGCTTGCTCTCCTCCACCAGCTGCTGCTTCTTGCAACAATGTTAAATCAAATTTCATTATGTGATTTTAATTTTGAGTTTTAAACTAAATGGAAAGGGTTACTTTTTTTCCTTCACCTTTCCGGTAAGCGTTAATGTGGTCAAAGTAGGGTCAGTATTTGCCTCTACTCTGATGTTTTTACGAACATTACCTACTCTGTTATTAGAGTTGAAAACAACTTCAATTTCTCCTCCTTCACCTGGTGCAATTGGATGTTGTGGCCAACTTTCAGGCACTGTACATCCACATGATCCGGTTACATCAATTAAGATGAGGTTTTTATCTCCAGAGTTTGTAAATTTAAACGTATGACGAACCATGTCTCCATCCGTTGCAGTTCCAAAATCATATTCAGACTGTTCAAACGAAATGGTTGTTGGATCATCGATATACTCAGCGTACTCTACTTTTCTTTCCTCTGCATTAACAGCCTCATTTGATGTACATGCTAAGATTAAAAAAGCTGCTGCAAATAAAATTAAGGTCTTCTTCATAATTTAATTAATTAGTCCTCTTCCCGACTTGTTGAGTTTTCCTTCTTTATCCAAAAGTTCAACAGCCTTATCCAATATTCCATTGATAAAAACTTGACTTTTTGGAGTACTGTAATACTTAGAAATCTCAATATACTCGTTCAAAGTTACTTTTTTTGGAATAGATGAGTGTTCCGTTAACTCAGTGAGGGCCATTTTTAACAAAATAACATCCATTTTGGCAATTCTATCCAATTCCCAATTTTGAGTTAAGGTGTCTACCAAACGATCGTTTTCTTCGTTTTTCTCAATAGCTTTTGAAATGAGAGTGGTAATGAATTCTTTCTCATCTTCCTCATCCTTATAAAGTGTCAAAATCTTTTGGTGCTCATCTGAATTTTCATTGATTTGTTTAATGGTTTTTAATACCATGGTACAAATCAAATCAATATCATCCATCCAATAAATACTCTCATTCTCAAAGAAGTCATGTAACAAAGGGAAGTTCGCAATTTCAGTTTTGAACAAATCCAGTGCAAATTGTCTTTCTTCTTTAGGAGATGTTTCACGGCTAGACATGTATTCTTCAAAAAGATCAGATTCTGTAATACGCACAAACAACTTACGCATCAAATCATTCTTTTCTGCCCCACCCCAATTGATTTTTTTGTATTCAGAATTTCTTCTGAGATCCTGGTTTTCAGCAAAAAATCTAAAAACGTGATTATCTACAAATTTTCTGTTGGGATTTAAATCATCTTCCGTTGGACGAATCTTATTCTTCTTATCCTCGATCCTTCTTTCTCCAAAATTCTGCAGTTCTTCAAAAATCAACAGGAAATACAGATACAGATCATGCATTTTGTTGATTGATCGGAACAATTCCTTTTCCGCCTGGAGCAAATCTTTTCCCTCCGATTGAAAAAAGGCGTATAAAATTTGAAGAACTTTTATTCTTAAATGTCGTCTATTCAGCATCAGCCTAATTACATTGGCAATTTCACTTTTCCTATAGCATCAATTCTCTCCTCAGCCATCGCATTAGCAATTTTGTAGGTAGGAATATTCTCCGATGATGATCGGTCAAGAATATTAAGGGTAGTGTTATAGATTTCTTCTGCTTTACCCATAGCCCATTCAGCACTTAACCCTTTCACCTCTGCATAACAGTTAATTACACCACCGGCATTAAGCATAAAGTCAGGAACATAAATAATTCCTTTGTCTTTCACTATTTCACCATGAACTGTCTCGTCTGCCAGCTGATTATTTGCAGCACCAGCAATGATTGAACAATTCAATTGTCCTAAAGTAGTATCATTTACAGTAGCACCTAATGCACATGGAGCGTAGATATCCATATCAACTGTATAAATATCATCTAATCCTACAACAGTAGCACCATATTGTTCGGCAACACGCTTAAGCGTATCCTCATGAATATCTGAGATGTAAACTTGAGCACCTTCTTTCGCTAAATGAGATACTAAATACTCACCAACGTGTCCAACACCCTGAACAGCCACTTTTTTACCGTTTAAAGAATCAGTACCAAACTGAACTTTAGCAGCGGCTTTCATTCCCATATAAACACCATAAGCAGTTACTGGAGAAGGATCACCACTTTTACCTGGTAAACCAACCACATGATTTGTTTCCATGTTTACCCAAGTCATATCTTGAGGAGAAATTCCAACATCTTCTGCTGTAATATATTTTCCCCCTAAGCTTTCAACAAACTTTCCAAATCTTCTAAACAAAGCTTCAGACTTTTGTTTTCTGGCATCACCAATAATCACTGCTTTTCCTCCACCGAGATTCAAACCAGAAATAGAGTTTTTATACGTCATTCCACGTGACAAACGCAAAACATCATTCAAAGCCTCAAGTTCATTGTTATAGTTCCACATTCGTGTTCCACCAAGTGCTGGACCAAGTGTGGTATTATGAACAGCCAAAATGGCTTTTAAGCCTGTTTCATTGTCGTTGCAAAAGAGAAGTTGCTCGTGGTTGTATTTAGACATTCTTTCGATGACTGGATTTTCACCCAGAGCCGTTTCTCTGATTTCTTTTACTTCAAACATAATATTGTGGTATATCTATAACTAAATAATGAATCTTTAATTGCTAACTTTGCACTCCCGAGGTTGGGATAAAGCGGTACAAAAGTACTAAATTTTGAATGTCTTCATTATTCTACTTAAATAAATATTTAGCAAAGTACAAGTGGTTACTGATCCTTGGAATTATTTGCCTTTTAGTCTCTAATATTTTTGGCGTCGAAATGCCGGGAGTAGTAAAGGACGCTGTAAATGATATTTTTAGCTACGGACAAACCGAAGAAAATACCATAGCAGATAAGTTTTCACTGGCTTTAATTGCTGCCGGACTTTATTTTCTTTTTTCCCTCTTAAAAGGTATATTCTTGTTCTTCACGCGGCAGACTATCATCATGATGTCGCGAAAAATTGAGTATGACCTCAAGAATGAAATTTATCAACAGTATCAGGATCTTTCGTTCAATTTTTACAAAAAAAACTCGACGGGTGATTTAATGAACAGAATTAGTGAAGATGTTTCTAAGGTTAGAATGTACTTAGGTCCAGGAATAATGTACACCATTAACCTTGTCTTTCTTTTCATTTTGGTGATTTATAAGATGGTGAAAACCAATCCTGAATTAACACTTTATGTTCTTCTCCCTCTTCCATTAATGTCTCTCTTAATTTACTTTGTGAGTAGCATTTTAAATAAACGAAGTGAAGATGTTCAAAGGCAACAATCCTTCCTTTCTACCATTGTTCAGGAATCTTTTTCAGGAATTCGAGTGATCAAATCACACGTTAAGGAAAAGGAAGCTGAAAAGCGTTTTAATCGGGAAGCAGAGCAATACAAAAACTTCTCCATGAAATTGGCCACTACCAATGCCTTTTTCATGCCTACCATTATTTTGCTCATTGGAATTAGTACCATTTTAACCATCTATATTGGAAGTTTACACGCTCAAAGTAAACTCATTGAACCTGGTGAAATTGCTGAGTTTGTGATTTATGTTAATATGCTCACCTGGCCTTTTGCCTCTGTAGGATGGGTAACATCTATTATTCAACGAGCAGCCGCTTCACAAAAGAGAATCAATGAATTCTTGAGTGTTGAAACCGAAATTGAAACCGACAAAGGAGATGAATTAGACTTTAATGAAGCCATTGAATTTGATAATTTAGGAATCACCTACGAAAACTCAGGAGTTACAGCTCTCAAGAATATCAACCTATCGGTAAAAAAGGGAACAACGCTTGGTATTATTGGAAAAACAGGATCAGGAAAATCTTCTTTGGCCTATTTACTCATGCGTTTGATTGATCCAACGACAGGCTGTATTAAAATTGACGGAAAAGATCTTAAGGATATCAATTTAACTCATTGGAGAAAATACATTGGCTACGTACCACAAGAACATTTCCTTTTCTCTGACACCATTAAAAATAACATCCTTTTTGGGGTTGATGCTGAAGAAATAAGTGACGAACAGCTTTACCAGGCAGCAAAAGACGCAGGAATTCACACGACGATTGAAGAATTTCCTGAAGGATATGAAACCATGTTAGGAGAAAGGGGAATCAACCTATCTGGTGGACAAAAACAACGTATTTCCATTGCCCGAGCTCTGATTAAAAATCCAGACATTTTAGTGTTAGACGATTGTTTATCAGCAGTAGATAATGAAACCGAAGAGCATATTTTAGAGGCCATTAGTAAAGATCTTAAACAAAAAACATCCATCATTATCTCGCACCGAATTTCGAGTATTAAGTATGCTGACAATATCATTGTTTTAGATGATGGAAAACTAATTGAATCCGGAACACATGCGGAACTTATGAAGTTAAACGGTGCTTACCGAGAAATTTACCGTAAACAGGAACTCCAATCAGAAAATAAGCAAAATGAAGCGTAAGTGGGACTTAAAGGAAGAATCCTTTTTTGGAATTGGTGTCTATCAACCAAAAACGCATCATAATATTGGAACTCTTTGGCGTTCGGCTTATTTGATGGGAGCGCAATTCATTTTTATCATTGACGGAAAATATTCACACCAGAGTTCAGATACTCAAAAAGCCTGGTCCAAAATTCCGTTTTATAAATACAACGATTTTGATCACTTTTACGATTCACTGCCTCACTCTACCCAGTTAGTGGGAGTTGAAATGAATGAAAAGTCTCAAGCAATTACTAACTTTGTGCATCCGCCGCGAGCAGCATACCTTTTAGGAGCCGAAGACAATGGTTTACCTAAAAAAGTATTGGATAAATGTCATCAGTTGGTGATGTTGGACAAGGTTGGCTCATTAAACGTGGCAGTAACAGGGAGTATTGTTACTTATGATAGAATTACAAAATGGGGGGAACAGAAATAAACGAAACATTGACTGAGGAAGAAAAGGCCAAGCGATTGGAGAAACTAAACCGTAAGATCAAAAAAACGGTTTGGAATGCCATTAACAATTATAATATGATTGAGGATGGCGACAAAATTATGGTTTGCCTCTCGGGAGGTAAAGACAGCTATACCATGCTGGATATCCTTACTCAAATTCAAAAAGCATCTGTCTTTAATTTTGAGCTAATAGCCGTTAATCTCGACCAAAAACAACCTGGTTTTCCAGAGCATGTTTTACCCAATTATTTAAGTGAAAACAACATTCCTTTTGAGATTGTAGAACGTGATACTTACAGTATTGTAAAAGAAAAGGTTCCTGAGGGTAAAACAACCTGTAGCCTTTGTTCTCGATTAAGAAGAGGAACACTTTATACTGCTGCCGAAAGACTTGGCTGCAATAAGATTTGTTTAGGACATCACAGAGATGATATTTTAGAAACTTTTTTCCTCAATTTGTTCTTTGCAGGAAAAATAGAAACCATGCCAGCCAAGTACATCACAAATGATAATCGTTTTGTAGTTCTTCGTCCACTGGCTTTTGTAAAGGAAAGTCAAATTCAGGAATTATCTGAATTGAGAGAGTATCCTATTATTCCGTGTAATTTGTGTGGAGCTCAGGAAAACTTGCAACGTCAGGTCGTTAAGAAGATGTTGGCCACCTGGGATGAAAAATATCCTGGCCGATCAGAGATTATGTTTACTGCGCTGAAAAACATCTCCCCTACGCATATGTTAGATGAAGACCTTTACGACTTTAAGAACCTGAAATCTAAGCTAATGGGAGACATGAAAGTTGGAGAAGAATTTGATATGATGTAAGGTTTTTTATTTCAGTTTATTATATTTACTGAAAAGGCCGAAACATGACCCCCCTCTCCCGACGTATTGATTTTAAGCACTTTACACCCTTGTTTTTCTGCTTAAACTTCCTTTTATTTTTTCATTTTTCAGCATTCTCAACAGATGATTCAACTCAACATCATGAGCAGACTTATGAGAATGTCATGGATCCATCCGAAGTAATTGATTTAGAATCGAATGACAAAAAGGCCATGGAGCATCAAAGCTCTCATGTACAGGAAGAAATGCATGAAACGGATCCTTACGCAGAACATCATGAAGAAGGAGAACATGCTGGTGAACACGCCGACTTTAGTCCATTACTCTTTATCATTTTAGCCCTAATTATTGGGGCTGCCACACGTTTTGGTTTAACAAAAATGGGAAGTGGTTTACCCTTTACAGTGGCCTTATTACTCATTGGTATTGGAATGGGAGTTTTAGGGCGGATTGAATTTTTTGAAGAGTTTAGTCTTTTCGGGAGTAAGATTCAAATGCCAATCATGGACAATGCAATTGATTGGGCAGCTCATATAGACGCCCATATGCTACTCTATATTTTCCTTCCAATTCTCATTTTTGAAGCGGCCTTTGCAATGGATGTTCATACCTTTAAAAAATCATTCATTAACTCTGTTTTACTCGCTGTTCCAGGAATTATTATTGCCATTATCACCACTGCTGCGATGATATGGTTTTTAGTTGTTTATGATGTAGGTCTAGCCTCCTGGGATTGGATGATTGTAGTATTATTTGGAGCCGTTATTTCGGCTACCGACCCTGTGGCCGTAGTTGCCATTTTGAAAGAACTAGGTGCAAGCAAAAAGCTTGGAACTTTGATTGAGGGAGAATCATTGTTAAATGATGGTACTGCCATTGTCATTTTCTCTGTAATTTTGGTTAGTGTAACGGGAGGAGCTCTTGATGGCTCTCCTATTTTAGAATTCTTTAGAGTCTCTTTTGGAGGAGTGGTGATTGGCCTGGTCATAGGATACATTGGCCTGCAATGGATACGATCTGTTTTTAACGACGTTTTGATTGAAATCACGGTTATTGTTTCTCTCGCCTATTTAACCTTCTTTATTTGCGAATATACCTTTGGCGTGTCCGGAGTATTAGGATTAGTTGCCTTAGGACTTCTTTTTGCCGGCCCAGGTCGAACTCGAATCAGTCCGGATGTACAACATTTTATTCATGAGTTTTGGGAATTTTCAGCCTTTGCGGCTAATGCACTCATTTTCTTAATTGTTGGAATTGTAATTGCTGAACGTACTGTCTTTGAACTCTCCGATTTTGTCGTTCTTTTCATTGTTTACATTATCATACACATTGCTCGTATTATTGTTATAGCACTACTCTATCCGGTTATGAAACGTGCTGGTTACGGTATTGAAAAGAACCATCCTCAAGCCATGTGGTGGGGAGCCCTGCGGGGGGCAATTGGACTAGCTTTAGCTCTTATTGTTGAATCATCAGATGCAATTCCCACTAAGGTTCGAGAAGAGTTTTTGTTTTTAACAGCCGGAATTGTGACTTTGACCTTACTCATTAATGCTACAACCATGAAAGCTGTAGCCAGAAAATTAGGCTTAACTTCTATTTCCAAAGAGAAAAAATATGTAATGGAAACCGCCAAAGATTTTGTGCATCAACATACCGTTGAAACAATTGGCGACATGGAAAAAGATCGTTTCTTTAAAAAGGTAAATTGGAAAGCCGTACAAAACTACCTGCCTCCAACTGCCGATTCTGAACACTTGGCTGGTATTGACAATTTTAAAGAAGAGTCGCGCCGACGTTTACTTGAAAAAGAAAAATCACATTACTGGACCCAATTTAAAGATGGTTTAATCAGTCCTTCGGCTTACGAATTGTTAGTAGCAGAGATTAATGAAATTATCGACTCTCACGGAAAACGTCTGTTATCAGACCGTGGAGATTTGGATGAATTACTCAGCACAAAGAATTCATTGAGCAGCTTTGGGCCCTTTGCCAAATTATTTGCGAATAGATCCATCAACCGTTTAGCAGCAAGTTTTGATGCCGCCAAAGGGTTTTACAGTGCTCAGCTTGTCGTTTTTGACATGCTTCAGGTCATGAAAGAAGCTGCTAATAAAGAAGAGTGGGAAATGCTGGATCATATGGAAGATGAAATTGAAGAAAACAAAATTCAAGCCCTTACTTTTCTTCGTAATTTTAAGAACGAATTTCCCAATATATATCGCCATGTTTCCACGAGACAGGCTATCAGAACCTTACTAAATACAGAGAAAAAGAATGTTCAAAACCTATTAAAAAGTGGACGAATTACTTCGGATGAAGCCTCTCTTATGGTTCAGGACATTGAAATGCGTATGAAAAAACTAGGGAAAGAAAAAATGACAAAAGAAGACCGAGAAAAAGAAAAAGCCAAGAAGCCTAAAAATGTATCTTGACCAACACGAAACTTCCCGGCTACGTTTTCGCGCTTTAACTGAAGACGACATCGAAATTTGGAGCCATTTTCTGGAAAATAATCAACTCACTCGTTTTTTTCCAAAGACGGGTTTAACGACTGTGGAACATTCTGTCTTTTGGGTTTATAAACAACTCAACCGTTATCGAAATGATCGACTTGGATTACATGCTATCATTTCTAAAGAAGATGGAAGTTTTATTGGACAAGCTGGACTTTTATCTCAAATAGTAGACCGAAAAGATGAAGTAGAAGTAATTTGTTACCTCTTTCCCGAACATCAAGGAAAAGGGTATGCCTCTGAAATATTTGAATACTTAAAAGACTATGCTCAAAAAGAACAACTCCATGATAGTCTTGTTTGTTTAGTACAGATTGAAAATTTTCCTTTTCAAAAACTAGCAGAGCGAGCTGGATTTGTGAAAGAACGGCAAACGACGTATTTTGATTTGGATGTATTTATTTTTCGTTATCAACTGAATTCTTCAGATTAATGTCCTGAAGATTTTTCGTAGCAAGATTACTTGCTATCTATAAAACAAAAAAGGATTCAGCCTAAACCAAATCCTTTTTCAATTTCATTTATTTCTTTTTATCTCAGAATAGTAACATGTCCCAGGTGAACATGACGTTTATCCGTAATTTCTTCTTTGAATTCGATTTGCCAGATATAAGTTCCGTCCTGAATCAATCCTCTATTCCCATAAGTTCCATCCCAACCATACAAGGCATCAAATGATTCAAACAATATTTCTCCCCACTTATTATATACTGTAAAGTGATAATCGTAATAATCAAATCCTGCTGTCATAACTGGCTTAAAGTTCTCATTGAACTCATCTCCATCAGGAGTAAAGACATTTGGTACGTAGAAAAGGATAATGTCATCAATAATTACAGGTCGTGTAACATCATCCACACAACCACCATCTCCTTCAACATGCAAGGTCACGTTATACTGTCCCACATCAGGGAAGGTAAAACTTGGATTAGGATCGGTAGAAGTTCCTAAACCTGCAAAGAACCATTCATATTGATCTGCTCCGGTTGAATTATCGGTAAAAGTGATTTCACTATCAAAAGTTGTAGCTGGTTGAGGTCCATAAGCAAAAGCAGCAACAGGTTGTTCAAAAACTTCAATATGATCATCTAAAACCACAGTATTAGAACATCCAACATCATCTGTAACAGTTAATGATACATCAAAGATTCCTGGAGTACTATATAAGTGACTAACTCCTGCGCAAGCCGTTGAAGTTGATCCATCTCCAAATGTCCACAAACAACTTCCAGCAGTTCCAACATTAAAGAAGTTAACCAAAACAGGATCACATCCTTCTTGAATATCTGTTGATGGATTTACCGTTGGGAAATCATTCACAGTCACATCCAATGTTCTGGTATCACCACAAACCCCATCAATAGCATATGTAATTGTGTGCGTTCCAGGTCCTGCTATAAATGGATCAAATGAAGAACCAGAAACACCCGTTCCGCTCCAAACTCCACCTGGAGTAGCAGCTGTCATATCAACAATTCCATTATTAATACATAAAGGTCCAAATGAAGTAATAGTCGCATCAGCAATTGGAGGTCCTCCCACTACATTTACCGTATTAGAATATACACATCCGTTTTCATCCGTAACATTAATGAAGTATGCTCCATCACACAAAGATTCAAACGAGCTTGCTCCGGTAGTTGTAAAACCACCATCAATACTATAAGAGAAAGGTCCTGCCGCTGTAGTAGCATCAATAACAATACTTCCATCACACAAACCTTCACAAGTTTCGTTTACAACCGTTTCTGTTACAGTTAACATTGGCGGATCTAATAGTGTAATTGGAACAGTTTCAACACATCCATTTGAATCTTCAACTGTTACAATATAATCACCTCCATCTAAATCCGTATAAACTCCTGTAGCGGCTGTTGTAACACCACCATCCAAAGAATAAGTTATTGGTGCAGTACCTCCCACAGCACTTACATCAATTTCTCCATTTAAAAGCTCACAACTAGCATCTGTTGTTGAATTAATTGTAGTTACAATGGCATCTGGTTCTGTAATAGTTACCGAACCTGTTTCAATACACCCTGCAGCATCAGTTACAGTGCAGGTGTAAGTTCCAGGTGCTAATCCTGTTGCGGTACTGGTTGTTTGCCCTGCCGGATCATCCCATAGATAAGTCCATGGTCCGATTCCCATTCCAGTTGCCGTTGCAGTACCGTCTGCGGCACCATTACATGTTACCATGGTTGAATCCATGACTGGAGCTTCACAACAAATAGAATAAACAGTAACAGTATCAGCGGCAATAACACCATCTAAACAACTACTTACAACAATTTCATAATCTGTAGTAACAGTTGGAGAAACATCTACAGTTAAACCACTCCCAAGCCAGGTTCCACTTCCAACCTCATACCAGTCGATAGAATAAGGAAAAGGTGCTAATGGTCCGTCTGGTGTCCAACGAACTGCTTCAGTCGTCACAGCCCAGTTTGTATTATTTCTTCCAGGGTAAACCGAAGCTTGAGTTCCATCTATATTATGTAGTGCCTGTACTGCATTACCTGAGTTCCAGGTAGTACAAATTGGTTTTGCCTCAATATGGTTTTCAATCACATTTGATCCCTCATAAATGATAATTTGTGCAGAGAAGATTAAAGCAGTACAGGAGAACATTGGAACTGTTTCATAAGTCACCACCAAACGTCTACAAGGTGCTACACCAAGCGTTTGATATTGGATAGTTCCTCCAGTTCCAGGATTAATATCCTGCCAAGGCCCCATGATACAGTTTTTAGGTCTATCAATTGCTGCACTTGGTACAGTATTGGTAACCCAAGTTGAAGTTTCTCCTGATGAAAAACCAATCCAGTTATTTGAACAAATAACAAAATCGGTATAAGTATTACCGTAAAAGTCAAAACTAAATCCAATAGGCAATAAACCGGTTTGAGAATCATCTGTTAAAACAACCGCAGTTCCCCCATAAGCATCGGGAGCGTAAGGAATATCACTTACTAAATAGCTGGTAGTACTTGGAACGTCAGTTCCCGGTCCTGCTGCAAAAGTGGCTGTTAATGTTGCTGTTTCAGGCGGGCAGATAGTATCATCTATCCCCGCATCCAATGTTTGAGAGAACACTGAACCGCTTAACGCTAAAAGGCTGATTAAACCTAGTTTATTCATGGAAAGTTGTATAATTTAGAACAAAGACGTCCATTTTTGTTAAAGGTAGCCAAAACGAAGAAATTTTTTTTGACTTTTTCGATGACCTGCTAAATAAAGTCTGTGAAAAGTTGTAATTCTACCGTTAAACAAAGTTTAATTTTACTTAAAACGATTAAGTAATATCGTAATGGGTAGAAATTGGATTAGCCGCCCAGCGATCAGCCTGACCTTTTTTATCGAAGAAAAAGTCAATACGTCCTAAAACCAGTCCTGCAAAGCCTACTTGATTGATTAAAACTGATTTTCCCAGTTTATTTTTACGCATTTCAGGCTCAGTGAAAAAAGTATGAGTGTGTCCTCCAATAATTAAATCGATTCCTGATGTTTGTTCAGCTAACACCTTATCACACATATCATTTAAACGAGGAAAATATCCCAGATGAGAAAGGCAAATGACCAAATTGCATTTGAGATCCTCTTTTAATAAGGTAGCATAATACTGTGCTTTTTCAATTGGATTTTGATAAACAGTATCTCCATACAGGGCTGAAGGAACTAATCCGTTCAATTCGATTCCTACACCAAAAACACCAATTTTCAGGCCTCCTTTTTGAAAAACATGATAAGGTTTGGTTTTCCCTGCAATTGGGGTATTGGAGAAATCATAGTTTGCACACAAAAAAGGAAAATCAGCATTTGGCAATACTCTCGAAAATTGCTCAAGCCCCGCATCAAAATCATGATTTCCCATCGTTGCTGCGTCATATTGCATAGAGCTCATGAGCTTTAACTCCAATTCTCCTCCATAGAGATTAAAATAAGGTGTTCCTTGAAAAATATCTCCGGCATCCAACAACAAAACATTCTCCTCTTCTGCTCGAATAGCGTCAACTAAAGCCTTACGACGAGATACCCCTCCTTTATCAGGATATTTTTTGTGCCCTGCAGGAAAAGGGTCAATTCGAGAGTGAGTATCATTGGTATGGAGAATGGTGACTGATTCTGTGTCACCACTCATGGCAGAGGTTAAAGGAAGTAAAGTAGCACTTCCGCAGGCCATTAAACGAATGAATTCTCCTCTTTTCATTTGATCACCTCCATTCTTTTTTGGACAGGATAATAAGGAATTGTCTTCTGCCTACGCACATGTTCCAAATAAATATCTCGCATTAAAACACCTGAATCCCACAAATTAGAAGCATCAGATAAAAAGGTCATTTTATCCCCTCCTCCAGCTAAGTAATCTGAAGTAATGATGTAAAGCTTCTCTTTAAAATTATAAGGTTTATCATTTAACCATAACTTTTTAGCTGCTTTAGACAAAACAAAACGAGCATTGTCACTTACGGGCTGACCATTTTTTTCATATAAATAATCTAACATCTCCCTAATTTGTTCCACTTCTAATTCTACTACTACCACTCGATTATCAAAAGGCATTAATTCGTAAATATTACCAACCGTAATATTCCCCTGATTCAGCGGAGCTCTTAAACCGCCAAAATTGAGTAAGCAAAAAGAGTTTTCCTTAGTCAATTCCTTCCCTACGAGCTTTGATGCATTGTTCAATCCTGCTGTATAAATGACATCCGCCGAAAAATTCCCCAAAGGAGATTCGGGAGCATATTTAACCAAAGTTGAATCCGAACTTCCTATAACTTCATTCATCATTGCATCCATTTTGATACGATAAGTAGAAATTAAAGAATCAAAAGAGGAATCCTGTTGCATTCCTGATTCAACTTCATTATAGTTGTATTTATAGTCTGAAATTTGCTGTGAAGAACAGGCAAACAAAAATAGAGTTGATATAATATATAAGTGGGCTAGCCTCATCCTTTCACCTCTTTCTTCAGAATCATGAATACCGGAAAGTGGTCCGAATAACCGTTTAGGTATTGTCCTCCAGCATGTGTACGATGAGGATAACCTTTAAAACGTCCTTCCTTTTGCTTGAGGTACTCCTTATTATACACAACCGATTTATGGAAGACATAAGATGAAGCATCTTCAGAGGTTAAAGATTCACTAATAATCAACTGATCAAATAAATTCCAGGCATCATTCCAGGCCAAGGTTCCATTTCCATTTTTATAATGATCATACATGGTATTATACATGTCTCCTTTTTTCACCTTCGAAATTTTAGCCTTTGCCTTGATGTATTCTTTTACCGAAACATTTACCGGATCATCATTTAAGTCCCCCATTAAAATGATTTTTGAGGCTGGATCAATCGTTAATAAAGAGTCAATGATATGACGTCCTAACTTGGCAGCATCAACCCTGCGAGGTTCAGAGGCAGCCTGTCCTCCCCTTCTCGATGGCCAGTGAGCCACGATAATATGGACTAACTCTCCGTCCATTTCTCCACTTACCAATAATTGATCACGGGTTTTATAATTTGGATCGTTATCAAACTTTAATTCATAGGAAGCCGAACTTTTAACCTTAAAATATTTCTCCTGATATAACAATCCCACATCAATTCCTCTTTTATCAGGCGAATCATAATGGATGATGTTGTAATTTCTATCTTTCAAATTTTCATGAGCGACTAAATCTTCTAACACTTTTCTATTCTCTACCTCTGATACTCCAAGTGCTACTAAGCCATCTGGTGAGGCAGAAGTTCCGAGCTCCGCAATCACCTTAGACATATTATTTAACTTATTTGCATATTTGGTAGAATCCCAATTTTTTCTTCCCGAAGGAGTGTATTCTTCATCCCAAATAGTGGTATCATCTTCTGTATCAAACAGGTTTTCAAGATTATAAAAACCAACACAAGCTATTTTATATTGTTTTTGACCAAAAGAGCTGGTCAGTTGAAAAGTGGCTAAAACAAATAATAAAAAGCTTATTTTTAATGTTTGAACAGGCATAAAGATTGGTATTAAATCGTGTCAAATTTATGGATTAAAATCAAAATCCGGGCCAGTAAAAAAGTGATTAGAATGTTAAGAAAAGATTATTTCTTCAAAATTGCCCTTTTTCGCTTTTCTACAAAGGGTTTATTTCTTAGCTTTGTCCTGCTTTTTTTTATTTATGCATAATAAATTTCGTTACGAAACACACTAAAATGCTACAAAAGTCTATCTTTCTTTTTTTTTGTCTGAGCCTTTCACTTACAGGCTTTAATCAGATTTCAAAAGACTCCCTCAGCGTAGAGGACACGCTCAATTCAAACACCCCCGTTTTCATCACCACTCTTGAAGATTTGGACAACAATACTGGTGGTCAAAATGTATCGGGAATGTTACAATCTTCACGGGATGTTTTTGCTGCTACTGCCGGTTTTAACTTCAGTGCAGCCCGATTTAGAATTAGAGGTTATAATTCGGATAAAACCGTTTTATTTTTAAATGGTATTCCAATGAACGATTTGGAAACCGGATGGGGTACTTTTTACAAATGGGGTGGATTAAATGACATTACCCGTTATTCGGAGACTAAGAGTTGGTTGAGTGCCAATCCGTATCACTTTGGAGGAATTGGAGGTTATTCAAACATCAATGCTAAAGCCACCGGAGTTAGAAAAGGATCTAGACTTTCATATGCTGCGACAAACAGAGCTTATTCGCACCGTTTAATGTACACATACGGAACAGGAATGATGAAAAACGGATGGGCCTTTGCTTTGAGTCTTTCAACCCGATACGCTCGCGAAGGTTATGTTGACGGAACTTTTTATGAAGCCTACAGTTACTTTTTAGCAGCTGAAAAGAAAATTAACAAAAAGCATAGTCTTAATTTAACCATTTTAGGTGCTCCGTCCCGAAGAGGAAGAGCGGGCATTTCTACACAAGAAGCCTATGATTTGAGTGGAAACATTTATTATAACCCTAATTGGGGATGGCAAACTGCTGCTGACGGTGAAACTCGATTCAAAAGAAACTCCAGAACCACAGACTCTCACATGCCGGTTGTTGCTTTAAGTCATGATTTTAAAATCTCTAAGAACACTGAATTAAAAACTTCTTTAAACACAAGTTGGGGGAAATATGGTAGAACGGCATTAAACTGGTATGATGCTCCGGACCCAAGACCTGACTACTATAAGAAATTGCCATCATACTTTGCCGGAATCAATGATCCTGTTAACGAAGCGGTAGCTTTGGCTAATTGGCAAAACGAAGATGGAAGACAAGTTGACTGGGATCAATTATACTTTGCCAACAGTAAAAACCTTTACACTTTTGAAGATGTTAATGGTGAAGCGGGAAATAATTTAGAAGCTCTAAGAGCTAAATATATTGTTGAGAGCCGTTGGAATAATCAGGTTTCAGGTGGACTTTCATCTGTACTGACAAAAAAGTGGGAAAAGCTCACTTTTGCAGCTGGGGTATTTGTTCAGATGCAGCGCAACCATAGTTTTAAGACTATTAATGATTTGTTAGGTGCTGATTATTGGTTAGACATTGACCAATTTGCTGAGCAGGATTTCTTAGATCCAAACGTATCTCAAATTGACCTTAACAATCCAAATCGATTAGTTGAAACCGATGATATATTTGGATATAATTACTATATCTACAATCTTCGAAATGCGTTATTCAGTCAGGTAGAGTATAAAACTAAAAAGTTTGACTTTTATGCGGCGGTTGAATTATCAGATCGTTTATTTTGGAGAGAAGGTTTATATAGAGATGGTAAATTCCCTGAAAATTCATTTGGAAGCTCGGACAAAAACAACTTTGTTAACTATGCATTAAAAGGTGGAGCTGTTTACAAAATATCAGGAAGACAATTTATTACTGCAAACGGTGCTGTTTTAACAGCCCCTCCTACTTCGCGATCAGCTTACATCTCTCCAAGAACAAGAAACTTTACTGTTGACGGATTAGAAAACGAATTCATTTATACCGGAGACATCAACTACATCTTACGCTTCCCTAAATTAAAAATGCGTTTAACCTATTATTACATGGAGCGTAAAAATGCTATTTGGTCAAGAAGTTTTTACCATGATGAGTACAACTCTTTTGTAAACTTTGTAATGAAAGATGTAAACTATTTCCATCAAGGAATTGAATTGGGAGTTGATGCTAAGTTATTTGCAGGACTTTCGGCCAATGCAGTTTTAGCTTATGGACAACATTTATATAACTCACGTCCTTCAGCGTCTATTTACGTTGATAACTCAGCAGAAGTGTTGGCTGAAGACAAAACAGTTTACCTAACGAATTATAAAATTGGAGGGATGCCACAATCGGCCCTTTCTGCCGGCTTAAAATATTCAGGTAAAAAGTACTGGTTTGCCGGGGTTAACTTCAACTATTTCATGGACCTTTATTTAGATCCTAATCCAGACAGAAGAACAGCTGAGGCCGTTGATGGTTTTGTAACCACAGATCCACAATGGAATGAAACTTTAGATCAAACTCGTTTGGATAACGGTTACTCTTTGTCACTTTTTGCAGGGAAATCATTCAAAATCAATGACTATTTCCTCAATATCAACGTCAATATTAATAACCTTACAAATAACCGTTCATTCGTAAGTGGAGGATTTGAGCAGTTGCGATACGATCCGCAGGACATTGGGAAATTCCCTCCTAAACTGGCTTACATGTACGGGCTTAACTATTTTGTAATGGCAACTTTAAGATTTTAAGAATGAGAAGATATTCTGTATTATATATCGTTTTTCTAACTGTTCTAGGACTTAGTTCTTGTAAAAAAGAGTTGGATACTCCTCCACCTAATGTTCTAAATTCATCCGATATCTTAACGATTGACAGCCTCCGAAACTGGCAACAATCAGTAGGAGGAGCAATTTCAATTCAAGATTCTTTAAGTGTCTTTGGAATTGTAACGATGGATGAGACCAACGGAAACATTTATAAAAATGCTTACCTACAAGATCATACCGGAGCTATTAATGTTCGCTTCACCAGCAGTACCGATTTAGTTGAAGGAGATTCGATTAGAATTTCTTTGTACGGGACGGTTTTAAATGAATTTAGCGGTGTTATTCAATTGGACTCGGTTGATGAAGAAATCAACGTTATTCATCGATCTTCAGGGCATTCAATGACTCCAGAAATAAAAACCATCAGTGATATTACCCTGGATGACGAATCCCATTTAATTAAAATTGAAAATGTCCAGTTCTTAAATTCCGAACTTCCTAATACCTGGGCTGATGCAGTTAATCAATTTGCTCAAAACAGAACAATTGAGGATTGTGATGGAAATCAAATGTATATCAGAACTAGTGGATTTGCCGACTTTGCTGGAACTGAATTACCAGAAGGTAACGGATCTGTAGTTTGTATTGTGAGCGAATACAATGGTGAGTTACAACTGATTCTTCGTTCGGTTGAAGAAGCTCAAATGAGCGGAGACCGTTGTGCAGGTCAAATTTTGGTAAAGAATTTTGATGACGATAATGTTATCTCTGAAGGATGGACTATTCAACAAGTAACAGGAACTGATACATGGGAAACTTCTTCTGCTGGAGGGGCTCCAACACCGTATGCTGTTATTTCTAACTGGAATGGTTCAGGTAACAATGAATGTGAAAGTTGGTTAATTTCTCCCGAATTGGATTTTAGTCTTTCTACGTCTCCTTCCATGAGCTTTGTGAATGCCTATAATTACGGAGGACCAGTTTTAGAAGTCTTAGTTTCATCAGACTATACTGGTACTGGAGATCCTAATGCAGCCACCTGGACGGCATTATCACCAACATTAGATACAAATGCATCAACCTGGGAGTGGACAGAATCTGGAAGTTTAGATTTATCTGCTTTTGCTGGAAGTACAGTTTTTATCGCCTTTAAATACACCGGATCATCTTCGGATGGAAGTACCTGGGAAATTGATGACATTGAAATTAACGGATAAGAAAATGAAAAACACGCTAAAATATTTATCTGCATTTGCGCTTTTAGCATTTACTGTTTCTTGTAAAAAGGAGTATGATGCTCCTCCAATTCAAACCATTCCAGAAACGGATGTTATAACCATTGATAGCCTTCGTAATTGGCAAGCCGCTGAAGGAACTGTTTCTTTTGATCAGGACTTATCCGTTTATGGAATCATTACCATGGACGAAACAGATGGGAATATTTACAAGAACATCTTTATGCAAGACCACACCGGAGCAATCAACTTACGGATACTTAACAGTGGAGGTCTTTATGTTGGAGATTCAGTTCGTATTTACTTAAAAGGATGCGTTTTAAGTGAGTTCAGTGGAGTATTACAATTGGATTCGGTAGACGTAGACAACAATATCGTCAAGCAATCTACCAATGTTGCTTTTGCACCCAGTCCTACTCCAATTACTTCCATTACTACCGCCAAAGAATCTGAATTGATTTTATTGGAGAATGTTCAGTTTGTAAGTTCAGAATTAGGTAGTCCTTTTGCTGATTCAGAAGGATTGCAATCTATTAATCGGACTTTAGAAGATTGCGATGGAAATACAATTATTGTTCGTACCAGTGGTTATTCCAGCTTTGCAGATGAGTTACTTCCTGAAGGAAATGGAAACATAACATGCATTGTCAATCATTTTAATGGTGAAATTCAATTATTGGTTCGATCATTCAGCGAAATTCAATTGAATGGAGAACGTTGCGCTGGTCAAATTTTAGCGAAGAATTTTGATGATGGCAGCATAACTTCAGGAGGATGGACTGTTGAACAGGTTACCGGAACTCCTAGCTGGTATACCGATGATGCCGGAGGAGCACCAAACGATTATGGAGTAATTTCAAACTATGACGGAACAACAAATATTGAAACGGAATCATGGTTAATTTCTCCTTCTGTTGATTTAAGCGGAAGTTCTTCTCCTTATTTAGCTTTTGACAATGCCTATAATTATACAGGAGATGCTTTAGAAGTGCTAATTTCTACTGACTATGTGTCCGGAGCTCCATCTACAGGAAGCTGGACCAACCTATCCCCTATTCTATCCAGTGGAGGATGGACCTGGGTAAACTCTACTAATTTGGATTTAACAGCATACATTGGAACCAATGTTCACATTGCTTTTAAATATACTGGTTCTTCTTCGAGCGGAAGCACCTGGGAAATTGATAATATCGTAATAAACGGTTAATATTTACAAAAAGCTCACGAACTAAATTTGAATGTTAAAATAGAAGATTTATGAAAAAATTATTTACACTAATGGCTGCTTTTGCGGCAACATACGGTGCAAATGCACAGTATTTTGAAGATGATTTCGGAGGAGCGGAGTTAACATCAAACAACGCTTGGACAACTGAAACAACAAACCCTAGTTTTGAATGGGAATTAGGAACCATCGGAGGTCAATACGCAAGAATGACAAACTATGACGGAGGAAATTTTGAAGTTGTTTCTTGGATTGTTTCCCCAGCGATTGATTTATCATCAGCTACTACTCCAACGTTAAACTTTGACAATACTTATAAGTTTGACGGTGATCAATTGCAATTGTTTATCTCAACAGATTATCCTGGTGGAGACCCTGATGTTTCTGGAACATGGACTGACCTTTCTTCTATGGTAACATGGAACTCTGATCCAGATACCTGGGATTTCACCAACTCGGGAGACATTGATTTAACGGCTTACATTTCATCAACTGTTTATATCGGTTTCAAATACACTGGATCAGATACTGATGGTTCTACCTGGGAATTTGATAACGTCGTAATTGATGAGCCGGGAGCTGCTCCTGGAGAATTGACTATTTATGACATTCAAAACACTTCTGCATCTCCTGCTGTATCAGACTATTTAGGTGACGAAGTTACAACAAGAGGTGTTGTAAACGGGATTGTATTGAATGGACCTGATGCTGGTGCTTATTTCATTCAGGATGGTGAAGGAGCATGGAATGGTTTATACATTTATGATACTGATGCTGTTGTTGCTATTGGAGACAGTGTTGTTGTTACAGGTGAGGTTGATGAATTTAACCTTGGAAGTTCTCCTGAAGGAGTAACTGAAATTAAAAATGTTGTTTCTTACACTGTTTTAAATTCAGGAAATACAATTCCTGATCCAGTTGAAGTAACTTCTTCAGAAGCTAATGCTGAACAATGGGAAGGTGTTTTGATCCACGTTGTTTCAGGTGAATGTACGGATAATGCCGAAGGATTTGGGTTGTGGTCAATCAACGACGGTTCGGGTGTAATTAAAGGAGATGATGATATCTTTGCTTACCATTTAACAGCTGTTGTTAATGATTGGTACAGTGTTACCGGAATTGGTCATTACTCTTTTGATGAAGCTAAGATTTTACCTAGAAATGCCTTAGATATTGTACAAACAGGGTGGGCTGGAATTGACGAAGTTGAAACAGGAATGGTAGCATACCCTAATCCTGCTACTGATTTTGTTCAATTATCAATCAATCCTTCAAACAACCAGGTAACAGTTTACAACTTAAACGGTGCAGTTGTTTTACAAGATCAAAACGTTGGTCAATTGGATGTTTCTGAATTAGCTTCAGGGGTTTATAACTTAGTTATTATCCAAAATGACAAAGTAGTTAAAGAAAAATTGGTGATTCGCTAAGTCGTTTTACCATAAGGATATAAAAAAGGGCTGTCTTAGATGAGACAGCCCTTTTTGGTTGGTTATTATTTGGTGGGACGATGGGAGGTTCGGCGATGAGTGTGTAATTAAGGACAATGGTTGTGTAAGCAGAATAGGCACGCGAAGGATTCGCGCGCCAGAGTTAGCTTATTGATGGTACAAGAACAGTTATACAACATAGCAAACAAAAAAACACGCGAAGGATACACACGCCAGAGAGTTGTGAATAGGTTAATTAGAATTATCAATCAAGGATATAAAAAAAGCCTCATTCAAATGAATGAAGCTTTTCAATATCAAAATAACTAAGTTCTATTCGGCATCTAGCTCAGCTCTAATTCGCTGACTTAGCTGACGGTTATAAGTTTCTTTCAACCAATTTAAATAAGCGTCAGTTGCTTTAGTAATGCATTTGGTATAGTGCTTTAATCGTCGTTCAATATCATCTTGAAGTTCATCTTGTAACAAAAGTCCATCGTACATGTCTTCTGAATTTTCTGCTACTACTTCAAAGTGATTGTTTAGAGAGATATCAACAGCTTCCTTACCTTTTTTACCAGTTGCAATGCATTCGTTATAAACGTCTTTCATTGAGAAAGTCTCCAACTTATCAGGATTCTTCAATTTATCCTTTAAGGTTCTTGGCAACTCATATTCTGCTTCAAACAACAAATCATCCTCTTCACTTAATCGAGCTTCCAAAAATCGATCCGGATAGTTAAAGGCATCCTGCCAGTCAATATATTCCTGCCAGTAACCAAATCGACGAACGTTATTTCCAAGGTCAATGACCTGGAATCTACTCTTATTCTCTAACCTTCTTGATCCTCTACCAATCATCTGATGGTAAAGTGTCAATGAACGTGTTGCACGGTTCAAAATAATTGTTTCAACTGTTGGCTCATCAAAACCTGTAGTTAAAATCCCCACCGAAGTTAAAACGGCATCGGGTGTTTCTTTAAACCATTTCAAAATATCTTTACGGTCGGCATCGCTAAATGTACTGTCCAAATGACGTACTTTATAATTGTTTTTCTTAAACAATTCGTAAACCGAACGTGAAGATTCAATTCCACTATTAAAGATCAACGTTTTTCTTCCAACAGCAACTTCCTCATAAGCAAAAAGTAACTTCTCTTGCATAAAGTAGTTACTATATACCTTGTCGGATGAACTAACCGTGAAGTCCCCATTTACCCCAATCTTTAATCCGTGAAGATTAACATCGTACGTAAAGGTTTCGGCATCGGATAAATATCCTCCCTCAATCAGTGATTTAATACTTTCTCCAACAATTAACCGGTCGTAATTATCCTTTAATGGAAGGGTTTTATTCGAACTCAACGGAGTTGCGGTTACCCCAAGAATATTAACGGCCTTAAAGTATTGGAAAATCTTCCTGAACGAGTTGTTATGAGCTTCATCTACAATTACCAATCCTACATTATCAATAAACGAAGCATTCTCTTGAAGTCGATTATTCAGAGTTTCAACCATCGCTGTAAACGATTGAAATTCATCCTGATCTTCCAACGTCTTTACCAGACTATTGATGACTTTGTTTTGAATGTTGAGCGCGTTTAATTGTTTGGAGGTTTGAATACAAAGCTCAATTCGATGGGTTAAGATCAATACCTTTTTTCCGGTTTTTTTAATGTATTCTCTCGCGACATTGGAGAATATCACCGTTTTTCCACCACCAGTAGGAAGTTGAAATAGAAGGTTGAAGTTTTCCCCCTCTGCCTCAATCTCACTGATGATCTGATTTACAACCTTTTTCTGAAATGGATAAAGTTCTTTTTTCTTAAAAAGACTCTTGTCTATCATAGCACTTCCTCTAATCAAATTCGCGCAAAAATACCACCTTTTTTATGAAATAAAAAATTCTGCGGTAACTATTCTTGAAAACCCATCCTTAATTGTTTTAAACAATACTTGCATTGGATGAAAAATGAATACAGAAAGGTGTTATATTTGACTTTCTTAAAATCATCAAAAAATTCGAAGAAATGAGTGAGGAAATTGAAAAAGTAAAATGTCTTATTATTGGTTCGGGTCCTGCAGGATATACAGCAGCAATTTATGCATCAAGAGCAAACATGAGTCCTGTATTGTATCAGGGACTTCAACCTGGAGGTCAATTAACCACAACCAATGACGTAGAGAATTTTCCAGGATATCCGGATGGAGTTACGGGACCTGAAATGATGATCGAATTGCAAAAACAGGCCGAACGTTTTGGAACGGATGTAAGAACAGGATGGATCTCAAAAGTTGATTTTACTGGACCTGTTCATAAAGTTTGGGTAGAAGACGGTAAAGAAATTCACTGTGATACAGTTATTATTTCTACCGGTGCTTCGGCCAAGTATTTAGGATTAGAATCAGAACAAAAATATTTAGCAAATGGTGGTGGAGTATCTGCCTGTGCAGTTTGTGATGGATTCTTTTACAGAGGACAAGATGTAGTGATTGTAGGTGCTGGAGATTCTGCCTGTGAAGAAGCCGGATACTTAGCAAACATTTGTAATAAAGTAACCATGTTAGTTCGTAGAGATGTATTTAGAGCGTCGGACATTATGGAGAAAAGAGTGAAAGCGATTGAGAACATTGACATTCACTTTAACTCTGAAATTGATGAGGTATTAGGTGATGATCAGGTGGTAACTGGTGTTAGGGTCAAAAATAACCAAAGTGGAGATACTTGGGAAGTTCCTGCTACCGGAGTATTTATTGCCATTGGTCATAAACCAAATACAGACATCTTTAAAGGTTGGTTGAATTTGGATGAGACAGGATATATCATTAATGAACCGGGATCATCTAAAACAAACATTGAAGGAGTATTTGTATCGGGAGATGCTGCTGACCACGTTTACCGACAAGCAATTACTGCTGCCGGAACAGGTTGTATGGCTGCATTGGATGCAGAACGTTACTTAGCTGCTAAAGGACTTCACTAAGTCGTTAGTCGTTTTTTATAAAAGATTAAATCTCATACCAACTGCGAAGCCCCAATTTCCAGTTGCTTTAACAGTTTTGACGGGAACAATTATGTTCCCGTTATTTTCATCCTGCTCTGTTCCTTCAACATTCCAAACATCACGTTTAGCAAAGTAGTTAAAGTTGAAGCGACTGTAAAATGAAATAACCTTTTGCGGGAAAACAGCAATTTCCAATCCACTTTTAAATCCAGGGGCTAAATGATCTCCAAAAACTCCTGTGTAAGCCTCGTTGGCTCCATACCCACTTTCAATTACTTCTCCATCATTATCTGAAAAATAGCCCTTGTGAGCTGTGTATCGCATAGCAAAGTAGATAGGAACGGAAACTTCAAAATTCTTCGCAAAATGATAACCTACCTGAATTCCTCCGTAAAAACTTGAACGAATGGTTCTGGCCTGATAATCTCCTACAGCTCCTTCTTCTAACTCCACAGACTGTGGTAAATCAGAAAAATGAATAACTCCTGTATTGAATCCTGCTCTTGGAATTAAATTCAACGGACCACGGTAAAACTTATGAATACCCACATTCATTCCAAACGAATTAAAGTTTGGAATTCCAGCTCTTTTATAATACAGACACATCGGTCTAAAATGATTGTATTCAGCACTAATCGAAGCTTTTACTTTAGGCAATTCACCATCTGTTGTTTTCGAAAAAGAAGTGAAAGTCAATAGCACTAAAAAAGAGGTCAATAAAGATTTCATAATTACCGTTTTAAAAATCCATTCATCTCAAAGATAAAAGATTACCGTTAAAAAGTAAAATTTTGGATTACTTGCGTTCGAGGCTATTCTCAAATGGTAAGCGATTAACTATTGAACGTCCCAATGACAATTCATCCGTATAATGCAGCTCTGCTCCAACCGCTACACCTCTTGATAAAGTAGTAATTGTAACATCTTTATCTGCCAACTTACGATAGAGGAAAAAGTTGGTTGTATCTCCCTCCATAGATGGACTCAAGGCGAGAATGATTTCTTTAATTTCCTCCTCCTCTACCCGTTTCACCAAATCATCAATGTTAAGATCGGCTGGACCAATACCTTCCATTGGAGAAATAACACCACCTAAAACATGGTATAATCCAAAAAACTGTTCGGTAGATTCAATGGCCATTACATCCCTCAAATCTTCTACCACACAAACAATTTCCTGCTTACGTGAGGGAGTAGAACAAATGCTACAATAATCTGCGTCCGAAATATTTCCACAGCGTTTACAAGAAGAAATATTGTCTTTGATATCTGCCAAAGCTCCTGAGAAAGCCATGAGTTCACCTTTATCACGCTTAATTAGGTTTAACACCAAACGCAATGCTGTTTTTTTCCCAATTCCCGGTAGGGATGAAAAATGCTCTACTAAATCCTCAAGGTATTTGGAAGGAATATTCACTGGGACAAATTTAATGAAAGGAAGTTCTGCTTTGCACCTCTTTTTTGCAATATTTCAACATTTTTTGCGCAATAAATTTGATAAATTCGGCCAATGTTCAAAGCTAAAGTCGAAAAACACACCTTTATTTTTAAGCAAGCCAGCGGAACTTCGCGGGGTATTTTAACAGAAAAAGATTCCTGGATTATTTCATTATGGGATTCTGAAAACCCTGAAATAATTGGTAAAGGAGAAGCATCTATCATTAAAACTTTATCTCCTGAATGGAGTGATCATTACGAGAGCTTTCTAAGTAATTGTGCAGAAAACATCCATGAAATCATTGAAAAAGACCTAATGGATTTAAAAAAGTACCCTTCTATTTACTTCGCGGTTGAAATGGCCTTGAACGACCTTAAAAATGGCGGAAAAGGGATTTATTATCCTTCTGACTTTACCGAAAAGGAAATTGGAATAGATATCAATGGATTGATTTGGATGGGATCAGAAGACTTTATGCTAAAGCAGATTAGTCAAAAAATTGAAGATGGTTTCCACTGCATAAAAATGAAAATTGGAGCCATTGATTTTCAGACTGAAATTGAAATCCTAAAGTCAATTCGCAGAAAATATTCTGCCCGAGAAATTGAACTGAGAGTTGATGCTAATGGGGCTTTTCAGCCAAATGAGGCGATGAGCAAGCTTGATATTTTAGCCACTTTGGATTTGCACTCTATTGAACAACCCATTGCCGCTGGGCAATATGATGAAATGAAAGCTCTTTGTGCTCACACTCCTATACCTATCGCTTTGGATGAAGAGCTCATTGGACTTCATGGAGCTAAAGAAAAACAACACTTACTGGAATACATTCAACCACAATACATCATTTTAAAACCGAGTTTAATTGGAGGTTTTAAAGGCAGTGATGAGTGGATATCAGCTGCAGAGACAAATAATATCAAGTGGTGGATTACCTCAGCACTTGAAGGTAACATAGGACTAGATGCCATTGCACAATACACCTACACAAAAGAGAATCCTCTTCCACAAGGCTTGGGAACAGGACAATTGTTTACCAACAATTTTGAAAGTCCGCTTTATATTAAAGCAGGGAAACTGTTTAGAAACTTAGCTTAAACCAGCTTTACATCTACCTCCTCTGTTGGATCAAGAATAGCAGCCTTTACATCAACGCTAACGTCAACAACAAACTCAGACTTTTCGTTATTTGCAAATTTACCCACAGAACCTAAAGCCCCTGCTACTCCCCCTTTTTCCTTTAAACGGTCATTAGATGATTTTAGAATTTCAAATGGAAAATCAAACTCATACTCCAGTCTATCCCCTGTTTTAATTGCAAAGGTATCATTGTATTTTTGGCTTCCTAAAGTAAATTCTTTGGTTTTCTTGTC
>JAKSBJ010000082.1 GCA_022361195.1 Flavobacteriales bacterium
ACCGAGAGTTATTTGCTCAGGGAGCAGGTAATACACTTTCTTCTTTAATTGGTGGTTTACCAGTAACACAAGTAATTGTTCGTAGTTCTGCTAACATTAATAGTGGTGGTAAAACAAAAGCTTCTGCAATTATGCACGGTATCTTCCTTGCTGTATTCGTCCTTTTATTACCTTGGTTGTTGAATATGATTCCTTTAGCTTGTTTGGCTGCAATTCTATTAGTTGTAGGATATAAACTGGCAAATATTGGCTTGTTTAAGAAGATGTACAATAATGGATGGAACCAATTTATTCCATTTGTAGTTACTATTGGAGTAATTGTTGGAAAAGACCTTTTATGGGGAATCGTTGTCGGATTAGCTATTTCTATTTTCTATATAATCAGAAGAAGTTATCAAAATGCGTTCTATTCTAATAAAAAGGAGAAAGATACTGGAAGTGAGCATGTAACAACCATTGAGTTTGGGGATGTAGTTTCTTTCTTCAATAAAGGAAACCTTCACAAACAATTAAATGAAATTGCTGACGGGACACATGTAATCATTGATGGTTCAAGAAACAAACATCTCGATTTTGATATCCTGGATTTGTTTGAAGACTTCAAGCAAAATGCTAAGACACGTGATATCAAAGTTGAATTTGTTGGCTTTAAAGGCGATATCGACAAAAAACTAAATAGTTAAACACATTATCGTTGTTTATATCAAAAGTAAAGGGGTGAGTTATCACCCCTTTTTTTGTGGGTTTTTATCGCGACTGTGAAAAATCAGCAATAAAACGTAGTGAGCTACATATTTTCTTTTTTATATTTGCGTAGTCAACTACGTAAAAAGTGGAAAAAGAAGATTTTTTAAAGGAATTAGGGTATTTAGGATTTGCTACCCGTTTAAAACGCTTGAGTGATCAATTGTTGCATGATGGTCGAAAAATGTATCTCGAATTGGGGATGGACATTGAACCCAACTGGTATGTGATTTTTCGCTTGTTACAGGAGAATGAAAGCATGACTGTAACGGAAATTGCAGATAGTGTAGGAATGGCACATCCATCTGTAATTACCATCACCAACAAAATGATGGACAAAGAATACCTACTATCAGCAAAAGACCCTTCTGACTCTAGAAAGCGGGTCTTAAGTCTGTCTTCAAAAGCTCAAAAACAATTGCCAAAATTTGAAGAGGTATGGCAAGCTGGAATAAGCAGCGTGGAAAAAGCCATGGGCGATGTAGATGCTTTGGAATTCTTAGATTTTCTTGAGAAAGCTTTTAACCAAAAAGGGTTTAAAGATCGTACGTTAGATGAAATGTAACAAACTAAATAGATGGAACAACTAATGGAAAAATTAAAAGTTGAGATTCTTTTATTTGAAGACAAATACACAACTGATTTTGCTGAATTGAATTTTGAATGGCTCAGAAAATACTTCTACATTGAAGAGTATGACAGAAAGGTGCTTCAAAATCCATCCGAATATATTCTTAAACCTGGAGGACAAATTTTATTTGCAAGGGTAAATGATAAAATTGTTGGAACAGTTGCCTTAATCAATAGGGAAGAAGAGGGGTATGAACTATCCAAAATGGCCGTGACTGAAGAGTTTAAAGGACTTAGAATTGGACAAAAATTGATGTATGCTTGTTTGGATTATGCTGGGCAAGCTGGAATTAACAGAGTGTTTTTAGATTCTAATCGAAAGCTTACTCCAGCTTTAAGACTATACGAAAAGGTAGGTTTTAAGGAAATTCCCGTTCCAACAGATACTCCTTATGAACGTTGTGATATACGTATGGAATTGTATCTTTAAATCTAATGTCAACTACTTATAATTATCGTTACGGAGAGCTCAAAGATTTAGAACAACTTAAAAAACTGGGAGTTAAATCCTGGAGCCAGTTTCTACCTCAATTATCTCCCAAATACGGTAAAGGCCTAATAGAGAACTTATCCAATGATGAAACCTATTTGGAATTATTGGAAAAAGGGAAATGCTTCGTTTGTGAAACAGCCGAAAAAGAGTTAGTAGGAATGGGTTTTTTAGTTTTTAACGGAAATCCCACAGAAATCTATCTAAAAGAATGGGCTCAAATTCGTTTCATAACTACTGATCCTGATCACTCCGGACAAGGGATAGGCTCTGAATTATCTCGCAAATGTGTTGAACTGGCTCGAGAAGTAGATGAAACCACAATAGCCTTACATACTTCTGAAATGATGTCAAATGCGATGCACATTTATGAAAAGTTGGGATTTGTTCGCTTCAAGGAAATTCCGTCCAGAATGGGCAAACGATATTGGTTATATCTTCTTAAATTGTGACACTTTAACCTTTTTCTGCCAATAAATCAGCCGAATTTTCATTCGGCACAGATTTTGAAGTAGAATATTCAAGTTAAGTGAGCTGAAATTTTTAGTTTTAGTCAAGCATAAAACCATCAGCTTTCCAAATCAGTTTTAAGAAGACCATGACAAAATACCAATTCATACGTAACTTTCTATTTTTAATTACCGCACTTCTGGTTCAAACCCTGTCTTTTGGCCAGGATCATGCACAATCTTATCCGGATCTTTCGGATAAGGAAGAAGAAGAAAAAGGTAAAGCTTTGATGTTGATCATCCAAGATGCTTTATCACAGGTTCATTATGCTCCTGTAAAGTTAGATGATGAATTTTCGGAAAAGGCCTATGGGCTTTATATTGAGCGATTGGATTACGGTAAGCGATTCTTTTTGGCAGAGGATGTTAAAGAATTTGAGAAACATAAAAAAGCAATTGATGATCAAATTCAAAGCGGAAGTTATGAGTTGTTTGATTTGACTTATGAATTAATGGATAGTCGTTTAGCTAAGGTTAAAAACTACTATCAATCCATTTTAAATAAGCCTTTTGACTTCACAAAAGATGAAATCATTGAAAGTGATGGTGAAAAACTAAAATGGGCTAAAAACACACAGGAATTAAAAGATCGTTGGAGAAAAATTTTAAAGTACGACGCTTTAATTCGTATAGTAGATAAACTGGAGGAGCAGGAAAAAGAAGGTTTTGAAGGGGAAAAGAAATCTTTCAAAGAAATTGAAAAAGATGTACGAGAGAAAATTAAAAAGAACTATGACAATTGGTATGATCGTTTGGATAAACTAGATAAAGAAGATCGAAGATCCATTTATTTGAATTCAATTATCAATGTTTATGGCCCTCACACTTCGTATTTTCCACCTGCGGATAAAGAGAATTTTGATATTTCCATGAGCGGACAATTAGAGGGAATTGGAGCTCGTTTAACGGATACTGATGGATATATTACGGTTTCGGAGATTGTTCCCGGAAGTCCTTCATCCTTACAAGGTGAATTAGAAGCAAAAGATAAAATTTTGGAGGTGGCTCAAGATGAGGAAGAGCCTGTAAATATTGAAGGGGCGCAGTTAGAAGATGCTGTCAAGATCATTAGAGGAAAAAAGGGAACCGGAGTTACACTTACCGTCCGTAAGTTGGATGGTTCTAAGAAAAAAATCCGAATTATCAGGGATGTTGTACTATTGGAGGAAACTTACGCTAAGTCGGTTAAACTTAAGCATGATGGTCAAAACATAGGCTATATTAAATTGCCTAAGTTTTATGCGGATTTTGGAAAAGGGGGAGCCAGTTGTAGCCGTGATGTAAAGGAGGAGATTGAAAAGCTTAAGGCAGAAAACATCGAAGGTTTGGTATTGGATTTAAGAGATAATGGAGGAGGATCTTTGCGTGAGGCGATTGATATGGCGGGCTTATTCATTGAAAGTGGTCCAATTGTACAGGTAAAGAGCAGTGGTGATAACCGTCCAATGGTTTATTCCGATTTGGATAAGGGAATTACGTATGATGGACCTTTAGTGATTTTACTCAATGAATTCTCGGCTTCGGCTTCGGAAATTTTAGCCGCAGCTATTCAGGATTACGGAAGAGGTGTTATTGTGGGAAGTTCTTCCTCTTTCGGAAAAGGAACCGTTCAACGTTTCTTTGGGCTGGACGACGCTTTATCTGCAGATTATGATCATCTAAAGCCCTTAGGGTCAATTAAAATTACGACTCAAAAATTCTATCAAATTAATGGTGGTACAACACAATTAAAGGGAGTTTCACCAGACATTGTGTTGCCAGACGACTTTATGTTCATTGAAGTGGGAGAGAAGGAACAGGATTATGCTTTGGAATGGGATGAAATTGAAGCTGCTTCATACGATAAATGGAAGAATGCTCCAGACCTAGATTTACTTAAAAAGAATTCAGAACAAAGAGTGAGTGAAAACACTATTTTTCAGTTAATTGAAGAAGATGCGCAGCGTCTTAAGGATAGAAGCGACAAAACGACTCAAAGTCTTTTGTTGGATACTTATCGGGCAGAGAAAAAGAAATTTGATGAAGAGTCTGAGAAGTACAAAAAAATCAGAGAAGAGATTGAAGGTTTGGAGATCATTACGCTGAAAGATGACCTTGAAAAACTAGACGATGAAAAGTCTAAAAAGCTAATTGATGTTTGGTATGAAAGTATTTCAAAAGACGTCTATATCCTGGAAGCTATGAAGATTTTAGGAGATATGTAAATCCTGGTTTACTAGAGGTTGCCAACTTTTGTTAGTGTAATTTCCCATTTCAGATGATGATCTTTATTGGCATTGTAGGTGTCAGGAGGAAAAAAATAAGATCCATCCGAACCATAAGCTGACCAAACTTGTTTGTTTCGTTTATTGACATCAACAGTCCAAACTAAATCACACTCAAAAGGATCATTGCATAAAACTTGTGACATGCCAACTCTGGTGTGTAAATCATCAGTGTATAAAAGGGTTGTGAAATCAGAGGTTCCACCTAAATAGTTGGTGTAAACCATCCTAACTTCCTTTAAAATCTCCGACCCCAAAGGATCTTCGGTTATATAGATGGTGCCCGCATTGGTTAAATCCTCAAATATTTCAGTTGTACCGTCATTATAGATGATCCAACGCTTTGAGGTTGTAATTTCCCATTCGGTATTTTCGAGACGGTTTAAGAAGCGTTTGTCCTTTCTACAACCAACAAAGCTTGCCGTCAGTCCAATAAAAATTACTAAAAAGAAAAATTGTTTTGATTTCATTCTCTATTGGTTTCTAAATTTTAAATCAAAGTTGACACCTAAAATCAACTTCATTCCCTCAAAATCATCTGTTCTTAAACCATCATTGTTTTGGACAAAAGCAATAGGGTCGGTTGCATAAGTCACATAATTGGATGGAAATTCGGTCGGAACAAAGTTATTACTGTCATAGTCGTCCAAATTCACAATTCCTTTGGCTGGAGGAAAGTTGGGAATGACATTGGTAAATCGTCCGTAAAACATAAAGTTTTTCCATTTATACCCTAATTGACCTCCCCATTCAAGAGCTGTGGTAGTTCCTGAATAAAAGCCGTTTAACTTGTATTCGGTTGAATAACTTTCGGAACCATCAGTATGAACAGTTGTAAAATGTAGACGTAATCGACGGAATACTCCACCGGTGTATAATTCGACAAAAAAACGTTTGAACAATACAATTCCCTGGCTAAAAGTCCAGTACAAATCTCTGGCTTGAAAACGATAACGTTGTTCAACCCCAGAAGTCCATAAAGTATTATTTTTTAGTGATCGTTTGCCATAAACAAACATGCTTTCAGCAGTATAAGCCACTTTCTTTAATCCTCTATACCTGAATCCTATTCCAATGCCAGGCTGGGAAAACTCTCTTCCGTTTACCTGGTCCCAACCCTTACTGAGCTCATCTCCCCAAAAGTTATTGAAACTATCATGAAACAGATTAAAGCCCTCAGTGTTGTATTGGCTAAAGGTATAATTCAATGTCACCAAAGGAACAAATTCCTCACTTTGAGTCTTTCCTTTCAAAGGAACCAACAGCAACATCAATAGTCCGAAGTAAAAAGAAGATTGGGATCTCATATGCTTAAGTTGTTGTAACAAAGTTAATTACTTGAAAGTGGAATCTTCTACGTGATTTTACTTAATGTAAACATCTTTAAATTTGAGTTAATTTTTAAAACTGGAAACTCAGTATTTTAAAGATTTAGAAGATGTTATATCATTTTGAGAGTGGTCTTATTTGCTTATGTGAACGAAATATCTGTATTTTTACCCTTTAATTGTGTCCCTCCCAAAGTCGGGGAATAACAAGCTTATGACTGATTCAAACCAACGTTTTTCAAAACAAGAGAAAGAAAAACGTAAGCAACAAAAGAAAAAAGAGAAGAAAGCTCGTAAAGAAGAGCGAAAATCAAGAGAAAAGAATAGTCTTGATTCCATGATTGCCTATGTGGACGAAAATGGTATGATTACTGATCGACCGCCAGATCCTGAAAAAAAACGGGAAGAGGTTGATTTGGAAAGTATTGACATTGGAGGTTCTCAAAAAACAGAAGAGGAAGCGGAAGAGTCCTTTTCAGGTAAATACAAAGGAAGTGTTCGTTTCTTCAACACCAGTAAAGGCTACGGTTTTATCAATGAACAAAAATCGGGTAACTCATACTTTGTACATGAAAACAATTGTATCGATCCAATTAGTGAAGGAGATGCAGTTACTTTTGATTTAAAAGATCATCCTAAAGGTAAGGTCGCTGTTGATGTAAAAAGAATTTAATTCTGCCTTGAATTCCGTATTTTTGCTTCCTTAATTACTAAAGAGGAAGATGAATATTGAAGAACGCATAAGCTCAGAATTAAACATTCCATTAAAGGGCATTAAGACAGTGCTCAAACTATTTGCAGACGGAGCTACGGTTCCATTTATAGCTCGTTACCGAAAAGAGGCGAGTGGAAATCTGGACGAAGTCCAATTAATCAAAATCAAAGATCGTCAGCATTTTTGGTTGGAATTTGACAAGCGTAAAACTTCAATTCTAAAGAGTATTGAGGAGCAGGGAAAGTTGACTGATGAATTGAGAAGTAAGATTGAATCAGCTTCGTCGCTAAATGAATTGGAAGACCTCTATTTACCCTTTAAACAAAAACGTAAAAGTAAAGGACAAAAAGCCATTGAGAATGGTTTAAAGCCTTTAGCCATTCTATTACAGAATGAGATGTTTGATGCAAAAATAGAGCAACGCTTAGCTGAATTTGTTCGAGGAGAAATTAAGACAGAAAAAGAGGCTTTAGAAGGAGCCATTAACATCTTGGCAGAGTGGTTGTCGGAAAGAGAAAAGGTGAGGGAACGATTGAGAGATCAGTTTCAACGATTCGCTGTAGTATCTGCTAAGTTGAAACGGGGTAAAGAGGAAGAAGGAGCTAAATACAAGGGGTATTTCAAGTATGCGGAACGTTTGGATAGAGTAGCTGCTCATAGAGCTTTAGCAATATTTAGAGCAGAGAAGGAAGGTATTTTGAATGTTTCAGTAGATGTGGATAAAGAACGTGCCATTGAGAATATTCGTCGATTTGGCGGACGTAATTATGCCGATAACAGCTATAATTCCAAAGCTTTTGAAGAGGCATACAAACGTATTCTACAACCTGCATTTGAGTCAGAAATAAAAAAGGATTTAAAGGAAAAGGCAGATTCTGAATCTATTTCGGTTTTTGCAGAAAACTTGCGTCAACTGCTGCTACAATCACCATTAGGAGGGAAGAACATGTTGGCAATTGACCCTGGTTATCGTACGGGCTGCAAAGTGGCTGTCTTAAATTCAAATGGAGAGTATTTAGAGAATAGAACTATTTACCCGCATCCACCGCAAAAAAAGAATAAAGAAGCGGCGGCTACTTTGCGAAATATGGCTGAAAGTCATAAGGTTCAAGCCATTGCTATTGGAAATGGAACAGCAGGTTTGGAAACAGAAAAAATGTGTCGTAGAATGTTTAACAATACCAACATTCAGGTTTTTTCAGTAAACGAGGCAGGTGCAAGTGTTTATTCTGCTTCAGAAATTGCGAGGGAAGAGTTCCCTTCGTTAGATGTGACGGTTCGAGGAGCGATTTCAATTGGACGACGTTTAATGGATCCTTTGGCAGAGTTGGTGAAGATTGACCCTAAGTCAATTGGAGTAGGTCAGTATCAGCATGATGTGAATCAACCACTCTTAAAGCAAAAGTTGAATGAAGTGGTGGAACTCTGTGTAAATCATGTTGGTGTGGAATTGAATACGGCTTCTTATCCAATATTAGCTCATGTATCAGGGTTGGGACCAACATTGGCTAAAAACATCGTAGAATATAGAGAAGAGCATGGTAGTTTTAAGGAACGAAAACAACTGTTAGATGTTCCTAAAATGGGGAAGAAGACCTATGAACAAGCTGCCGGATTCTTACGAATAGAAGAAGGTAAGAATCCACTGGATAATACCATTATTCATCCCGAATCATATAAAGTTGTTCAGAAAATAGCTAAGCTGCATAATAGTAATGTTGAAGCTATTCTTAGCAAAGAAATATCTTTAGATGAAGAAAAAGTTCTTTCATTATCAGAAGAATGTGATCATTATACCTTGGAGTTTATTCTAAAAGAACTTCAAAGACCAACACGAGATCCACGTTCTGCTTTAAAAGAAGCTAAATACAATGATATTTCAACTATCTCAGATTTAATTCCAGGAATGGAGTTGAATGGGGTGGTGAACAACATTACCAATTTTGGTGCCTTTGTGGATATTGGAATTAAAGAATCCGGTTTGGTACATATCTCTGAATTGGCCAATGAATTTGTAAGTAATGTACAGGAGTATGTTACATTGAATCAGCAAGTAAAGGTTAGAGTTTTGTCGGTTGATTTGGACCGTAAACGAATTCAATTGAGCATGAAGTAATTGCTCCTCTTTAAAATTGTTTTGAGTTAATTAATACGTCTAATCCTAGTAATAAAAGTGTAATTTTAAGGCAATTATGATGGATCCCCAACAACAAAGAGAGCACATGATGCTACTGGTTAAAATGCGTATGCCTTTTGGTAAATACAAAGACCGTTTGTTGTGTGATTTACCCGAACCTTATTTGGTTTGGTTCAAGCAAAAAGGCTTTCCAAAAGGAAAATTAGGACAGTTATTAGAGACCATGTATGAGATTAAACTCAATGGTTTAGAAAAAATTCTGGAACCATTAAAAAGAGATGCTTTTAAGTCCTAATTACCTAGGAGTTTCCTTGTATTTATAGCAACGAATTCTGGGCCAATGATAGCTTCCCATATGACGCTCATTGTATAGTTTACCTCTCTTTTTGTCCAATTGCCAACAATCAATTTGATTTCCCATGACATTGATTTCATTCAAATCAGGAAGAAGAATCAAAGAACCTGGTAAGTCGGTTAATTGATTTTCTTCGAGATCAATTTTTGACAAATGTCTAAGACTTCCTATTTCAGCTGGTAAATAGCTGATTTCATTACCCGCCAAACTTAGGTAGGTTAAAGTTGTACAATTAAATAAGGTATCTGATAAAAGATTGATTCTGTTTGAATCGAGGTTTAAATACCATAAATCCTGATAACTACCAATAGCTAAAGGAATATGATCAAAATTATTATTGCTCAAATCCAGATTCTTTATCCTACGCAGGAGACTCATGCTATCTGGATAATGAACTAATTCATTGTGATCTATTGATAGGTATTTAATGCTCTGTAGCTTAAATAGAACAGAAGAGATGTTCTTGAATTGATTGTGAGACAAGCCTAAGTTTTCCAGGTTTTTTGAGTTTGCTAAGGAAGCCGGGAGATTCTTTAAACGATTGTCATTTAGAAGTAAGGATTCCAGATTTTTCAAATCTCCTACACAATTAGGAAGGGATTCCAGTTCATTGTCTACCAGATTTAAAATTTTAAGTGCACCTAACCCTGTTAATGATTCAGGGTATTGGGAGATGCGATTATGGGTTAAATCCAATTCATTTAAGTTACTTAGTCTGTTAATAGAAGAGGGGATAGAATCCAATTGATTGTAGCCCAAAAAGAGTTGTTTTAAACGACTTAAGGAAAAAATAAACTCGGGGAAGTATGTTAAGTCATTGTGTTCTAGTGCTAAAATTTCTAACTGATTTAGCTGAGATAGGTTGTTGGGAAATTCTATCTGACCAAGATCACAATGGCCAAGGTAAAGGTATTCTAAGCTATTTAAATTGCCAATTGACTTTGGAATGGCTTTGATTTTAACATTGTGAAAGGCCAGGCTATTCAGCCTTTCTAGCTTTCCAATTTTATTTGGAATTTCATCGATTTGGCAATTCGTTAAGTATAACTCCTTGAGATTTTTGAATTGATGAATCTGATCCCAAATTTTATTGTCTCTTAGATCTTGATCGCGGAGGTGAATTATTTCAGCACTCTCTTTTTTATTAAAGGCCTCTTCCAGGGTGTTATAATACTCTTGAGCCAAAATGTGGTTTGACAGGATGATAAGTAAAATAGAGACAAATAGTAAGCGTATCTTCATAGGTCAGAGTTCCTACTATATAAATGCTTTTAACACTATTGTTACAATCGTCTAATCAACTTTT
This sequence comes from Flavobacteriales bacterium, assembly GCA_022361195.1. Classification (GTDB taxonomy): domain Bacteria; phylum Bacteroidota; class Bacteroidia; order Flavobacteriales_D; family Crocinitomicaceae; genus JAKSBJ01. Next base: position 10,479 of record JAKSBJ010000082.1, read on the forward strand.
TATAGCGCTTGTCTTTACCATATTTTTCGGTAACTCTTTGATCAAGAATTTTGGGATCAATTCCTCTGGAAATAGCTACTTCCAAAGCCTGATAAAAACCTTCGTCGTCATCTAAAAGACCCAAAATTTCTGCTTTTGTAGCATGCACTAGTTTGTGTTCTGGTTCTAACTCAATTGCTTTATTAATGTCGGCTAAAGCAGCCTCATAATTCCCTAAAATAAAATGGCAGAATGACCTATTGTTATAAGCAGTAGCATTTTCTCTATACAATTCAATTGCTTTCGTGTAATAGTCAATGGCTTTTTCTCTTTGTCCTAAATCCGAGTAGGCCTCACCCAAAAATTGATAGGTTCGTGTATTAGGGTTTAGTTGAATGGACTTTTTGTATTGGATAATTGCAGCACGTAAAAGATCCTTTTTAAAATAGCGATGTCCCTTGTTGTTGTAAGCTTCCCAGTCTGGATTGAGATCGTCAAATAAATGCTCCTCTTTAATATTTTTAAAGCGTTCAAATACGTCAAAAAAGGCATTGTGAATTTGATTTTTGATGAACGTTAAAAAGTCAGTTCCTAGCTGAATGGTTTCTAGATTCTCTGCAAAGTAACTTTGAATGTATTCCGAATCTTTGATGTATCGATTATTCTCATCCCTAATTTTAGCAGGATCGAGATTATGTGGATTGGAAAGGTCATTTTTATCGGCAGAATAATCATACCAAACAGAATAGAGCATTTCCAAATCTCCTTTGGAGTAATAGGTTTCTGAGTGGTCAACCCGTTTAATTTCCCCTGAGGCTGTATTTAAATCAAAAACATAACAATTCCCCATAGAGTCTGAAGAAAAATAGAGGTAATTATTAGCCGTTAAAATGTCATAATAACCCTCTAAATTATCAACCACCTCGTCAGTACTCTCAATGTAAACATCAAACAGCCAAAAGTCGTCTCCACCAAACAATTGATGCCACTTTACAAAATCTTCAGGATAGCCTCTTGATTCTAGTTTTTTCCACAATTCCCTGTTTTTACCGGCTGTATAACGAATCGGAATCTCCAATTTACTTTCAGTATAAAAATCTACCAAAAAGAAGTGTAGTTCCTCAATTGAGGAGATTCCTTCGAGATCGTCAATTCGCTTTTGAATTAATTCATTGAGATCATTTAACTGCTGCTGCTCATGCTTTAAAATTGTAAGTGTTTTAGACTCTTCAAATTCATTCTCAGAAGTGTCAAACCGGTACTTCCCTCTCAATAAGTCGGAATTGATTCCTTTTAACCATTCAAATATTGATTCGGCAATCAAGTCCCGGTCCTCATTGAAGAGCGAAAATTTTATGATCTGTCCAACTTTTCCTCCGGCATCGGGATCCATATCCATGCAGAGATAGTTTCCCTTGCCATCCAAGACAATCGGAATCCACTTTTCGTTATACCACCCTTCTTTTATTTCATTATCTGGATTAGCTTCTTTAGCATCAAATTCGCCATTTTTCAAACTCTCCGTCAAGATTTTCCATTGTTGAATCATATCATCCAATGACAATACTTTTCCGCAAGGTAGGAGGGCAGGAGCTTTTAAATTTTGACCATTATGCTGCTGATAAGCTTCTTTAAATAAATCGGTAAAGGATATACTCAATATCTTCTCTGCTTCTTCAAAATTAAGCTCTAAAGCTCCAGGGTTGAGTTCTTTCTCCAGGCCAGAAGTATTTTGATTCAACCACAGTTTAATAGGATTCCAAGGCGTATATTTATTCACCAATTGCTGAAAACGATGGTCATTGGCAAATTTTTGTAATAAATCACCGTCGTATTCATTAGAACCTCCTAGTTTCATGGACATTTCAATGTTCTCATAAAACCCTTCCATATCACCTAAGGCCAGTAATATTTGAGCTTTATTACCATAGGTCTTTTCTCTGGAATCATCAATGGAAATACTTTTGTTGATGTCTTTTAAAGCTTTGTTATACTCCTTATTGAGGTAGTAGTAATACGAGCGGTTGTTGTAAGCACTGCTAAAATTTGGCTTATGCGAAATAGCTTTGCTACTGTACTCTATTGCTTTTAAATTATCCGAGGAAACACCTGCCAAATTGTGATAAGTATTGCCATTAGGGTGAATTTTAAGCGCCTTTTTGTACTCCAGGCTGGCGAGTTTCTCATTTTTTCGCTCGGCATAATCACATCCTCGATTGTGATGTTTTTGCCAATTAGGTTTAAAATCGGCGAATAAATCATCGCCTTCTTGCAAAAAGTCATACCGTGCAAGAGCTTCTAAGCATTCTTCTTTCAACTTTTCTTTGAAGAAAGTCAAAATATTTCCCTGACACTTAATTTCCACTAAATGTCGATCAAAATATTCCCGAATTAAAACTGAATCTTTGTCAAACTCCTTTTGATCATTGAAAATCAGCTCAGAATTTAAATCATTTGGATTTTCAAAGCCTGTTTCTGTTTTAATGATACCATATTCTTGATTAAAAATATCAGCTAAACCGTATGCTCCTGTAATTACTGAATTGGTCAATATTCTTCGTATGCTTGGCTGTTTTCCATTCACATCGAAAAGGTAAAGATTGTGTTCGTCATCTTTACCAAATGGGAGGAAACCGTGAGCTGTTAGTAAATTGTAATATTCGGTATTTTTAAATATGATATCATTGGTATTAAAAAGGCTGAAGTTTCCAATGTAAAATTCATCATTTCCATACTGGCTAAGCCAATTCTGATAAACTTTAGGGTAAGAATAATCCAGTGCTTTATTAAGCTCAGTATTTGAAATAGGCTCTGAAATGATGTCAATTGGAGTCAGGAATTTTGTAGTCCCATAAAAGTTCAGACAAAATTCACGGAATTCATCTAAGGATTCAGGTTCATCAATTCCTTTGAGCATATCCTTTAAATCATCTTTCAATTCAGAGAGTAGCTCCTCTTGTTTATGATTTAGCGTAAAAGTGTTTGGAGATAGCAGATCGTATTGATCCGGATTGTTGAATGATTGACTTTCGTAAGCAGACGAATCAATTGAAAGTCCGGGTCGTAAACGTTCGATATAAGCAACATCCGAAACTTTTATCGAGTAGTCGGCCTGAATCAATGAGTATTCATCCTCCCAGGCACCTTCATATACATAGTAAGAATCGTAAAAGTTGATGCTTTTATCTCCGGGATAATTTGCCGTTTTAAGTTGTTCTACCGATAAAATGAATTGACGACAATTTCTATTAATCCAGTACTCGTTTTCAAATTCATTTGGGGTCATTAATGCACCCAATATTCCACCATTTTTTTGCTTTTGGTGTAATTCATACAACGCCCTAAGAAAAAAACTAGGGTCAGAAGGGAGTGGAGGATGTTGTTTGGGCCAGGATTCGTAATCGGTTACAAATACTCGTAAAGTTAATTCTGAGGATTTTAAATTTTTATTGAGTATGCGTAGTCCATAAAATTCTAATGGCATAAATATTCTTAGCTAAGGGTTAATTGCGTTTTAGAAATATAAGGAAGAATTATCAAAAAAAAACAAAAAAATGAAGGTTTTAACAGATGGCAGAATTTAGTTGGTATTTGGTAATTATTAAAGCCTCTTTTGGTAATAAAAAGGCCAATTACGCTTTTTTAACGAATTCCGATTTTAAGGCCATGGCTCCAAATCCTTCAATTTTACAATCAATGTTATGATCGCCATCGCTTAAGCGAATATTTTTGACCTTTGTTCCTGCCTTTACTGGTTTTGGAGCTCCTTTTACAGGTAAATCCTTTACAACAACAACTGAATCACCATCTTGCAAAACATTACCGTTGACGTCTCTAACTAAAGCCGCAGCTTCTTCTGCAGCTAGTTCCTCCGGATTCCATTCATTGCCACATTCAGGGCAAATCATTAAAGATCCGTCTGAATAGGTGTATTCTGACTTACAGTTTGGGCAAGGAGGGAATTCTGATGACATATATTTGCTTTTAAATCTGTGGTCAAAGATACCATATCTCCAGTATCAATTTGATAAATTGGAAATGTGTTTTTTGCCAACTACGTTCAACTTTACTCCAACGGATAAATTTTAGTCGTTATTCAAGAATCACCAAAATAAAAAGAGTAATTTGCATCAACTTAAAACAACACATCTAAGATGAAAAACGGGCTCATTTTATTCATTGGACTTCTTTCCTGGGGGGTAGTACGAGCAGAAAGCACTATGGATTATCAAAAAACGGTTGCAAATACAGTAGCATATAAGGATGCATTGAGTATTTATCAAAGGCGTCACGAAAACAAACTGGCCAAGAATTCTGAAACTAAACTTGTTTCACTTTTGGATGAACTGGCTTCAGCGGATTGTAATTATAACAATGGTTGGGCAGAATATAATTTGAGCATTACTGATGGAAATAGGGAGAAAGTAAGTTCGTTGTGTAATCAAATGAATTCTACTTTAGAAGAAATTCGAAGTTGGGTGATCGAAAACCCTTCCGCTTTTTCAAAGTCGGATGGTGATTTACAAACTTTACTTTCCTCTAAAAATCCAGGAGACTTTTACATTGGAATTGGTGCTTATGAAGAACGTATTCTTTCGTTGCATCCTTTGAAAGAAGAAATGGAGAGTATTCAACTGCAGGATTATGCTTTTGCAGAAGGATCAGCTTCTGATGATCCAGATTTATGGGAAATGGGAAAACATTGCCCTAATCTCAGTCAATTAACTTTATTTGGAGCAGAAATCACGGTTCACGATTTAAAACAAATGAATCTCAATGCCATTGCAAAGCTAAAAGTGTTGGATTTGGCAGAGAATTATCTTGTTGAATTACCAGCAGACTTTAATCAAAACAATACGCTTGTTTATTTAGCTTTGCGTCAAAATGAATTATCGAATTTACCTGAGAATCTAGCAACTTGGACTAATTTAAAATATCTTGATTTGCGTGATAACCCTATCGGTACTGAAGAGCAAAGTCGTATTAAAGAAGCGCTTCCTGATGCTGATATTCGGTTTTAAAAAGGACTAAACAATCGTCACATTTTTATTTTATCCCTGAATTCAGGTGGGATAAATCACTATTTGCAGTGAGGAACAGGGAAAAGAGAGGCCGTAGCTTTGGTTTAAAAAATTTAGACCGATGGATACCTACTTTACAATAGATACTCTACTTCAGGGATTTATAACTGTATTTTTCCTGATTTTGGGCGGCATAATATTTTTTACCAATCATTTAGAAGATAATACTCAAAAAAAAACAAAAAAACAGCCATGTAAAGGTGGCGTTGAATCAAAAAGTAAAGAAAATTTAGAATCAAAGGAAAATACTGCTTCCGAAGAATCCATTTCTTGGTTAAGTATGGAATTTCGGGCAACCTTTGTGAATGTCCTTAAGCTTATTTTGGGAATAGGGGCATTAAAAGATTTGGACAATGATTTGAGTAAATATGCCAAAGCAATTATTTCGATAGTCGCCTTGGCTGTTTTAGTATTTGTAATGGGGATTTTTGGTAAGACTAGTTCGGATCATTGGATGAACAAAGGAAATATCAGCCATTTTGGAAATAAGATAATGTGGGCAAATCCAACTCAAATTTACGAGACGTCATCTAAAATAAGAGAAAGTACCTTTAGAGCGGTTTATTCGCAAGAATTGGATTCGACATATTTGGCCTCAATAAGTAAGAAGGATATAAATCGTCACTATTATTTTACAAAACACGAAATTTTACACAACCCACAAAATGAAAGCCGTGAATTGTACAAATTTGATGTCGAGAATACAATTGCAATAATAGAATATTCTCAAGTTTTTACGTTATCATTTTTCATTTTATATGTTTTTTCATGGCTAAATTTAATTAGCATTCAGGTTCGCTCTTTATTTAATAAAGAAGCTTCTAAAGAGAAATGGGATCTTAATTTTGAAAATATCCTATATAGATTTTGTATCCTCTTCTGTTTTTCAATCATAATATCAGGAATTCTTAATGCTTTAGGTTTTATTCCTGACTTCTTACCAGGAGAAAAAAGAAAATGGTATTTTTTTGCTGTAAACAGTATTCCGGTAATTGTGTGGGTTCATTTGTGGATCCAGTCCCGAAAGAATAATAATGGAGCCAATTTATTTAGAAACAAAGCAATTACTTATCGCAGACTTTTTATAAAGCACTATTATACCATAATATTTCTTTATGCAGGTTTAATAGGATATCTTGTGTCATCAAATTCATGGATAGAATCCGAAAGGACAAAACACTTGAAGATTTATGGCATGTATAAGAATATTGATGAGGAGTTTTCTACTAAACATAATAGAGAAATGAATGAGCTATTTCTATTGACTGATTCAACCAATAAAAAGAGGGCAATAACTGAATGAAGCAAAAGGATAGAAGGGATTTTTGCTCAAATAACCTACAAATCCAAATGCTTGATTTGTTCAATTCGATTTCGCTCTAAAAACTCATCAATGGTTTCAAAATGTTCAATTACTCGCTGATCTTTAAATTCAAAAACTTTTTGAGCTAAACCTTCCAAAAATGCTCTGTCGTGAGAAACGAGGATCAAAGTTCCATCAAACTTCATTAAAGCATCTTTTAAAACGTCTTTCGACTTTAAGTCCAAGTGATTAGTAGGCTCATCCAGAATTAATACGTTGACAGGTTCTAATAAAAGCTTCACCATTGCCAATCGGGTTCTTTCACCACCGGAGAGAAACGCTACTTTTTTATCTATAGCATCACCTGAGAACATAAAGGCTCCCAAAATATTCTTGATTTGAGATCTGATTTCTCCTTCGGCAACATGGTCAACCGTTTCAAACACCGTTAATTCCGGATCGAGTAAGGACGCTTGATTTTGAGCAAAATATCCTACCTGAGCGTTATGACCCAATTCACAGTGTCCTTCAAAGTCAATTTCACCCATAATGGCTTTAATCATGGTTGATTTTCCTTCACCGTTTCGTCCAACAAAACATACCTTTTCTCCTCGAGCAATGGACATATTAGCTTCCTTAAAAACCACATTATCTCCGTATGATTTACTCAAATCCTTTGCGGTTACTGGAAAATCACCAGAACGTTGAGAAGGAGGAAAGGTCAGGTGAATAGAAGAGTTATCAACTTCGTCTACTTCTATGATTTCCAACTTATCCAACATTCGTTGACGCGAACTTACCTGATTGGTTTTGGAATAAGTTCCTTTAAACTGCTCAATGAAACGTTTGGTTTCAGCAATCATTTTTTGCTGCTCTTTATAGGCTTTGAGTTGTTGAGTTCGACGCTCTTCACGTAAAGTTAAATAGTGAGAATAATTGGCTTTATAATCATAAATGCGTCCCATTGTCACCTCAATGGTTCTATTGGTAATGTTATCAATAAAGGTTTTGTCGTGGGAGATCACAATTACCGCTTTAGCTTTATTCTTTAAGAAGTCCTCTAGCCAAATAACCGATTCAATATCAATGTGATTAGTAGGCTCATCTAATAATACCAAATCAGGCTTTTTTAATAGAATTTTGGCCAATTCAATACGCATTCGCCATCCTCCACTAAACTCACTGGTTTGTCGGGTAAAGTCTGCTCGTTTGAATCCAAGTCCTAATAATGCTTTTTCTACTTCCGCATCATAATTCACCTCTTCAATAGCATAGAACTTTTCTCCCAGTTCGGTCACTTTTTCGATGATGTCCATGTATTCTTGTGACTCATAGTCGGTGCGGGTTTCCAGCTCTTTGTTCAAACGATCAATCTCATCACGCATTTCAAATATTTGCCCAAAAGCTTTTGCCGTTTCTTCAAAGACAGTACAATCATCTTCTGTCAACAAATGCTGTGGTAAATAAGCAATAACAGTATCCGGAGCGCATTGAATACCACCACGATTTGGTTTTTGCTCTCCCGCAATAATTTTCATCATGGTTGATTTACCAGCTCCGTTTTTTCCCATTAAAGCAATTTTGTCATTGGGATTAATAACGAAGTTGACGTCTTTAAATAAGGTTCTGGCACTGAACTCAACGGTAAGTCCGTTTACTGAAATCATAAGCAAATTTTGAAGCCGCGAAGGTACGAAAAGTTTGAAGGAGGATCATTAGAGTTGATCTCATTGCCTGACATCTTTTCCAAGAATGTTCATGTTTTTACTGATTTAATTCTAAAGTAGAATCCGTAAATTGCAACTCAACTAAATATTTTTATGAAAACATTATCTACCATTTTTGGAGTTGGATTGTTGCTATCAAGCTCATTTTCAATTTCACAGACGATAGAAGAGAATACAATAAGTACTGAAGATTATCTTTCTGAATTATTTGCTTCAGGACAACGATTTGAGGATATTACCTTTCAAGCCGATAATTATTTCTCAACAAAATATCCGGATTTAGCTCCTTATGAGTTGACAATTGGAGAACATCGTGATGGTAATTTTGTGAAATATCAACGTTGGAAATCATTTTGGAAAAATCATTTAAATCCAGACGGAACTTTGGGTGACTTTACAAAAGCATCTCATTCTGATTCTAGATCATCACGTGATGTAGATTGTACAGGAGATGAATATTTGGTAGAATGGACAAACTCGAACTATTCATCCAATATGGGATGGCAAATTGACCAGGGAAGAACAAGTGCAATGGCATTCCATCCAACTGATCCGAATACCTATTGGGTTGGGGCAGCCTTTGGCGGACTTTGGAAGACGACGAATGGAGGTAGTTCTTATACACTTTTAAATGATGACTTGCCATTAGCCGCTATTTCAGGAATTGCAATTGATCCTGACAATCCGGACAACATTGCCATTTCTTTAAGTGACATTGTTTGGTACGGTCCTTCTGGAATTGGTATTTATGTTTCAAATGATGGTGGAGTAACCTTTGAACAAAGTGGACCATCATGGGAATTGAATGAAAATGTCCGAATCTATTATATGGATCAAGATCCGAATAATGGAAACAGAATTATGATAGCGACTAACGATGGACTTTTTAAAACAGAGGACTTTTTTGAGACTTTTGATTTAGTGAGTACCACGAATATGCGTCACGTAACCTTTAGCCAGTCGGTGCCAGATTTGGTTTTTGCAGGTAGTTCAAACGGACGTTTTTACAGAAGTACGGATGGAGGAGATTCATTTGGTCTGGTAACTGACTTTGGAGATGGACATGTGCGCATTGCCGTTCCATTAGCTTCTGCCGGATCGGATAGAGTAGTGGCGACCAATGGATCAAATCTTCAACTTTCAACGGATAATGGAATGAGTTTTACGACCGTTTCTTTGCCAGAATCCAATATGGTAATTGAATTTGAACCGGGAAGTGAAGACATTTTGAATGTAGGAAACTTTGAGGTGTACCGATCAAACAACTTTGGTACTTCGTTTAATGTATTGACACATTGGTACGGAGATGGAGGATTACCATGGATTCATGTAGATCAACGAAACATTTTTGTGAATCCTTTGCAAGATGATTATGTCTATTTCTGTAATGACGGTGGTATTTTTAGATATGATAATGATGCCAGTGTTTTTGCTAACCTTTCCTCTGATTTGATTATTACTCAATATTATGATATTGCAGTTTCTCAAACTGAGGAAATGGTATTAGGAGCAGGTTCTCAGGATAATGGAAATGTTTATCGAGAGGATGACGGAAGTTGGGATCGTTATGCTCAAACAGGTGATGGAATGGGGCAGGAGATTGATCCGGAAAATGCCGGAACCAGATACTGGAGTTACCAATATGGGGCTATTCGTCGTTGGGAGGCAGGTTTTAACACCAATATTGCTCCTCCGGGAGAAGATGGAGCAGGAGCCTGGGAAACACCATTTAAAATTGACCCAAACAATTCCAATGCTTTATTTATTGGTTATCAAAACGTTTATTACTCATCCAATCAAGGAGATAGCTGGACGACAGTTGGTGGAACAGTAAGTAGTTCTGGTGATTTACAGCAGTTGGCCATTGCACCTTCAAATTCTGATCAGTTATATGCTACGGAATGGAATAACTTTTATGCAAAAGCGGCTGGTTCGGATAGTTGGGATGAGTATTCAACACCAATTAACCAATACATTTCAGACCTTGAAGTAGATTTTGAAGATGAGGAAGTGGTTTACATCTCATATTCAGGATACAATGATGGGGATAAGGTTTACCGTTCTGATAATGGTGGAATTAGCTGGGTGAATATTTCAGATAACCTTCCAAACTTGCCAATTCGATCTTTGGAATTATATGATAATGGCCAAGGTGGAATTTTTGTTGGAACCTACGGTGCTATTTATTATCGTGATAATACCATGGATGAATGGGTGAAATTTGGATGCCTTCCAAATACAGAGGTGAGTGATATTGAAATTCAGTATTTCACAAATCGAATTTTTGCAGGAACACACGGACGTGGAATCTTTGAAGCTGATTTGGAGTTTGCCATTGCTAATAATGAAGATTTTTCAGCCGGTGCAACTCAATTGGTAATGTATCCAAATCCTGCTACAAATAATGTTTCTATTAAAGCGAAAGTTGGAGCTTTAGAAGGAAGCACCTTAAAGGTGACTGACTTATTAGGAAAGGAACTCCAACTACCTTACCAAATGGTGGATGGAGAGATAAAAGTAGATTGTTCTAGCCTGAGCGCTGGTAATTATGTACTGCAAGTGATCAATGCTGAAGGAACACAATCTGACTTTAAGTTGACGATTCGGTAAACAGAGTTTGTCTTTTTTTAGTTATCGACTCTAGTTGATCTCAAGACTGTTTTCCGTCTTGGTAATTCCGTTGTGTTTGTAATCAACTCTGACCTTTTTATTACAATTAAATCCTTTGATTTCATAAGAGTAATCTGTGATTGTATCACTGTAGCTCATAGAATCAACCTGAATGATATAATTGTAAACTTCAGGTTCATAAAAATCAACAAAGTAAACGTATGAGCCATCTCCAGTAGGGTATAGTTGATCCATTAACAACGTATCTGCAATATCGCCATTACTTTTTTCCGTTCTAAGAACAGTAATATCTGCTGGATTAGTCATATTAGGATATTCTAAACGAAGACCAACAGCAATATCTATCTTACAACAAGAACCAATGATGAAAGCCAAGAAGATAAAGGAGAATAAATGCTTCATGCCTTAGCTACGGATACAAATTGGGATGGTTGGTTAAGTATTAGAATTTTAAAACCCTAAAACTCAAAATCACCTTTTTCAACGGATGGTGTTAAATCCACAAATTTCTCAATCGTGGTACGATAGGTCTTGTGGCTCAAACTGGCATCTAGATTAGCTTTAATATCAGCCGTTTCAGAAACTTGGATGTAGTCATTGCTTTCTGTTTCAACCACAAATCCACCAAGTAGTTTGGCTGATGTTACATCAAAAACCAAAACATCTCCACCTACATATCCCATCACAAATGATTCGTCTCCAACAACCATTGGCTCCGATTGAACAGAGATTCGATTAATTAATAAATATTTCGCATCTAAAAAATGTCGAATAGCATTTGCGCATGACTCACCACTTTCAACTTTGTTATAACTATAATCAGGATCAATCGCATAATCATGTGCTTCATTATGTGAACTTAGGTCAATGTTAAATAACTTGGCCATATCGGCATGTTCACGACGTCTGGTTCCATCAAAAGGGATGTCCAAAGGTTCTCCCAACTCCTTAAAACTCTCAAAACCTATTTGATAAACATTGGACTCTCCATAAGTTGTATTGGCATCATCTTTTTCCCATTTAATCTCATCTTTTATGATGGGAGCAGCAGTTTTGGCTATCTCATAGCATTTGTAAAACTGATCAAATTGCGATTTGGCTTTGTCGCCATTTTCCGCAATTAAACTCTCCACTGATTCGGAACAAGATAAAAGGAGTAGAGGAAGAGTAAATAAAATTAGAATTCTGTTTCTCATTGTCTTAGGGTTATGCATTTAAAGATATAAACTTTGGTGGAATGAGGGTTTGTAAGAGGGCCGACCCATCCCATTTTTTTAAACTATATAATCTATCTTGTTAGTATATTAACTGATTAGCTTTCTTAAACGATTAAGACCATATTTTTGCCGTGAAATTACACGACCTAAGTACCCAAAAAATTATTTTTTATGAAAGCAATTATTACTATTTGCCTTATGATGATCGGCTTGAGTTCATGGACTCAATTTGATCTGTCAATTGAAATGACTGATCCAACAAATGAAATGGAATTTGATTCAGGAGCTAGTGTCATTGTTGACATTGAATTAACCAACTGGGAAGCTATTCTTCCCGAATTTGACACCCTTTTTCTAGGATTTATTTTAAACGATGTTTTTTATGGACCCAATACTGGAGTTTTAACTGGAGCCAGTGTTGCAGGAGGGGGAGTTTCTTTTCCAATAGAGGATGTTGTTACATTCAATGATTTAGATGATGGAATTTACACTCTATGTGCCTGGATTATTGGTGTCGGATCGGTTGAGTCAGGACGAAACTTTGACTTAAGTCTGGTGTCTCACCTTGAAGAACTGGATGGAGTGACAATTTTAGATGTAGCTAATGGTGATCCAACTCCAGAGAACAATGAACACTGTATTGAAATTTATGTAGGAGATACCTCTGTGGTGATTGTTGATGATGTAAGCGTTGGAGAAAATGAAGCAGATCAATACAAAGTTTATCCTAACCCAGCTTCTGATCAACTAACTGTTGAAGCACCTGCTGATGGTGGACAGGTGACACTGTCAGCTTTAAATGGTGAGGCAGTTTTAACCGAATTCGTTGCAGGAAAAACAGAATTGGATCTCGTAGACATTGCTCCGGGAATGTACATTTTAAGTTTAAGAGGAAACGATGGTATTTTACTTAAAAACGAGAAGGTAATTGTACAACCTTAGCAACCTTTTACTTCATAATTAAATTCGAGGCAGCACTTTTAGTGCTGCTTTTTTGTTTTGTAAGGTCAGAGAATAGAACACCTACTGATGCTCCAAAAACTCTTCTAGAGCCTGCTTGTTCTTTGTGTACTCTAACTTGCCAACTACCATATGGTATTTGTTTTTATCAGAGGTGAAAGGATAGGCCATTTTAGCAAATTTTAGTCGTGAGCCATCCAGGTTAAAAACACTTAAAATGTCTATTACCTGAGCAGTACTAATGACCTGCTTTTCCAAAAGAAATTCATGAGCCATTTCAACTGGTTTACCACCATTGTTCATTTCTAGTTCGATGTCCTTTTTCAAAGCCATAAAGTCACTAAAACTCAATTCGGCAGTTACGGGTGGAGTAGCAGTCTCTTCAGTTGTTTCAGGTTTTTCCTCTGTCGCTTCTGCCGCCTCAGCAGCTGCTAAAGCTTCGGTGTAAGTGGTAGTTGTAACGGCTATATCATCAAAGTGAACTTTGTTAAGAGGACTAATGCTTAACACATTGTTGAAATTGACACTCAATTCTTCTCCGTTAGGGGTAATGTTGATAGAGAAAGAATATGATTTCCCAGAGAAAACAACATCTCCTTTTTTAACTACTTCGGCTTTTCCTCCATTTACAACCAACTTGCTAAGGTTAATGTTTCCAAGGCTGTTAATGTCTCCATTAAATGTACATTTCAGCTGAACATAAACACGATCGTCATAAACATTGTATTCCATCACCTTAATTCCAAACTGATCAATGGTTTGTGTGGCTCCTTCTCCTAAAACCAACTTCTCAGCTTGTATTGGAGCACCAAGTTCGGCATAACTAAATCCGTTTAATTTGAGTGTCAAATAATCAGCATTGGCCTGAACAGGAGCTTTTACTCTGAACTGATTGTATACTGTTTTGTTATCTCCCGATTTTAAAACGTATTTATCCGAAGTGGGGAAGATCTCTCCGTCATTTTGAGCCAAAGCGGTCAATTTTCGATCAATCACCAAAAAACCACTTCCGGTATTCTCAGCTTTGTAATTAACGAAATAACTAGAAGATGAGCTACTTACCTTTTGAAAAGTAACACGAACTCCATCTAAATTAATGGACTTTGGTATGTTATAGGTTGCCTTTTGAGCCGCTACAGTAACTGTTAACGAAAGGAATAGAATAAATGAAAGACTTTTAGAGATCATCGACAAATTAATTTTAAGTAGCAAAGTTAGCGATTGTAATTTTCAATATTCTTAATGAAGCAAGAATTACGGAAACCTGTGAGTCAAAAAGTATGTAAGCGGTGTTTTTATATACGTTGAGTTATTCCAGATCCTCAAGCACTATCATTTTAATTTTCACTTTTTTACCTTCTTCGCTCATTAGTTTTAAGGTACATTTTCCCTTTTTGTTAAACGATGGTACACCCGACCATCTGACGTCCCCCTTTGAACTGTTGATATAGAGTGTAATGGACTCCTTCTCGTATAATTTTCCTTCCCAACCTGCTCGCAAATAGCTATAAGGACTAGTTTTCTCAATCTTATGTTGCGGTAGTTTTTTTCTTTCTGTCTGACTCATAGAGGGATTTAAATGATCTCCCAATAGGACATAAGAATCATTCTTGTATTTTTTGCTTCCGATGACTTTTAGATTGTACAAAGCACTTGAATCAATTGATGGGAAATTTGCTTTGATCGGATTGGCACAGTCATAGTTCTTCTGAATTAATTTAAAATAAGCCTCTGACTCAAAATCTCTTGGTATAAGCTCAATGAATTGACAAGTAGTTTCTCCTGAGTCAAGCGCTAAATTTGGTTTGCCGCTTAAGCTATCTTTATAGATGAGCCTTGTATTAGAACGAAATGGATATCGGCGAATGGAGACTGCTCCATATGGTAAATCATGTTTTACGTTAAGGGTAAACATTCTAACGAACATACCATTCCAGATTGTGTCTTTATAGTTTTGCAGCTTAAATTCCTGAACTTTTGGATGAGTATATTCTGTTTTTGTCTCTGTCGGAATCAGGTCGGATACTAAAAAGTCTAAAGCCACAGTATCAGCCAAAAGATGATGGTAAAAAGGAACTTTGGTTGGAACATCCTTTTGAACGGCAAGAGAAGCATCTTCCTCAAAAAGTAATTCATCCCTTTCAAAAGGATTGCCATTGTGGTTCCATGCTACTACTTGATAATTCAACTCTTCCATTTCATCTTCATCCAAAAATAGATAGCTATTGAAGGTTTGAATTTCTCCATATTCTTTAGGTCCCCTTTGATACGTTTTCTGATTCTTTACACCAAGCTCCCAAATTCCGTCTGGTCGGCGTTCTCCACAAAGTTTATATAACTCATCGTGTGAATCATTCGCAAATTTCACCCATGGCATAGTGAATTTCAATACCCCAGCGCTTGGGGAATAGTGATTATA
>JAKSBJ010000080.1 GCA_022361195.1 Flavobacteriales bacterium
AATTTTATCGATCCATTTTCAAAGTCTTCATAGTGGCCTCAAATTGAGGAAGGAGTTGTTCAAAACGTTCTGTCCCTCCATCGGACATAAAAGTGAAGCGAAAAAACCATTCTTTCCAGCCAAAATAGTAGTTTTTAAAATTGAGTTTTTTGACTCCATAGTCGTATTCACAGTGTGACCATTTCATTTCTATATTATCGAAGATTGAAGTACCAGAGTTTATTAGTTTAGCTTCGGTTAGGTTGAAATCGATTTTAGTAAGTTCATAAGCTTCTAGGGCAGAAGCCTCGTTAATTTTTTGATTTTTGATTGAATCAGAAGGTGAAGCAGCCACAGATATATATGAAATGGAGGAGGAAGTATTATTCGTTGCTTTTCGGAGGCAATATTCAACCCAACTGTCTTTTTGTTGCCAACCATCGGGAAAATTAATGCTAAAGCCGTAATCTTGATTTTGGTAATGATTTTGCGAAAAGGAGAAAGCAGAAAATATGGAAAGTAGGAGGAGAAGTAATTTGTTTTTCATCGTGTTTAGTTTTTGATTTCGATGATTTTAAGTTCGGTACGTTGGTTGATTTGGTGAAGAATTCCTTGTTTATTGAGCGGAGCATCAGCAATTTCGCCATCTGGAATAATAGGTTCAGATTCTCCGTAGCCCTTCGCTTTAATGTGAAATCGATCCACACCAAACTTATTCATGAGTAAGCTAACTAATTTTTTTGCTTGTTCATAAGAGACGTCTTCATTGTGTGAATGATTTCCTCTACTGTCGGTATGAACGCCTACTTCAACAATCATATTAGGATGTTTTTTGAGGAATTCGGCAATGGAGTTTACGGTAGAATAGGATTCGGGCAGTACTTCGTTATTCTCTGAGTCATAAAAAATCTCAAGCAACTTTATTTTATCTCCCGCTTGAAAAACAGAGTCTTCTATAGATTTGTAACTAATGGCTTGGTCTTGTGAAAAAGAGGCAAAAGAAAGTCCCATAAAGACCAATAGTATCTTAAATTGAACGAATGATATTTGAGCAATTTTGTTCACCTCTAATTATTGGACGATTGATCAGTTCTTTTCCTTCACAAAAGTTTCTACTTCTATTTGAACACCATTCTTTTCCTCTGTATCCGTTCGGACATATTTCAGCTCCATTTTATCCAGAGCGTTTTGGCATTTTGAATTTCCCTTTTCCACAAAAGCTTCAATTTTTTCAAGTCCCATTCGCTCAAAACCATACTCAAATGCAGCGTTTAAAGCTTCTTGCATGATTCCTTTGCCCCAAAAATCAGGTAAAAGCCACATGCCAATCTCTGCCGATTTTCGTTCATGATTCCAATCATTGAATCCACAAGCTCCAACAAATTTACCGGTTTTAATCGCCGTAATTTTCCACCAAATTCCTGTTTTATTTGTTCGGAGGTCATTGTACCATTGCATTTGTTCTTGAGTAGCCTTCATACTACCAAAATGAACAGCATAATATTTTGTCACCTCTGGATTAGAAAGGCCTTTGTAAATGTCTTTAACGTCTGAGTCAAGAATGTCAATGAGTAAAAATCGTTTAGTTTGAATCATGCTTAATCAATCAATTATATTCTTGAAAAAATCATTTGAGCCAGGAGCCAAAGAGCTAATTGAGCTCCCAGACTGACTCCAATTGCATTCAATAAAGGTATTTTTTTCAAAATTGAAATTCCTGTTGCAATTAAAAAAGAATTCCAGAATAAACCAATCATGAAAACAACTTGTACATATTCGTACGCAAAGATTCCCCAAACATGATCTAACATTAAAGGTGCAAAGCAGATGATTTCAAGATTTAAGAAAAAGAGGAATGATTGTGACGTTTTTTGAATTTGCTTCATGATTAACCACGTTAAAAGAGCATGAAGAAAAATCTTTGTCAAAATACCTGCAGTCATTATTGCGAAGTAGGCTATTTGTTCGGAACGGAAATAAAATACGGTGTGGTTTTTTAGATTGAGGAAGGCAACTGTAAAAAACAAAATAACACCCAATAGCAGTGCAGGCCAAAGTAGTTTTTTAGATAATACCTCAGTTTGTAGATTCTTGAACGTTCGTTGCGTAAGCAAAGGAGCAAGAAGAAACGATTTAATTCCGTTCATGACAAGAGTAAGTTAGAGTGCTAAATGTAGGCAATTTCAGAAAGTATCTAAGAACTACTTTGCCTTTTCAATGGAATTGGGAAAGTTAACCAGCTGATAATTACGTTTTCCTTTCATGAGTGGATGAGCTGAGCAGTTTTTGATTTGATAATAATTAGCTTCTGAATGGGTGACGTAAATCCAGTAAGAGTCACGATTTCCAGCCTGGATTTGCTTCAGTAGTTCGGGAGCTTTATCCCCAGAATCAACTTTGGTATAACGAAGACTAAAGGCAATGGTGTCTCCAATAAGACTTTGAGCTCCTCTTTTTACTTCTTGAACTTGTCCAAAAGCGTCAAAATGATGTGTTCCCTTATCAAAGTAATAATTAGCATTGGCTCCTAAAGCTTTGACTTTAAAAATACGTTGAGCAGAATTTCGATTGTGCAAAGAATCAGCTTGTTGGCGAATTTGATAAAGCTGTTGGGTGTAAAGTAGTGAGCGTTTAATGACCAAAGAATGCTCGTAACGGAATTGGATACTTCCCGAATCCAGGGGATGCCATACACCGTCTACATCTGTCACAAAGGGATCATACCAAACTTTTAGTTGATAATTCCCTTCTTGCAAAACTCCCAAGTTGTGATGGCATTCAATCATTTGTTGATCCGTTTTGCAATCGCCATTAAAGGTATGCACAAAGCTTTTTTTCTCTCCAGGAGCTAACGTAAGAATGTCATACAAAATGTTTTCATTGCTGGGGAGAAGTATCTCTCTATCTTCAGTCAAAAGATGATTTCCACTTTCATCCAATAACTCAAAATAAATGATCTTTTTTCCCGTGTTTTGGTGAATTGGCCAGAGAATTTTTTTAGTTGTATCTGATCTATTCTCAACAAATAATTCTACAGAAATTGATTGTCCTTCATAATAAGCAGCATTGTGAAATCCTGTTGGAGGTTTTTCAATAATCCGAGAGCTTAAAAAAATGGCGCCATTGTGACGATTTATTTTACTTTGAGTGGAGTTGGAATTATCAATTTCCCGATGTCGATCAATAAATCCATCACAATCAGAAGACGAATGGTAGATCAGTTTTGAATTGGTTTTTTTGAAGATTTTCCGGTAATATAGATTACGATAGGTTCTAACCTTAAAACATTTTTCGATCAATTCGTCATCACCTTTGAATTGGACTCCAATGTTTCGGTAAAAATGGGTGGTTGTGAGTATATAGGCTACGCTTTTTCCACGGTAGGCATCTTGTATGCATGGGTATGTTTGTAGTAAGCTAATCAAAGAATCCAATCGTTCTTCGTTCGTTTTAAAATCTTCTTTGTTTTTATTGAGGCTCTTAATTTCATTTTTAAACCATCGGTCAACAGCCTCAAAATTATTTTGATCGACAAAGTCACAAATAGTCTGTGAATAGGAAAATGCACTATTCAAAATAACTAACAAGAAACAAAGGACAGTTACTTTCATGAGCCAAAGTACATTTTGTATGGTAAATGGTTCAGCGAATCTTAAAATCAGAGATAATGATGTTGTAGCCATCTGGATCTTTGATCAACTTACCATTACTTTGCCAATAAGGGTTTTTAGGTGTATGAAACGGAATGTTTAATGTTTGAATGTTCTGGATCAACTGCTCATAATGTTCTGGGCTTTCAGGATAAAAAACCAAAATATCATCTTCATCAAATTGTTGATTAACCCCTTCATCAGATTCCGTGAATTCCAAATGCCACAAAGCTTCGGGAAGTCCAAGGAAAATACCATTATAGCCATCATGATCTTTAAAATCTCCTAAAATTTCAAAGCTTAGAACCTGAGTGTAAAAATGAGTGAGTTTGTTTAGTTGATTAGTGTGTCGAGCGTATCTAAAAATCATTCGTATTTGCTGTTTGGAGGAAGAAAGTTAAGCAATTCCATTTTCATTGAGTCCATACTTTTTCTAACTTAGTGCTAATGCGTTTATTATCATTGCTTTTGGGTTTGAATTTGATGGCTGGTTTTGCCTGGGCAGAAAGTAATACGCGTATTGTTTTTCAAAAGAAAAATGCTGCTCGAGTTTTGGAGTATAAATTGCCCTTAAAATGTGAGCTGGAGGAAGTGAATTGTAAAGCTCGATTCGGAGAACTGAACCGATTAGAGGATGATGGAGTACGTTTTTCTTATTATGACTTTGATACCGCAGCAGTTAATCGCATTTGGGAAATGGATGTTCCTAGAAAGACAAAGGATCTTTATTTGGATACTTTGATCAATCAAAGTCAATGCTATGAAATAGTTCCCATTGAACAGATAAGCAAAATTTCGATTTTATCTGGAGATGGAAAAAAGGGACGGCAAATGGTAATGCTTTTGGCTTCAGTAGGAGTCATAGGGTCAGGATTTTCGTTGCTCTCTTCTGTATCCAATAATGTGGATGGAGGTTTTAAGCGTCAAGATTGGTTGAAGTGTGTAGGAATTGCTTTGGGAAGTTCAATTATGGCCGTGATGATCAAAAAACGGTTGGATATGCGCAAGTGGGAAATTATCAGGAGATAAAGTCATCTACTTTTATGGAAATGATACTATCATGGAGTTCTTTCTCGAAAGTATCAAAATCAGCTTTTTTAGTTCTGTTTTTTAATTGTCCGTCTTGTAATAAATAAATTTCGTCGCAACTTTCTTTAAGCGTAGAGAAGATGTGAGAAGAAATCAAAATTGTTTTGCCAGCCTCTTTAAGCTTTTGAATGATTTCTGAGATGATGATGTTGCTTTGAATATCTACACCATTATAGGGTTCATCCAAGATGAATAAATTGTTTTTTTGAAGTAAAATAGCCTGTAATGCCAGTTTCTTTTTCATTCCGGTTGAGTATTCTAAAGCGTACTGGTTTAAAGGAAGATCAAATAAATTTTTTTGTTTTAAGTTCTTATGAGATATTCCCCTGGCATTGAGTAAAAGTTGTATGTATTCTTTACCTGTTATTCGAGGAAAAAAATAAGGTTCTGTAGGTAAATAACCCAAATGATCTTTTAATGGTGAGGGTTGACTGCTAATTGAGCCTTCAAATTTCTCAAGAGAGGCAATACATTTGAATAAAGTTGTTTTTCCTGCTCCATTCTCTCCAACAATTCCATAAACCTTTCCCGTTTCAAATTGAACTGTAATGCCCTTTAAAATATCCTTTTTATTGTACGATTTTTTGAGGTTATCAATGCGAATCATGATAGAGCGAGTTTAGTCGTTTAGTGGCCTTCACATAAAAGTGAGGAATAATAAGGAGTAGAAGTGGAGGGAACCAAAAACCTAAGGCGATGATTGTTCCTTGCGCCACGCTAATAGGATTGGGATAAGCAGAATATTTTGAGACAATAATTAACACCATGCAAAGTAATCCGAGTATTTCAACAGCTGCTACGATCATCCATTTATCGGGGAAGTAAACGATTAAGCCAAGGCTTATAGGAAGCGATAAACAAAGAGCATAAAAAAGGGCTATTCGAATTTTATACATCAAAAACTGTTGGGGAGTTTTAGAGAAAATCCATTGAAAATAAACTTCCTCCGGCTCATTATAAAAAAACAGACAAAGTAGAAACAATAATACCAGTGCAGCAATTCCCAAATTAAAGTTAGGCGTAATAATTCCCACTACCGCTAAACCATAAATAAGAAAGATTAGCAAAAAGGTTTTTCGGAAACCTACAGCGAACTCAAAAGGGTGATGGTAAAAGGGGGTAGGTAAACTTTTTAATGACTTGATGTGAAGATTACTCAATGCCAAAATTGGTGCTGAAATCAACTGAATTAAAGCTAACTCATAATGCCCAAAAAGACTCAATACAATGACAAATGGACTAACTAAAAATAAATTTTCTAACAGCCTGATTTTACGGTAAAAGCCTTTTACGAACTGAATTTTTAAAAAGGTGTTTCGCTCTTTTTCTCCAGCCTTAATTAGTGGCCACAAACCAACGATTAGATAGAGGTAGGGCCCCAGATCTAATTTTGTGCAAAGAAGATAGCTTATTAAGCCAAAAGCAAAAAGAATAAGTGGATAGCCAATAAAGAATGGAATTCCAAACTCTTTAAGATGCCGATTAAATAGTTGATATTGTAATTGAAAGTAAAACCTCACAAGGACTTTTGTTCCATCAAAAAACGGAAACAAAAGTTTAAAAGTCCCAGTTAATTTCTTAAGAATTGCTAAAAAGAGGAATTTGATTTTTATTGATCCACGAAAAGGTTGCCATCCAGGTACATGTATTTTTGTCCAGGAACAATGGTGTCATAGGTAGAATGAATGGTGGTAGAGGATACTGTGGGAGGAGTGTCGATATAGAATGTTTCATTGACATTAGCTTTTTTACCAAACATCAAATGACTGTTTTTTACGTACCATTTTTTTTCACTAGTGGCAAATTCACCGGACCATCCATCTCCAACAAAAAAGATGGAACCTTTGCTATTTGAACCTATGTTAAGAGTCATCCAGCTTTCAGCATCACGATGGTAAATCCAAAGACCTTCATATTTTAAATCCGCTTCTATCGCAGGTTCTTTTTGGCAACTAAATAGAAATATAGCACAGAAGAATAGGAGGGCGTACTTCATACTAAGGGGTTTGGTTAGTGAAAATGTACGCAATTAATTACAGCTTTTCAAATGTTTATTGGGTTGGTTTTTCGTTGGCTTTGTGAAAGTTAAGTGCCAAATTCATTCCTAATCTGAAATTGAGTTCATGTTCATTATTGTTTTGGTTTCCAATTCCAAAATAAAAGAAGGGATTGAGTGAAGCCTGGTGACTTAGTTGGTAGTAAGTACCAACAGTAGCACCTAAAAACATTTCAATTCCAACATAAGTTGGAGTTGGATCATTTGGTGTGGGAGGAAAGAAGTTCCGAGCAACCAAAAGCTTCATGTCGCCGCCAAAACCAAGATAAAAACCATTGTACATATCTTGTAAATGGATTCTGAAGTCAGGCTGAATTCCAATTAAAAAATCATGCTCAAGAAAAACAGGGGTGTCATCATATTCTTTACGAAAAAAGCCATAATGGGCCATACCTCCTAAACTAAAGCTGATTCCTTCTACAGGACTGAATTCATAAGCCAATTCACCACCCCAACAGGGAATTAACTTTCCTTCCCAAAAAGAGGCATTAAATAAAAATGATTGTCCGATTTTGACCCGGCTATTTTGCGCAGGAGAGGTTTTGCATACTACTACCAGTAGTAGTAATACCATTAATTTTTTGCGATCCATAATGCTGAATCTAACGAAAAAACAGCTTAATTATTGTAAAAATTATCTACGGTTTCTGTTACCTCACTCCAAGGTTGTAGAAGTATGGCGTTGGTATCGTTTGGAATTGGATGAAAGTCTAAATAACCAATTTTTGTTTCAGAATCATATTCACCTACAGCATTGTCCAGAAGTAGGAAAAAAGCGGAAATAAATCGATCATCATTTTCATCGTAATCCCGGATGTAAATGTCCAGTCCAACCGCATCATGTTCTTCATCCTCTCCGGCAATAAAAAAGACATTTTCAGGCTTCAATTCTAAGTCATCAAATTGAACTGCATATTCAGTTCCCACCCTCGGACGAAAAGCAATAATTTCCCATTGTTCCAATTCAGGAGCTTCATCTACCAATGATTCAACGGCCGGGAAAGAAGATTTTATACCATCGGCACTAACAACAAATTCCCGTCTTCCATTTTCTTTAATGGTGCTAAATACAAAAGTAAGTCCTGGATCATAAAGAAATAACTGATCACTTAGATCATTAAACAATTCTTCAGTATTTTCTTCCAAATGGTAGTAGTCA
Source organism: Flavobacteriales bacterium (assembly GCA_022361195.1). Classification (GTDB taxonomy): domain Bacteria; phylum Bacteroidota; class Bacteroidia; order Flavobacteriales_D; family Crocinitomicaceae; genus JAKSBJ01. The sequence continues at coordinate 7,934 of JAKSBJ010000080.1, forward strand.
TCGGATTTTGATTCAAACCAGTCCCAAAATTCAGAGGCTGTAATGGAAGTGCTTTCCTCATCTTGTTGAATAATTTCTTCTCTGGGATTGGCGGGTCCTTCATTATTACAAGCTGCCAGAATGGGAACGGCAAGGAGTAGTGAAATGTATTTGTTCATTTTACTGAGGTGTTTAAGGCTAATCTTGTTTGGGATTGTTCTTTTTTAATCGTCGTTTACGGTTTAATTTCTGAATGAACTGAAATAGTGCAATAACGCCTCCTCCCAAAACAAAAATCAGGAGGAAAACAATAAACATTTGAAGTGCACTGTTGGGGGATCCCTGCATAGAATAAAGTTGTGAAAGGCTAAATTAAGGGATTTATTGAAGTCCTCACGGTTTTGGAGCTTTTTTACGTTTTTTATAAGCTGGAAAACCAATTCTATCCATGGCTAATCGAAAACCTTTATAGTAGGTCGGGTTTAAGGAATCAGACATTTCAATGTCAAAGAGGCTGTAGGAATAATAAGAAGAACTCTTAGGTTTTTCTTTGTGGTAAATGGCAGAATAATCATTTTCATCATCATTGGAGGAAGAGCCCATGTACGCATAAGTATTGTTTAGCGTATCTTTTACCAATTCAACAATATCATTACTTAAACCAAAGACCCGATAACTGTTCGATTTTGATGCATTTACTGGTTTCATGGGTAAGCTCGATTTATAATAGGCTTTATCTATCTTGCTAAAATCACCCCATAAGGTTTCGTATTGATGTTTTTTAACTCTCCTTTTTTTGTAAAATGGACGATCTGTCTTTACGTATTTATGGTCATTGTCCCCAATCGCCAGAGCTGCCAACTTCCACTCATCTGGTGATGGAAGACGATATCTTGGGAGTAAAATTCCATCCTCCATTCGAATAATTCTGCTACCAATATTCTTTTTATTATCATCGGGGTCTAGATTAATTAACCTCACAGAAGTGTCTATATCTGTATACTGATTCTTATAGTATTTTTCAGTTGAAAACAGCTCAAAGGGATTTTTGGCTGTTAATTCAGAAAACTGAATTAGTTCCTCTCTTACCAAAATCGATTCGTTGATTCGATCCGTTTTCCAAATGGCATATTTTTCAATTTGCTCAGGTTTTAAGCCTATTACCGGATAATCTTTAAACTGAGGATTTCTTAAATAGTGATTGACTAAGTATTGTTGGTTAGACTCACCTAATTTACTTTTCAACCAAACAGTTGTGTCGGGTAGTGCTTCCTGGTATATCTTTTCAGGATAGAATTTTTGAATAAAATTGAGATAAGTTAAGTATTGTCCGTTGGTTTCTTCATAAGCCGAAATGTAAAAGGATGAAACATCTAAGGTATTCCTAAGAGAATCGAGCGTTGTGGATCTCTCGATTAAAATCATATTAGGAGCAGTCTCCTGCTCGACAAAAGGAACCTTTTGAAAACCTCCGGTTCGAGGATTATTATACTCCCATCCAACGGTAGAATCTCGATGTTTGGTGCAGCTGCTTAAGATTATGGTAGAAATAGCAAAAAAATAGAGTAGGGATGTGGTAAATTTCATTGTGGATTTGAGATATGTTGTATAACATTTTCAATCCACGAAAGTTACATTTTGACAATTGTTTTTTAATCAAACATCAAAGACATTACCTCTTCAAAAATTGCTTTTTTAGCCGTGTCAAAAGCTTTGGTGTTATTGACAAAGAGGATGTAGGTCATATCCTCATCAGGAAAATAAAATCCAAAGGAACTAAAGCCATCAATTCCGCCAGTATGTCCAACGGCATAACCATAATCTGTGTTGAATTTTTCTAATCCAAATCCGTTTTCATTTTGTCCATAGGTTTTCCAATGCCAATCTTCAGGCATATCAAACCAATTGGTCATTTCCTCCAAAGAAGAGTCAGAGATTAAATTCCCCTTCATTAACTCTTCCAGAAATACAGCTAAATCATAAGCATTAATTGCAATTCCTCCGTCACCACCTATCCCTAATTCATCTTGATACAAATGCTGAGAGTCAATTAAATTCCCGTCTGCTGTAAAATCGGAATATCCTTTAACACATCCAGCTGGAATGGGATCTGTTTCACTGTAATAAGCTGAGCTGAGATTGAGAGGTGAGAAAATTTCTTCCTGATACACCTGCTCAAAACTTTTACCGGATACTTTTTCTAAAATAATGGAGAGCAAAAGGTAATTGGTATTGGAATAAGCATAGGATGATCCTACCTCAAAGTTGGCTTTTTTACCATAGATATAGGTGACCACTTTTTCCTTATCCCATTCGTTAAATACTTTGTTGGTTCTGTCTAACTCAAAACGATTGGTATAGAAGTCATGGATTCCACTGGTATGCGATAACAAATGTGATATTTTGGCTTCTTTGGCGTTATCAATTTTATCAATCATTTCAGTAGGTAACCACTTAGAAATAAGATCATCAGTAGATAGTAATCCTTTATCCGCATAACGATAAACAGCTGCTGCCGTAAAAACTTTACTAATACTGGCAATGAGGAAAGTATTACAACTTTTCATCGGAACATTTGAGGCTATATCAGCTTGTCCGCTGGCTCCCATCCATAAACCTTCTTTGTCTTTGACTAGTAAAATGGCTCCAACCATTCCATTTTTTGCATTTTTATCCAAAATTCCTTGATAGGTAGCTGCTTTTGGATGAGTTAGGCTTGGGTCGACTATTGGAAGATCGCAGGCATAATCTTCTGTTTTTAAAACTTCGTTTTTTTGACAAGCTATCAATACTGTTGTAGCTAAGATGAAAGTGAAAAGATATTTATTCATGATTCAATTTTATGTTAATACCTAGCTTTAAGAAAGTTCTTAGGTTAAGAAAACCGTTGTAAAGGGGAATGTCTAATGCACTTTCATGACGAATAAATGGCTGAACTTTTCCTAGATTTAAGATGCGAAGCCCAAAACCGCAGTTGACAATGGTATGTGGTTTACCAAAATGGTTCATCTTTTCCCAATTTCCACTTTCCGCGTTTTGCTCATAAACCTCGCCTGGATAAAAAGTATGTTGATAGCCTACACCCAAAGGTAAATCCAGACCAATGATGTTTTTGATAGAGTAGGTATAGGCATATTCTCCTCTGAGGTAAAAACCATTTTCTAATTTTTTATGGTGATATCCTCCCAAATAAGCATTGATTTGATGCTTAGAATTATTTTTTTCTTTGAGCCAAAAAGTTGCACCAACTTCCAGTCCTGGATGAATTGGAAGATAGCGGGTGAAGGGGTAGGAGGTGGTTTCTGTCATTGCCGAGATGGACAAGGCATGAATTTTTTGACTAAACACTGCTGAGGTGCTCAGTAGAAAAAAAATGCTGAATAGGGTTGTTTTCATGATCTCGTTTTTTAGGGAGACAAACGAGAATGAATTTACCCCTAGTGGGGAACCTTAATTCCATTTTTATGAACCAACGAAAAAATAGTTAAGAGTGAGACTGAGTCTATGTTTGTTGAGGTTAAACTGACTTTTGGAATTAAAAAAGAAATTATAGCCATAATTGATTTTAAACCAGCCAAAAAGAGATAAACCAACTTCTGGGACTACGGCCAAATCAAAATCAGAAAAATCATTATATCCTACTAGATTACAGTTGAAATCTAAAAATGAGAAATTGAATCCGGTACTGAGCTTTGGAGCAATTGATAAAGAGGGTTTTAGAAAGATTAAATCGACTCCAGCAGTTATATAACTAAAAGAAAAATAGCGCAACAGGGGTTGTCCATCCGTTTTTTTTCTGGATTTAATGGTGGGTAAGGAGGTTCTGGTTAATCCTATTTGTAAAATAGGTTGTTGTTGAAAGGAATATGCAGTACTAAGTCCCCAAAGTCTATCTTTTTTGAAAAAGCCATAATCTTTAGGAAAAAAACTGGTAGAAGGGGCGCATTTTGAGAAGTATCGAATTTGGTCTTTACTCAATGGTCCAAAAGTATAGTGAGTGATTGAAGTTGAATCCAACCGAATGATTTCTGAAATGTGAAAACAACTGTTTTTTTCGATGTAAGCAGTGAACAGAATTTTTATTGTACTGCTCGTATCACCGAGAGGAAATTCATAAATTAATAAAGTATCAGGAGTTGTAAAAGATTGTTGTAGGTATTCTTTGCCGGAAGGAGTAGATATAGTTACTGAGTAACGATCAAAAGAACGATCTAGATCAGTACTAATGTGAAGTTGTTTTTGTGAAAGGCCGAATGATGAGAAGAAGGTGAATAGTGTGAATAATCCGATTTTGTTCATTCCTTTCATTTTTATCAAGTCATTCTTTTTCCTTTTACCAGAAATATAGACTCAACTGATTCATTTTTGAGATGAACAAACTTTTGTCGTTCGTCATCTTTTAAAAAGGTTGCCAAATCCTCTTCGCTATTAAATGAAATAAAATGAATTTCGTAGGGAATCGGTTCATTGGCTGTAACATACGAATCGGCTTCAGGACGCATCCGGTAAATGATTTTACCACCATACTTTTCCATTAAAGGAATGGCAAAATTCTCAAACTCATTCAGGACTTCTTTTTTGCCCTCCTTTACAAAAATGAGTTGAGTTAGGTATATCATTATTTTTTGAGTTTAGTCTCTTCCGAATTTATGGATGTCATTGTGCTCGTCTTCAATTTCATCTTTTACTCTGCGGATGTGTTGAGAAATCATAGCAAATTCGGGATATCCGTTTTGAACCAGCCATTCAAAGGCTTTATCATCTCTATCTCCAGAAAGTGCAACGTGCTTTAGTACTTGAAAACCTGATTTGTCCAACCAGTGAATGGCCTCTTTTGACCCTTCGGCACCATTAATCATGGCCATTAGATGTGCGTAGCCATTTTCCATCAACCAATTACGAGCATCCTGCTTTAACATAATAGCATGAACGCATATTCCAAGCTCCTTATAATCTTCACTGGCCAAAAACCAATCTCTCAAATCCGTATTCCCTCCAATGGCTTCACCCCATCCAACTAATATCTTTGTTGGATACTTTAATGGTTTTAGTTGTATTACCCCCTCGTAATTTGATTTCTTTTTTCGAAACATTAATCCTCTGTTATTCCTAATTTCTTTAATCGTATTATCTCTCCATTCTTCACCACAAATTCAAATCCAATTAACTGAATTCGCTCACCAGCAGTACGCTTAGCTTTGGTATAAATAATAGTACCTCCCAATTGTTCTCCTTTTTGAACTTCTACCGGATCATCAGGAGTGATCATTGATACAGACGTATACCTTACAGTTTTATGCGAATCGGCTTCTATGTATTTTCCCATTTCCTCTTTACTGGTAGCTAAAGTATCATAGGTGTTATCTATAAATGCAAAATCGTCAGAAAGAAACGTTTGTGCAGAATCTTTTTCGTAAGCATACCAAGCCGTTGTGAAACCTTCTACAGCTTCTTCTGGAGTTCGTGGTGGACCTTTATCTGATGCACCAAAAAAGAGAGTAGCTACAATAATTCCAGCAACCACGCCTCCTAAATCGGCTAATAAGCCGGCTTTGACGGCATAGCGCGTTTTTCGTATTCCAACCGAACCAAAGTAAACCGCAATAATATAAAAAGTAGTATCAGTGGCTCCCTGTAGAGTAGAGGTGAGTCGACCCACAAAACTGTCAACACCTTCCACTTTAAAGGATTCAATCATCATACCACGTGCTCCTGTACCGCTAAGCGGTTTCATAAAAGCGGTAGGTAATCCTTTCACAAATTCAACTGATTCAAAGAACAAACCAAAAAACCAGGCCAATCCCTGCTCCAAATAATCCAAAGCGCCAGAAGCTCTAAAAACGCCTATAGAAACTAAAATGGCAACAAGAAAAGGGATAATTTTTATGGCAATTGAAAAACCGTCTTTCGCACCTTCCACAAAGGCATCATAAACGTTAACCTTTTTTCGGAGTGCCATGATAATGAAGGCGCAAATAATTCCAAATAGAATAAAGTTGGAGATGAATGATGACTGTTCTTTTAGATCTTCAGGTGAGAGGCTACTGAAATACCAAATGGCTCCAAAAATAATTGCTGACAATCCTCCTATGTACGCCAGAACAACCCAATTAAAAAGATTGATTCTTTGGTATAAAGCAACAACGATCAATCCAATTAAAGAAGCAAAAAAGGTGGCAATAAGAATAGGTATAAAAACATCTGACGGATTTTCCGCTCCAAACTGTGATCGGTAATTCATTACAGCTACGGGAATCAATGTTAATCCTGATGTGTTGAGCACCAAAAACATGATCATAGCATTGGATGCCTTGTCTTTTTCCTTATTAAGTTCTTGCAGTTCGTTCATGGCCTTTAAGCCCATTGGAGTAGCAGCATTATCTAATCCTAACATATTGGCAGAGAAGTTCATTAACATTGAACCTCTGGCAGGATGATCGGCCGGAACATCGGGGAAAAGTTTGTTAAAAAACGGTCCCACAATTTTAGAAAGAAGTTGAACTGATCCTCCCTTTTCACCAATTTTCATGATTCCCAACCACAGGCAAAGAATTCCGGTTAAGCCAATGGAAATATTAAAGGCCACCTCAGCCATTTCAAAGGTTGAATTGACGATCGCTGAAAAAACATCGATATCATTGAACCATTTGATGAGGGCTACAATAAATGCAATTAAGAAAAATCCTATCCAAATGTAATTCAGAACCATATATCCTAAAGGTAAGTGAGAAGAGGTTTGTTTAGCAGAAAATCAAAGGAAAGTTATCACCATGGGCTGTTAATAGTCCAGTTCACCAATTCCCTCTCGTATAATATCAACCTCTCCATTCGACAAATCTACCACCGTAGATGGCACGTTGTGACCATAACCTCCATCAATAATAGCATCTACTTTATCTTCCCAGTCTCCCTGAATTTGGTAGGGATCAGTAGAATATTCCAAAATTTCATCTTCGTCATGAATTGAAGTTGTCACCAGGGGGTGTCCTAATTCCTCGGCAAGTGAGCGAGCGATGTTGTTATCTGGAATACGAATACCAATGGTTTTCTTATTACTATCAAATAATTTAGGAATTTGAGATGAGGCTTGAAGGATAAAGGTAAATGGTCCTGGAAGATTTTTATTCAGAATCTTATAGGTTGGTCTATCAATGTGTTTAGTATAGTCCGACAAATGGCTGAGATCATGGAAGACGATTGAAAAATTCGCTTTTTTCAATTTGATATTTTTCAATTTCGCCAATCGTTCAATAGCTCGTTTATTTTTCAAACTACAAGCTAAACTGTAAACAGTATCAGTAGGGTAGATGATAATACCTCCTTTTTCAAGGATGTCTACAATGGTTGAAATTTTTCTACGATCGGGATTCTCCGGATGGATCTCGTAAAGCATGGGGTTCAGTTAACAGGGCACAAAATTACGAAGATTTTGATTTAAATCGTCCGTTTTTTTTATCATAACCGTAAGGACAGTGTCGACACCCACTTTTACAGCAATATCCACGTTTTAGATGGTACTTTTCCGTGAAAACGATATATCCCTCTTCACTTTTATAATAGTCTTCAGGATCTAATTGGTCAAGTTTTGAAAAACCGTCCATTTATTGTTTGATGAATTTTTGGGTTGAAATTCCGTTTTCAGTTTGAATTTGAATGAGGTAAATTCCTGTTGCCATTTCAGAAAGATCAAATGTTTTGATATTTCCATTATGTTGCTGAATTATTTTTCCTTCAGGAGAGATAATTGCTGCAGACAAAATAGGGTCATTACTTTGTACGTAAAGGGTATTTTCGGCAGGATTTGGATAAACGCTCCAATCTTCCTGACCAATTTCTTCTAAACCAACCTGAGGACCAAGGTATACACAGTAATCTTCGTACTCACCAAAGAAATTCTCACTTTGACAAGCTTCAGGACTGCTTAAAGCACTCATTCCAATTCTGAGTTTCGTAACACCAATCGTAGCCGTTGCAGGAATGAAGATATTTGCATTTAACGGCTCATTGGAGCTCATATCATCGATAATTTTCTCTTCCGGATCAAAAATGCCGTTGTGGTTAAAATCAATCCAGGATGAGAAACGCTCTGTAAAATTAAATCCTGCATAACCAGGAGTAATCGTGAAAATGTAGCTTTCTCCTGGGGTTAAAGCGGTAATGATTTCATTACTCACTAACCAGCCTCCATCAACTCCGGTAAAATTGGTATAACCATTTAAGGCAATTGCGTTAATCCATTCCAGGTTAAAGGAAGCACCTGATATTGGACAATAATCGGCCTCAGTACAAGCTCCGCAACCTTTGGTTCTGAAAAAAGATGATTCACTAAAACCGTGCGTACTGTCTGCGCATAGCGTATAAATCTGGAATTCATATTTGGTACAAAAGTTCATTTCATCCAGGTTTACCGGAGAACTAACATCTGTGAGAGTTGTCCAATCTTCCGTCCCAAATTCACGGTATCTAAAATCGTATTGTGTCGCATATAAAACCGGTGGCCAGCTAATGCTCATTCCATTATCATAAATATCAAAAGCTGATAGTGGAGGGTTATTGCAGCATCCGTCTGATGTAAAACTATAGGAATAGGAAAATTCACTTAATTCACCATCACCACAATCCGATTTAACCATGATAGAATAATTAGTACAAGGTTTTAAGGTGTCAATGGTTATAGAATTTCCAGTAATCGGAACTGGAATCAGTGGTCCCGAACCAAAGGTGATATAAACAATATAATCGTCGGTAAATCCATCCCACTCAATTGTGACCAATTCATCTGTTAGTTCGGTGTGATGAAGATTATAGGGAGCAATACAAGGGTTAGGATCGCATTCATCCAGCATTGCCAAAATAGTAGAATTGACATTCAGACGACCTCCAGTAGCTACTTCAGAAGCCAGCGCTGGTTTTAGATCGACATTTTCCAGAATGTACTCTCGCATTTGCAAAGCAGCGGCTGCCGGATCATATTTGGCCAAGCCGATAAAAGAAGCACAAGGTGCTGAATAAGCCAAAGCTACAGCTCCAGCAACACAAGGTGTAGCAAAAGAAGTACCTGAGGTCGTGGCATAATTTCCACTTGGAAAAGTGAGATAGACACTAGCACCGGGAGCAGCTAAATCTACATTTTCAACACCGTAACCCGAACCTTCTCTGATATCGTTTTTATTAGACATGGTAACAGCAATTAAATAGTCACTTTCGCAAGTAGTAGGTAAATCACCAATTACATCCACATTCTCATCATCATTGGTGGTAGCACCAATGTTTAAAACTCCGTAAGACCCAAGTGTATCATACATGGCGCACCAAATAGGAGCATTGTCCGGATCTCCACCGTCAACTCCCCAGGAAGCATTGGTAACGACTACAAAAGCTCCCTTTTCTCCATAACTTTCATTATAGAGTTTTCGCATCGTTAGAGGATAAGTATAAGCTTCAATAACACTAGCTTCATTAGAGGCTGATTGACCTTTAATAATCATCATTTTTACATTCCAATTCACACCCGAAACCCCTGTTATGTTATTTCCTCTAGCCCCAATCATTCCAGAAACTCGTGTTCCGTGAGATCCTGAGCCTACAGCATCGTCATCGTCAATAATATTCCAACCGTCAAAATCATCAATGTATCCATTGCCATCATTATCAATTCCATCGTCCGGAATTTCACCATAGTTATGCCAAATGTTTTCTGCCAAATCAACATGTGAAATATCTACTCCGCTTCCCTCAATTATGGCCACTACAATAGTATCCTCATGTGTTGTTAATCCTCCGGTTGTAATGTCCCAGGCTTCATCAGCATCTATATCTGCATCAATGGTTCCACCGTCATCACCCTCGTTTCTCAAATGCCACTGATTATTGAATAAAGTATCAGTTGGAATTGTTTCTCTTTGTGTCACCAGATGATTTTTTTGCACGGCTAAAACCGGTGAATAACTGTATAGTATTTGAATTGCTTCATCGAGATTGGTTGCATGATCTTCAAACTCGATCAAGTAAACACTCACAATTTCAGACAAAAGTTTAACCTCGTGCAAAGGCATACCATGTTGAGATTCCAATCTACGAAGTAGGGAAGTAGCGTCAACTTTAGGATCAATTTGAACGATAAGTTGTCCGGCCTCGAATCGGGCTCCTTGCTGGCCATGCCCAATCACAGCGGCAAAGAGTAATATGAGGAAAAGTAGTTTTTTAATCACAATGAAGCAAAATTAGTCATTTCTTCTTCTATATACGCATCCAATGAGCAAATGGAAAGTTTAGTTGACTAAAAAGTGGTATTTCTTTTTATGAACGGTTTAAAAACTGGATTTAAATCCGATATGAATCCTTGAATCTGATAGGTCTAGCGGATTATCATTTAAGATTCCATTTGCCAGGACAATTTCTAAACGAGAGTTTTTATTGATAAGGCCCAAACCAAAACCAAATGAATTGGTATAGTTTGTTCCTTCATGTTGGGAACTAGAATAGTCGTACAAAACTTTAAAGGAAAGTGCTTTTATTGGCGTGAATTCCAATTCATTATTCAAAATCCAAACTTCGTTTCCAAATAACTCCAATTCGTAAAAACCTCGAACAGAATTTAATCCTCCGTAAAAAATCAACTCATTTCTTGATAAAGTAATAGAAGAAGTAAGCCCTTGATAAGAAAGACGGTTGTTTAGATGGAAGTATTTTAAAAAGTCAATGGTTTGTCCAAAAGATGCTCCATATTTATTGTTTTCGATTTTTTGTTTGTTGTCGTCAATGGTATCCGATCGGTAGTTGAATATTCCGGCTAAAAAACTAACCCTTGGATGGTAGAACGAAAGTTTCTCAGGCATGTGTGGACGATATTCAAAAGTAAGCCCAATGGTGTTTTTTTTGAAGTCTCGTAAACCTGAAACCGGGGTGCTACTAATGGTATTGGAGCCTTCTATTTGATCAAAAAGACTAAAGGTAAATTTAGGATGGAGGTAGGAGAGTTCCAGCCAAATATCAGATTTAATAAAGGTGGTGTCTTGTTTACGTAGGTTGATTCTAGCTCCTAAACCAATGGGGGAATTAAAGATAAATGGATAACGTACAATGCTTCGTAAGTTTTGTGTTTTATCCGGATTACTTTTCCAATTTAAATCAAGCACTTCGGCCCTGTTGAGTGCATTTTTTAGAGCCAGATTAACATTTCCGTTTAAAACCAGCTTTTCGGTATTCTTGTCCTGATTGAAGCCAATAAAACCGTCCGCATTAGAAGATTTCTTCTTTTCAACAAAAAGATATAGTTCAGCTTTTCCTTGCCTAAAAAGTACTTGTGGTGGTTGTTTGAGTTGAAAGAACTCCGAATTGTTTAAGATATCCTCAATATCTCTGATTTTCCCTTCATTATAAGCATCGGAGACCTTGATGTTTAATAAATTGAGTAAGGTTTTTTCATGAATTTTATCCTCACTTTTAACATGAATTTTGTCGATATAATAATAATCAGCCGAATCAATAACATATTCAATAACCAGCTGATCGTTTTCTTCCTTTTGGTCAACAATTTTAATTTGAGCGAATGGATAGCCTGAATTTTCAAGATCTTCAATGAGATCGTCTAAGTTTTGAGAGAGCGATAAAAAGCTTTTTTCCCGATCAGTTTGATTTTTTCTGGCATTGAGGCAATTCAAAAACAACTTATCAAATCGATGATGAGCAGCCATATAATAATGGGTGGTGCTCTTACCTTTATTGACAGAGTCTTTTAAATAAACTCCTGTATATCCATCCAATTGAAAAGATGTAATGGCCTTTTCTTTAGCCCGTTGGAGGCTAGATGAATCCCCTTTTACTTTTTCCTTAATAGTGGACTTATCCAGATGAAAAATGAGCGTACGATCAGTTTGTCCGGAAACAGCAATTCCGAATAAAAGGAAAAATAGGGAAAGAATGAATTGCCGTTTCATAATAGCAATAACGTCAACTTTCCCTGAAAATTAGAAAAAACTTAGAATTCTTTTACTTCCGCTTCGTTGATCTCAGAGCTTTTTTTTGCTCCTGGATAAACTTCTAACGCCTTTTCAAGACATTTCACCGCTTTAGCCAATGATTCTTTATTCAAAACATAAGCAATTCGGGCTTCATCAATACCTTTACCCTCACTGGCATAGAATCCACTTGCTGGAGCCATCATAACTGTTTCTCCCTCATAGTCGAATTCCTCTAAAAGCCACTGACAGAACTTTTCAGTACTGTCAACTGGGAAGCGAGCAACACAATAAAACGCTCCTTTAGGTTCCGGACAAAAAACACCTGGAATGTTATTCAATCCTTCAACCATGATGTTTCTTCGCTCTACATACTCACTTACCACATCGTCAAAGTAAGATTGTGGTGTATCTAATGCAGCTTCACTGGCAATTTGAGCAAGAGTAGGAGGAGACAAACGAGCCTGTGCAAATTTTAAGGCTGTAGAAATAACCTCTTTATTACGAGAAATAATTGCTCCAATACGTGCTCCACACATAGAGTATCGTTTAGAAACGGAGTCAATTAAAACCACATTTTGTTCAATTCCGGCCAAATTCATTACTGAAAAAGGTTTTGCTCCGTCATAACAGAACTCTCTGTACACTTCATCCGCAAAAAGATAAAGGTCATTTTCGGCAACAATTTCTTTAAGACGATTCAATTCGTCTTGTGTATATAAATACCCAGTTGGATTAGCTGGATTACAAATAACAATTCCCTTTGTACGCTCAGTAATCAAGGCATTAAAATCTTCAACAGGAGGTAAAGCAAAACCATCCTCAATTTTTGCCGTTACAGGTACAATTTTAATTCCAGCTGTTTTTGCAAAACCATTATAGTTCGCATAAAAAGGCTCTGGAATAATGATTTCATCTCCTGGATTAAAACAACTCATGAATCCAAAAGTTAAGGCCTCTGAACCACCAGTCGTTATTAAGATGTCTTCATGGCTTACCTCAATTCCTGACTTTTGGTAATAAGAAGCCAATCCTTTTCGGTAAGATTCAAATCCAGCCGAATGACTGTATTCAATAACCGTGCGGTCCATATTCTTCACTGCATCCAAGGCCACTTGTGGACTGGCAATGTCTGGTTGACCAATGTTTAGGTGAAAAACCGTTTTTCCTTCCTTCTTTGCTTTTTCAGCGTAAGGAACCAATTTTCTTATCGGAGATTCGGGCATCGAAAGGCCCTTTTCAGAAATTTTAGGCATTTGAGATATCTATTTTTTTACAAAACTAGGAGTTTTCAGCAAAGAGAACTTTACTTTAATAGTGGAAATTTGAAATCGTAAAAGAAGCCTTTAGTTGTATCCAGGCTAACTGTTCCGTCTAATTGATCTGTTAATGACCATATTAGGTCCATTCCCAAGGAGTCCTCTCTTAATTCTTCCGGAGATAAATCAGCTCCAATACCATCATCCCATACTTTTAGAATTGATTGATCTCCTTCACTGTAAAGTTGGAGTGAAATTGAACCTTCTTCCCGGTCAAAAAAGGCATATTTTAAAGAGTTGGATAAAATTTCGTTAATGATTAAGCCTAAAGAAATTAAGGAATCAATTCCTAATTGTTGTTGAGCTACGTCAAATTTAAAGGAGATCTTAATATGATTTTCGTAAGATTCTAAGATGTTAATACTTAGTTCCTCCAAATATGAATGAATGCTTAATCGAGCCAGGTCACTTCCCTTGTAAAGTTTTTCATGGATTAGCCCCATTGAACGAATACGGTTTTCTGTTTCCATCAATTTTTCCTGGAAATTTCCTTCATTCATGAAGTTTGACTGTAAACGTATAAGGCTATTGATGATTTGGAGGTTGTTTTTTACCCGATGATGTATTTCTTTTAATAAAATTTCCTTTTCCTCTTTTGAAATAAGGGTTTGCCTTAGTTCCTCATTTTGCATTTGAAGTACAGCCCGATATTCATTGGTTCTGGTCAGACGTTTTCGAGTTGAGATCAGGAAATAGACAATCATCAAAAAGAGTAAAACCAAAATCACCAGCATGTAGTATAGCCGTTTTTCGTTGCTATCAGTTTCTATTTTAGTCTTTTCATTTTGAGCTAGCTCCAATTCCTTTTTTAGGCGGATTTGCTCATTTTTAATGCTGTCGGTGAAATACTCATATTGACTCAACTCATTTTGGAGCAAGCTTGATTTTTTTCCAGAACTCAAGGAATCAAAAAGTTCAAAATAGAGATAGTATTTTTCTGCTGATTGACGGTAATTTTCATTTTCGTAATACACCGTAGCTAAATCTTTAGCAACTTCCATTTTGTTCTCGATATATCCTACAGAGTCTTCGATGTCAAAGCATCTTTGATAAAAATAAATGGCTTGTTCCCAATTTTCCATTTTGGCGTAAATACTTCCGTAAGTGGTATAATCACCAGCTAGGTGAAGAGGGTTATCGTATTTTGATTTTATGGTGTGCGAGGCATCTATATAAAATAAGGCACTATCAAAAACATGCATGCGGCTATATAGGTTAGCCATATTATGATAAGCAAAAGACAGGAGGATTTCATCGTCCAGTTTTTCCCTCATTTCTACAGTTCTGGAAAGGTAATAATAGGCTGAATCATAATTTTTTTCGTTTTTATAAAGATTCCCAAGGTTATTTAAACAACTAGCTTGATTAGCTTCCATGTTTAGGACTCTAAATACATTGAGTGCATTGAGGTATTTTTGTTTGGCCTGCTTAGTTTTTCCCAGTTTTTTAAGAATATTTCCCATATTCAGTTCTACCAGGGCAATTCCTTTATTATCACGGATGTAATGGTAAAATTCCAACGATCGGTTTAAGGCCTTAACAGCTTCGTAATACTCACCCCTGTGTTTCATACTAACACCCATGGCATTGTAGGTTTTAGCTAAGCCAGCCGTATCTTTTATTTCGTTTTGGAATTGAACTGCAATCCCATAGTTTTCTACAGCCTTTTTATGTTGATTTTTGAAGTAATGAGCTCTTCCTTTTGCATAATAAAGTGAGGCATTTAATTGAGGGCTTTGAATGGGTTTATTAATCTTTTCAACCAAATTCAATAAATAGAAGGAGCTGTCGTATTGGTGATTTTGATACAAAATCTTAGCTTCTTCAATGTATTGAAAGGCTGTTTGAATTTTTTCTTGGTTGGTAGGAAGGTTTTCAATAGAAATAATGTCGTCATCTATAATAGTACTCTTATTCGATAGAGCAAACGATCCATATACGCACATGACAGCGAAAAGGAACCAACGGAGTTGACCCCGGTTTGTTTTAAAGAAAGCCCCGTTCATTTAAGGTTAAATGTAAGTGTGCAAGTGTCAACTAACATTAAGCAAGTTCCAATAAATATAGGATTCTTTAATTACTTTTGTACCGATGTCAGGAAAGAATAGACTAGACTTTTTTATACTTAAGCGTTTATTTAAGCGTGTAAGACCTTATAAAACAGTCTTTTTGATTGCTTTTGCGTGTATGATAATTCTTTCATTCCTTGGCCCCTTCAGACCTTACGTTATTGTAGAAATGGTTAATTCCTTTGTGGTTGGTGGAGGAGAAGAGGGAGTGAAATCTGGATTTTTACATCAATTTTTATCACTCTTTTATTCATCGGATACGGCAGAATCAAAACTACTTGTTTGGACGGTGTTTTTGATTGCTTTATTAGTTCTGGAAGCAATTATTCAATTTGTATCTACATACATGGCTAATTTACTTGGGCAGTCGATCATTAAAGACATCCGAATTCGATTGTATGAACACTTGAATTCTTTTAAACTAAAGTACTTTGATACAACGCCTAACGGAACCATTGTTACCCGTATGATCTCGGATATTGAGGCCATTTCGGAAGTCTTCTCAATTGGGTTAATCACCATGTTGGGAGATATTTTGAAGCTTTTGTTTGTGGTGGGGTTTATGTTTTGGTCCAATTGGGAGTTGACGCTTTTAATCTTGATTCCTATTCCATTGCTATTAATAGCTACTCGTTTGTTTGCGAGAGCTATGAAAAAAGCTTTTCAAAAGGAAAGAGTGCAGGTGAATCGTCTCAATACCTTTGTTCAGGAGCACATTTCAGGAATGTCAATTGTTCAGTTGTTTAATCGTCAAAAGATTGAATACAAACGTTTTGAGCAAATTAATGCCGATCATCGTCAGGCACATTTTGATGCTATTTGGGCGAATTCAATCTTTTTTCCGGTAGTAGAATTGTTGAGCTCACTTTCCATTGCTGTATTGATTATGTGGGGAATGTTTCAGCTCGATGTAATTGACGAAGAGAGTTCAAGTGACATTGTGGCGATAATGTTTGGATTCATTTTGTGGGTGCACATGTTGTATCGTCCTATTCGGATGTTGGCTGATAAGTTTAATGTTTTACAGCGTGGAATTGTTCGTGCTGAACGGGTGTTTAATGTTTTGGATACGGAAGAACACATTGATGATGAAGGAAAGATTGTTACAGTGGATTTTAATCGGGAAATTGAATTCAAAGATGTTTGGTTTGCTTATCGGGACGAGGACTGGGTGCTAAAAGGAATTAGCTTTAAGGTTGAGGCAGGAAAGTCGGTGGCTTTAGTTGGAACTACAGGAGCTGGAAAGTCAACTATAATCAACTTGTTAACTCGTTTTTACGAATTCCAAAAAGGAAGTATTCAAATAGGTGACCACTCCATTCGTGATATTGAACTTAACACTTTACGCAAAGGTATTGCCATTGTATTGCAAGATGTATTTCTCTTTTCAGATACGATATATAATAACATTACTCTGGGGGATGAAACCATTCGTAAAGAAGATGTAATTGCCGCTGCAAAAAAGGTTGGAGCGCATGACTTCATTATGCAATTACCAGGAGGTTATGAATTCAATGTTAAGGAAAGAGGAGGAATTTTATCCGTTGGACAAAGGCAATTGATCTCTTTTATCAGAGCTTATGTTTATAATCCTAAGATTTTGATTTTAGATGAGGCTACTGCTAGTGTTGATTCAGAATCAGAAGAGTTAATTCAAAATGCAACGAAAGAGCTTCAAAAGGGACGAACCTCCATTGTTATTGCGCATCGTCTATCAACCATTGTAAATTCAGATGAGATTTTGGTTATTGACAATGGTACTATTCAAGAACGAGGAAATCATCAACAATTGATTGATTTAAAAGGACATTATTATCGCCTTTACGAGCTGAACTTTACTTAGCCAGTTTTCGCTGTTTTAAAAAGGTGTTGAGCAAGACTCCTATTAGAATCAATACTATTCCAAAGCTGGAGTATAAACTTAACTTTTCATCAAAGACAAAGAGTCCAATAACTACTGAGTAAACAGCTCCTACATATTTTATTGGAGTGATTTTGGATGCCGAGGCACTATTAAAAGCTCTGGTCATGGACACTTGAGCGATTTGAGTAAGTACGCCAATTAAGAGTAACAATAACCACTCAATTCCTTGTGGAATAACATAGCCCCAGGCGTAACAAAGTACCAACATTACCGGGGTGGCAACTAAGGGGAAATACATTACGACCGTTACAGGCTCATCAGTTTTACTGCATTGAATAATGGCATTGTAAGCAACCCCCGAAATCACAGCTGAACATAAGCCAAGTACCAGCCAAATAAGTTCAATACTTCCAGAGCTATTTCCGTCCCAGCCAATCACAATGATTCCACTAAACGAAATGGCAAAGAATAACCATTGAATAGGTTTAACCTTTTCATTAACCAAATAAATGGCAATTAAAATGGTGAAAATAGGAGAGAGGTATTGTACTGTTGTGGCGATTGCCATTGGGAGATTCTCCAGAGTGAAAAAGAAAAGTGTTAAACTGGTAACGCCAGCAATTCCACGTGTTAAAAGCCACTTTTTGTTGTTGCCAAAAAAAGGAATTTTCTTCGCCTTGATAATGGCTACACAAATACTCAATGAAACTAATGATCTAAATAGAACCAGTTCCTGAACAGGGTAATTTTGAATTTCAGGAAAGAGGTTGGGTTTATCCGAAAGTATTTTTACACAAAGGTTTACTAAAGCAAAGCTAAGTGATGACAAGAGCATGTATAGAATCCCACGATACAAGAGGGTACAAAGCTAAGAATAAGAAGAAAATTTAATGTAGATAAAGTGGAAAATCGTTTATAATTTGCCCCAAATTACGCAAACGTCGTCGATTTATCAGGCTAATTGTTTTCGGGTTATAAAAGCCTGTGAATCTCCTCCGTTTAGTGGCGATTTTTTCTAGAGTTTAACTCCAATCACACAAACGTCGTCGATTTATCAGGCTAATAGTTTTTGTGTTATATATGCCTGTGAATCTCCTCCGTTTGGTGGCGATTTTTTCTAGAGTTTGACTCCAATCACGCAAACGTCGTCGATTTGTTCGAGGTCGCCTTTCCAGTCTTCAAAAGCCCGATTAATATGTTCTTTTTGTGCAGTAAGTGATAGGTGTTGAATTTCCTGAAGCATTTTTATAAAAGGTGCGTACTTAAATTTTTTACTTTTTGGTCCTCCAAATTGATCCATGTATCCATCTGTACTA
>JAKSBJ010000079.1 GCA_022361195.1 Flavobacteriales bacterium
TAGATGCAAACCTTATAATGTGTAAGAGTCGATACCACTAAATAAACTACAACCCAAATAAAGATGTCAAAAATTCATCATTTAAACTGCGTAAAAATTGAATCTCCAATGGGTTCGGCAATAGGACATTGTTTGCTCATTGAAGAAGACGATAAACTAGTGTTAATTGATTCCGGAATTGGACTTTTAGAATCAAAAGAACCCGAAAAGAGGTTGGGGAAAGAACTAATTGAAGTGACTGGCTTTGAATTTGACGAAAGTTTAATAGCTATCCGGCAAATTGAAAAACTAGGATTGAATCCTGAAAAGGTGGAGCATATTATTTGTTCACATCTCGACCCTGACCATATTGGTGGGCTCATGGATTTTCCTAAGGCTAAAGTTCATGTTTCAAAGGAGGAATATGAAGCTTTTAAAGGTGGAGACGAACGTTATCTGCAACAGCAATTAGATCATGATCCGGATTTGAAATTGTATGAAGTCAATGATGCTGAATGGTTTGGAGTAGCTGCGCGAAAAGTGGCTGTAAGTTCCGAGTCGGAACTATATTTAATTCCTTTGTTTGGACATACGCTGGGGCACTGTGGTGTCGCTATAAAGGCAAATGATGAATGGATTTTTTATGTGGGAGATGCCTACTACTTACGGGCCGAAATCGAAGACAAAAATCATCCGGTAGATCAATTGGCAACAATTAGAGCGGTAGATAATGAAATGCGACTTGAATCCCTGGATAAAGTAAGAGAGTTGATTCACAATTTCGGGAATGAAATGGACTATTTTGGATACCACGACCCAACAGAGTTGAAATAAGCTTAAAATGAAAATCGAAGTAACAGCCAATCCCCAAAAAGAGGACTTAAAGGTTATCAGTAAAGGGATCCAATCCTATAACCAGCAGCACATTCCAGACGAGGTGGTTTTTGAAGAAGATACCCGCTTTGCTGTATTTGCAAAAGATGATGATGGAAATGTTTTGGGAGGAATAAGAGCTTGTGCTTTTTGGAATTATTGCATCATTGAATTGTTGTGGCTTTCCGAAAAAACAAGGAACAAAGGTGTTGGTAGTAAACTGATAAAAGCAGCTGAAGAATTTGCCAGGGAAAAAGGGTTTGCTTATATGCGAACGGAAACAGTCAGCTTTCAGGCGCTTCCTTTTTATGAAAAGCAGGGCTACAAAGTTTTTGGAGAATTACCCAATCTTCCCAAAGGCCATACCACCTATTGTTTGTTCAAAGTACTTAAATAGAGGTAAGGCATATTTTTTAATCGAAAAACACGAATATGAATAGTTCTAAATCAATCCTATTTATTCTATTGCTTAGTATCCAGTTTGCAGTTCTGGGACAAAATAATGAGGACGCCACCAATGATCTGGAACGCACCTTTATGCCGCAGTTCCAGCTGGGCTATGTGCTCCATGAAACGCAGGATTTATCGGGCGGATTAATGACTCAAACGAGTATTGAGTATCGGGATATAACAAACCTCGTTTTTAGAGTCAACTTTGATGTGTTTAATTCAAGCATGAATTTGGATTATCCACTCAATGACTCCACCAGCTTTAAAGGGAAAACGACCTTTTCTGATTTAATTGGAGGAATTGGTTATCGGCTCCCTTTAAAAAAGCACAACATTACCGGATATGTACAATCAGGCGTACGCTTTTATGGCTATCCTGAATTTAGTTTGGAAAACAATCTCGTTAGCATCAACCTTAGTCGGAACTATTTAGGTGTAATGCGATACACCTTGGGATACGAATATGCATTGGCCCCAAAGCTCTTCTTGTCTTTTGAATTCTTTTCAAGTCACGTATTTAAAGCTCAGGATTTTTGGAGTGACAACATTTGGTCTTATGGACTCACTTTTGGCGTCACTTCTCCGCTATTTTAGATTGATAAATTCACCAATAAGCAACTCAACAAGATCATACTGATTCAAAAATGGACCCAAAACTAAGTGACATAAAAACGCAAGTCTACGACCCCTGTTCGTTTACAATTTCAGACTTCAAAACAGAGGCAGAAAGTCAAGAGTATCACGCTTGTCAATTTAAACTGAACGGATTAAACATTTTGAGCAGGAGTGCTAAAATTACCCCTAAAAAAGTAGGGCAATTTGTGACCTTTTGGAAACGAAATGAAAAGGGAATTATTGAACCCTTTAACGCCTCCGATCAAATTGATTTTTACGTGATAAATGCCAGTTCGGAAGACAAATTGGGGCAGTTCGTTTTCCCAAAATCGGTTCTACTGAAAAAAGGAATCATCTCAACGGATAAAAAAGAAGGGAAAAGAGGATTTAGAGTATATCCCGCCTGGGATATTCCAACCAATAAACAAGCCGAACGAACTCAAAAATGGCAATTGAATTACTTTTATGAAATGGGCGGTGAACTTGATTTGGAAAAAGTAAAAGCCTTGTAAAAAGAAGAATAAGTGAAAATAATTAGCACCTAAATGGCGAGAGACATAAAAATAAAGCCTTTGGCAAGCGAGAGAATTGATGAGTTTTTGGCTTATCTCAACGATCATATTTCGGATAATGGTAAAGAAAATACGCCACTGTTTTTGCCCATTTCCAGCGATGATTTGAGTCTGCCAACAGCAGTAGCCGATAGTTTTAGAAAAGGACAATCCTTATCTCTGAACGAATTAGGTTGGAGACGAGCTTTTATTGCGGTGAATGAAAAGGATGAAATTATTGGCCATATCGACTTAAAATCACTCAATCAAAATTATACCGGGCATAGAGCACTTATGGGCATGGGAGTAGATCGTGATTATAGAAAAGAAGGTTTGGGAAGTCTACTCATTGAATGGATGTTGGACTGGTCAAAAAACGAAACCTCAATTGAGCGAATTGATTTGTGGGTACTTTCTCAAAATAATCCTGCTATTTGCTTATACCATAAATTAGGATTTAAGAAAGTTGGAGAGGTAGAAGATATGTTTAGAATTGATGGCGATTCTCACAATTATAGCATGATGACCGCTAAAATAACTTAGACAACAAATGGAGATAATTGAAATTTCGAATAGACCAGACCTCATGGAGAAGGCAATCCACTACTTCTGGAAATGTTGGGGGAGTGACAGCAATTTTAAGTTTTATCAGGACTGTATTTTAAATTCAGTTGACAAGGATAAACCTTTACCCAAGTTTTACATTGTCTTGTCCAATGATGAGATTATTGCCTCTTATGCCCTCATCACAAACGACATCATTAGCCGACAAGATCTTTACCCTTGGTTTGCTTGTCTTTTTGTCAATCCCGAATACCGAAACAAAGGTATTGCCGAATCCTTGCTTAAACATGGCCTTTCCGAGGCACATAAAAAGGGATTTGAGTGGCTGTATCTCTCTACCGATTTAGAAAATTTCTACGAACGAAAAGGCTGGGACTTTTTTGGGACGGGCTTTAATATTGAGGATTCAGAAATTAAGATCTACCACAAATCCACAGCTGACAGCTCAAGCAATCAATGAACGCCAAAAAGAAAATAATTGGAATCTGTGGTAGCGCGAGTCAAAACTCACGAAATCTAACCGTTCTAAAGTATATCGCGGAATCTGAAAAATCCGAATTCGACTTTGAAATAATAGAGGATTTAAGTCAACTCCCCCATTTTAGCACTGAGTTAAGCGATGAGAATGTGCCCAATGAAATTGTCGACATCAGAAACAAAATTGCCAATGCAGATGGCGTCATAATTTGTACACCAGAATATGTTTTTAGTATTCCAAGTCGGTTAAAAAACTTCCTTGAGTGGTTTGTGTCAACCACTATATTTACTGATAAGCCTGTTGGACTCATAACTGCCTCCGCAAGTGGCGAAAAAGCACATGAAGAGCTAAAGCTAATCATGAGCACTATACTGGCCCTTTTTACAGAGGAGACAACACTCTTAATTCAAGGAATGAAAGGAAAGGTTTCAAAAGAAGGAGGAATAACGGATAGAGATACTGAAGCCGAACTCCAAAAACTAACGCAATCATTTAAGGAACTAATCCGCGAAAATGCATAAACAAGATTATCACTAACAAACTAAACCTGCTCCTATAAAATGATAGAAGAAAAAGTAGCTCAGATAAAAGCTGAAATAAAGTTACGTCTTGACGAAAACAACATTCGAGTAACAAGTATCAATGCCTATTTTGATGAAGGAAGGCTGCAAAGGGACGGAAACAACAAAGATGTGATTGTGGTTAGTATTAAAGAGCCAAGGTTTAATAAGAGACAGTTTATTATTGTTGATCCGGAATCACTGGAAGTTCTTTATGTTCAAACTGATATCATGCGTTTTTTAGAACCGGATGACTATTTTAAACCACGCACGAAAGATCATTATGACTAAGGCTAAAATTTCAGACAAACCACTAACATTAGCATAAAACAATTTCACAAACTAAACCTTCACCTATGAAATGGAAAAAACTGACCGAATTCCCTGAACAAAAAGTAACAAAACCATCCTACGGCTCATCCATAACCTATTGGAAAGTGGAGAACGGAAAAGTCTGGCATCAGTGGAAAAAATTAATGAAAGCCGATATTGAAACTTTTGAGGTCTATGAAGACAATGATTTCATTGCCCGCGATAAGGATTTTGTTTACCATGGCTGGACCAAATTAGCAAAGGTGGACCGAGATTCTTTTCAAGAAGTAGGAGACTCCTATTGGAAGGATAAAAACCATGCCTACATGGAATATGAAACCTCACTTAAGCCTTTAAAAGGATTGGATGCAGCTAGTTTTAACTACCTGGGAAATGGATATGCTTTTGACCAAAACTTTGCGTATTACTACGGTAAAGTCATTAAAAGCTGCACCCAACCAACCACTCTAGAGCTAATTCCAAAGCATAAAACCTTTGCCAAAGACGCTGAGCAGGTTTTTTACGAAAGCGCCGCGCGTAAAGGTGCCGATTTGAAAAGCTGGAAACCCCTCAAAAATGGTTTCTCCAAAGATGAAAAAAGAGTCTATTTCGATGCCAGGAAATTACCCAAAGTAGATATCGAAACCTGGGAGCACCTTCACAGAGCTTACTCTAACGACAAAAACAGGGTTTACTGCATGAATCAAATTCAACCCGATAAATCACCTGCCGAATGGGATAAAAAAAGGTGATTGAGTATTATAAAGCGGGGAAGTGATTTATTTTGTGA
>JAKSBJ010000078.1 GCA_022361195.1 Flavobacteriales bacterium
AATTCAAAATCAACTTCTCCTACCATGTAAATACCAGGGTCAGGACCTCCCATAGCCATGTAGACATAATCTTCTGAAGAGACGATTACCGGCTGAGTTCCGCCTTGTGTAAAACCTAATGTGTCGTTAGGGTTAAAAGTTGTAAATTCCGTTGGCCAAGGTTCCATCGTAAAATCATCACAAGGTGCTTCGGTGTCTACCACATCTTCTACACAAAGAGAAAGAACACCGGATTCAAAACCAACAATGGTTACTTCATCTAAGTTTCCGGTAAAGGTTAAATAAGCATTGTCCCATGAATCAAAATCAGGAGCAGAATCGTCTAAATCAACTGTTACTCCACCAATTGTAAGTGGGAAAGTAGCGTCCATGTATTCAATGGCCGATCCATTTACAGCGAATCCCATTTCGTTGTATTGACCTTCAAAACCGTAAATTTCAAATTGAGCAGATTGGTTACTTCCATCAAATTCAAAATCAACTTCTCCTACCATGTAAATTCCCGGATCTGGTCCAGCCATTGCCATAAAAACATAGTCTTCGCTCGAAACGATTACTGGCTGTGTACCATCTTGTGTAAACCCTAGTGTATCGCCAGGGTTGAATGCTGTAAATTCTGTTGGCCAGGGTTCGGCCGTAAAGTCATCGCATAAAGTTTGGGCGGTTGTTGTAAGCCCTATCCCAGACAAACATGCAGTAAAGAGTAAGTATTTAATCCTTTTCATAATTGAACGTTTTACTCTATAGAGGATAAAAAGCTAAAAACGCTGCAAGAAAAAGAAACTTTTTTTATTCTTTTTGAAGATGGGTGACCAGAAAGGCCTGTAAATACAGGCTTATTGGATAATTAGTTTTTGATGAAAAATGGTGTTTTCTGATTGGACAATCAGGAAATAAACGCCCGTATTTTGGCGGCTCATATCTAAATTTAAGATTCCTTCTTGTACATTTTGAGTAATAATTTGCTGTCCGTTTGCATTAAATACATTCAACTTTCCACTTTCAGCTAGGATGATTTGGAATTGCCCTTTTGAAGGATTTGGATAAACTTCCAATGCTTGTGAAAATTGTTTTTCCTCAATTCCACTGATGAGTGATAAAGTTGTAAAAATGGAAGTTTGACCCATATATTCATTCAAGTACAAAAGTCCATCTTGATAATAGAGGTCCTGAACTCCCCATAGGTGATCAAAAACAAAATCTGCTCCATGATTATAAGATGCGACAACATTGTGAGGTGCTGATATGGTCAATGCTTTTAAGGAATCGACGGATGAAGTGATGTATAAAAGGGTGTCGTCTGTTGCCATTAAAATACGATCGTTACTTTGCATACTGTAGGCTGATGTAGAGAGGAAAGTTAGACTTTCGGTTGTTGGAGAATAGTTAAAAGTCATAATTCCTTCAGCTCCTCCTGAAGCAAATACATAAAGTGTGTCTTCCGATTCGGCAACAGCTTTAAACTCTTGTCCCAGGGGAGATTCATAACCATCCAGTACATTCATGGTTTCCGGATCAAAAATGAGCAGAGAGTCTTTTGCACAGGCCAATAAATTTCCGTCCGATAACCATAATAGATGTTCAATGGTATTTTTTTGACGGATATGCTCTACTTCCGGGCTCAAGGGATCATTGACGTCCATGACCGTGATTTTTTTGTTAAAAGCACTTACTTCTTCCATCACAGCAATTCGGCCGTTATGATAGCGTGCATTTTGAAAATTACCAATAAACAGAACTCCGGGATCAATATCCTGCGTAGCCACCTGATCTAGCGTATTGGCGTCATACACTCTAAAACGATCTCCGGTTAGGTAAAAACAATAAGCATAGTCGGCATCATCATCCAGAGCCACAGCTCTACAAAATCCAACAAGGGTGTCTTCAGCAATTAGTGAAGGATTAGCTTTATCGGTTACATCAAATAAACGAACACCAAAACCTTCGTTGGCTTCAATTAATCGATTTTGTGCCTGAGCGGAGCCATGACACCAACCTCCAGTCCAGGTTTTTCCGTAGTCAATATCGTTGTAAATATCACTAATGTCTACTGTTAAAATGCCATACCATTCCGAAGCAACATACATTTTTCGATTGGTAGGATTAATGTCCGCGTCAAAATGATAAAGCCCGGCATATACATCGGCTAAATAAGTAATATCACTGGCATCGGTAGCATCATATATGTGAATTTGTCCGGTGTAAGGAGTCGGTAAACTCCATCCTTGTGGGCCACCTCCTTGTGTTGATACATAAACTGTATCGTTGAGAATAAAAGCACTCATTGGTATGGCAACTGATCCACCAGCCAGAATTTGACCTTCAATAGTATCAGCATAAACCATATTAAGTGAAGAAGGAACACTATAATCTAAAGCATAATATCGTCCGTTGAATAATGTTGCCGGAAGTTGACCTCCCATAACGTGTAGTAGTTCATTGGATTGTCCGAAATAAACTTCAACCGGATCACCAGCGTTATCGGCAAAATAGTCTTCCTCGGTCATTGTGGTTAAATCCACTAAATAAACGCCATCATTGGCGCTGAAAATGGAATAAGCAACTGTGTAAGCCAAAAAATCATCCTTTACATCCAAACCTCTAATTCGTGCGGGAGAAGGATAGCTAGCATAAGTATCTACATAGTTAATACTACCTCCCGCATCTTCTAAAACCAATAAACTTGTTTTAGCTGCTACCAAGAGACTATCTCCATAAAAAGCAACATCGTAAATAGATTCATCTATACTGCTAGGTTCATAATGAGTAACATACTCAGGATTGGAAGGAGTTGAAATATCGTATTTATAAAGTCCCGCTCTATTTACGCAAAGGTATAAATGGTCACCATGAACCAGAATTTGATCAATGTTAGAGATGAAACGCTCTTCATAAACAATAGTCTCCGGTTTGTCATTCGGTCCATCCAATTCATAAACTCTAAAGGTGTTAGCGCATCCGGCAAAAACCAAATTGTCATAAAAACAAACTTCATAGGTTGAACCACCAAGGGTAGAACTTATATGATTTAGTGGGCTTTGACCAAAACCAAAAGCACAGAAAATGAATAGTAGGGTAAATAGGGTAAAGGTTCTTTTCATTTTTTAGGGGGATTTAATTATAAATCGGATAATCAAATGATTACCCCTATTTAAGTAGCGAGTTATCAGGGTAAGTGTTGTACTATGAATGTACGCATTCTTTGTAAATTTACCACCAATTGAACTGGAAAGAAGAAATCATAAAGTATTTAATTGATTGTGGTGCAGAGGTGGATCAACAGTCTAAATCTGTAATTAAGGTGAAAGCTAAACGAATTGGTTTTTTCAGTCTTGGAGAAGAAAAAAAGGAGGAATTAGATGTTTATGTGTACGAAGATCAATATCGAAGAAAACCAGCTCAATTATTATCTCGTTTAAGATCCCTTTGTGGGTTAAATGAATTTCGAATTCACGGACGAGCAACATCCGTTCAGTTAGTGGATAAAAAAATAGCAATGAAATTCCTAAACCAAAATCACCTAATGGGTTTTGGCGGAGGAAAATACTTTTTGGGTTTATTCCACAAAGATCAATTAGTAGCTCTGGCGGTTTTTTCAAAAATCCGATTCATGAAGTACGAAAACCCTTCTTATTATTCTACCGAATTAGAACGATATTGCTCTTTGGAAAATACAACTGTTGTAGGAGGTTTAGATAAATTAATTCGACACTTTTTAAGGCATTATGAAACGGATGATCTCATTACTTATATCGACAAAGAATGGTCCGATGGAAGTGCTTACTTGAGGTTGGGGTTTGACTTAGTAAATACAACAACACCATTGAGTTTTTCGGTTTCAACAGAGACCTATGAGCGCCAAGTGGTTTCGGATAAAAATTCCATTCCTAAGGAATATATTTTAATCAAGAACAAAGGGAATTTAAAGTTACGTTTACTTGTTTAATATCACTTTGCCCAATCTGGATAGACGGTTGGATCCGCATTGAAAATTTCCGTTCCATAGAAATAAGTCATTAAGGCAATGACGGTAATGGCGATGAGGTTTAACACCAACCCTGTTCTGGCCATCTGCGCCATGCGCAGTCGTTTTGTCCCAAAAACGATAGCATTGGGGGGAGTGGCGACTGGAAGCATAAAGGCCATTGAACCTGCAATGGTGGCTGGAATCATGAATAAGATTGGATTACTCTCAATGCTCATGGCCAGTCCGGCTAAAATGGGCAAAAAGGTTTCTACTGTGGCAGTATTGGAGGTAATTTCCGTTAAAAAAGTAATGAGGAAAGTGATGCACAAAATTAAAATGAGCGGGTGAACGCCTTTTAAAAACAACAATTGTTCTCCAAACCAATTAGACAATCCCGATTCTTTAATTCCTGCAGCTAAGGCAAATCCTCCTCCGAACAATAAAATAATCTCCCATGGAATTTTTGTGGACGTTTTCCAATCCATAATATGGTCGGGCTTTTTTTGTTTGGATGGAATTAAAAACAAGATAATAGCAATGAAAATGGCGACTGTTCCGTCGTTAAAATAACCGGGTTCGGGAAATAAATTAGACCAGCCCGGAATTCGGAATTGACCAATTTGGATATCGGCCCGGAAAAACCAAAGTAAGGCCATGCTGACAAAGGCTACGATCAACACTTTTTCTTCAAAAGTCACCTTGCCTAAATCGCGATAGGACTGTTTAATTTCGGATTTGTCAATGTTCTTCCATTCAGTCTTTTTACGAACGTAGAGAAAGTACAAATAGACATAAAGCAGAATGAATAGAATGATGGTAATAGGTAATGCAAACAAAAACCAATTGGTAAAATTAATCTCCGGTGCGTTGGGGAAATGGGTTTCTAAAATCCGTACAAAAGAAAGGTTTGGAGCTGTACCCACCAAAGTTGAAATTCCGCCAATAGATGAACTATAAGCAACTGCCAACAGCATTCCAATGGCGTAGTTGCTAATTTTTTCACGACCATTTACCTCTTCCAATTTACTGATGATGGAAATTAAAATGGGAACCATCATCATTGTAGTGGCCGTGTTTGAAATCCACATAGAAAGGAAAGCCGTAGCCAGCATAAACCCAAGCATAATTCGGGCAGGGCTGGAGCCAACCATGCTTAAAATTCGCAAGGCAATACGTTTATGCAACCCCCATTTTTCAATTGCCAGGGCGACTAAAAATCCACCTAAAAAAAGAAAGATGATATGATTGAAATAGGTGGCCGAAACTACTTTTCCGTCCATCACTCCAAAAAGTGGAAAGAGCAAGAGTGGGAGGAGAGAGGTTATAGCCAGCGGAACTACATCTGTCATCCACCAAATGGCCATTAAAACCGCAACCGCTAAAGTATAAGTTGTTTCGGGTCGTTCGGGATCTAAATCTCCAAACAGAACAATGCTCAACGAAAGCAGCGGAGCCAGCCAAAAAAAGATTTTTTTTAGCAGTGAGGCTTTGCTATTTTGGGGAGCATTTTCCAAACTTAAGAATTTGGTTTTTTGGCTGGTTTTTCAGGCATAGGACCTCTTAGGTGAACAACGAGTCCGTTCAAAAAATTACGGAGAATCTGATCTCCACAGTTTCGGTATTTAGGGTGTCCTTCTTTTCGGAAAAAAGCACCTAATTCACTTTCGGTTACTTGAAAATCAACCAGGGCACAAATGTCAACAATGTCCTTAGTGGTGAGTTTGTGTGCTACTCGTAATTTTTTTAAAATATCGTTATTGGTCAGTGCCATCTTTTAAGTTTAGGGGGTAAATTTAAAGTTTAAGCCCGATAACGCAGACATCATCTACCTGCTCAAATTTTCCTCGCCAATTTTCAAAGGCTTCATCCAATGAAGTTAATTGCTCATTCATAGGTTGATGGATGTGGTTCAGGAGAATTTGCTTAAAGGCTTTATACTTTAGTTTTTTATTATCAGGTCCGCCAAATTGGTCGGGATAACCATCTGAAAAAATGTAAATGTGATCGTTTTCTTCAATATGCAGTTCGTGATTGGTGAAGGGCTCAGGGTCGGCATACTGGCCAATGGGTTGTTTGTCCCCTTTTACATCAGTAATCTCATTATTTCTGATGAGGTATAGACGGTTGTTGGCTCCTGCGAATTCAAGTTTATTACTGCCTTTTTCCAAAGCACAAATGGCAATGTCCATTCCGTCTTTGACGTTCTCATTGCTCTTTTCAAAGGTCTCAATGACCAAATTTCTGGTTTTGTCCAAAATGGCCGCCGGTGAGGTACAATTAAACTCTCTTACGGCTCTGTTTAGGGCATTATGACAAACGACGCTTACCATGGCTCCCGGAACACCATGTCCTGTACAGTCGGCAGCGGCAAAAATAATCCGATCACCAACGGTTTCCAGCCAATAGAAGTCGCCTGCTACAATATCCTTTGGTTTATATAAAACAAAACTGTCTGGAATCATTTTATAGAAATAGTCCAATGGTGGTAAAATAGCTTTTTGAATCCGTTCGGCATAGGTGATACTATCCCTGATTTCTTGAAAGTGTATTTCTAACTGTTCGTGCTGTTTTTTAATCTCTTTCTTCTGACTTTCCAATTCCAAATTTTGGGAGCTAATTACTTCATTGTCTCTCTTCTTTTGACGGAGCCCCTTTAAAAGCACAAAAGCCAGTAAAACCAGTAAGCCCAATCCACTAAAAAGGGCAATTTTTACAATTTTATCCCGCTCAATTAAAGCAGAGTTTTTAGCATTTTCCTGTTTTTCAATTTCTTTTTCTTTCTCCAACCGTTCAATCTCGGCTAGTTTTTTTTGGTTTTCGTATTTGGCCTCGAGCATGGAGGTGTTTTTGATGGATTCTTCGTTGAGAATGCTATCCTTAATGGTGGTGTAATTAAGGTGTAGCTCGTAAGCTTTTTTATAATTTCCCAAATGATATTCAGCGCGAGATAAGAGATCGTAAGCAAATTGTTTGTAGCGTTTGGAACCAATAACAATGGAGGCGTCTAATCCTTTTTGAGCGTAGTTTTTTACATTTGAATAATCTCCTTTTTCATCATAAATACTAGCTAAGTCGAGTGATGAAAAGGCAATTCCTTCCATATCACCAATACTATCCTTAATAAAAATACACCGTTTAATTTTTTGAATAGCCAGATCATCATCACCCTGCTTCCAATGAACTAATCCAATATCATTTAGGCAATCGGCAATACCACTGTAGTTCTTATCCTTTTGTCGGATTTTTAAAGCTTCTTCATGGTATTGCATGGATTTGTCATAATCTTCCAAATAATAAAATGAATTGGCCATGTTGTTGATGATGGAATGAGGATTTTCAGTTCCTTGCCGTGCATAATCAATAGCCTCTTTGAAATAATCGATAGATTCCTGATACTTCTCTAAATCCTGATAAATTAATCCCAAATTATTGGCACTACCTGTAATGAGATTAATATTGCCGGACTCTTTGGCTATTTCAATGGAGGCCTGTCCTTTTTCCAATGCCAAATCGGTATAGCCGGTAATGTAATAGCTGCTAGAGATAGACCAAAGAGCTCTTGATTGCCCTTCGAGATCATTAATGCTCAATGCCTTTAACTGTGCTTTTTTACCGTAGGAAATAGAACTGTCGGGAAGGATCCAAACTAAATGAGCTGCAATTTGGTTGAGTAAATCAACCTTCTCGGATTCCTTTTCAACCTTGTCCAATTCTTGCAATAAGGAGTCGGTATAAGCATCTTGCCCAAAGACCATCTTCAGTTGAAAAAAGATTAGAAAAGTGAGCAATAATGTCCTCATTATCAAATTGGATTACAGAGCAAAAATACACTTTTTAACCTATCGTCAGGATGATATAAAAAATGCGAAACCATAACGGTTCCGCATTTTTGTAGGTTGAAAAAGCAAGTTTTACTTCACATTTACACGTATTCCCTCCGAATGAGCTGTAAACTCAGGAGCATACATGCATTGAATAGTGGTAATTCCATTCGAGAAATTTCCTTTGTGTTGAACTCTTAAATCGTACTCAAAGACATATGTTCCTTTTTTGATAAAGTCAAAAAA
This sequence comes from Flavobacteriales bacterium, assembly GCA_022361195.1. Lineage (GTDB taxonomy): Bacteria > Bacteroidota > Bacteroidia > Flavobacteriales_D > Crocinitomicaceae > JAKSBJ01. The sequence continues at coordinate 8,035 of JAKSBJ010000078.1, forward strand.
GAAGTTGGTCGCGGCATCTTTTGTGGCTTGATAATACCCCAGGCCATCTTGATAACGATAAGAGGATAATACATCAATTGGTTCAAAACCGGAGGCGCGCATATCTTTCATGTGAACGTATTCTAAATTTCGATCTGTTCGCAATACAATACGTACTCTAACCTTATCACCCACTTCTAAGGTTTGATTATCCTCAACAGCTCTTAGTTTCTCTCCTTCATCTGTTACATCAACCAAAAACAAACGTTTTTCTAATTTGAGATTGGTTTCGGCAAAAGTGATTTTGTCTAAATCTTCAAAGTATTGCCAATAAGCTGCTCCCCAGGCTACACCTTCACTCTTTTTGGTGAGTTGAATGTCTCCCATTTCTGGTTTTACTTCTTCTTTGTTCCAGTGGGTTTTAAAGTAACCTGTTCCGGCTTGTGATTTAACCTGGTAAGGATTATTTTCCTGAGGGTTTTCAACATACTCAATGGCTTTGCCACCCACAGTAATTTCAACCAAATCATCATTGGCTAAGAGATCTGTTCCTTTGAGCAATAATGCATAAACAGCTTCGGTAGTTTGTTTGGTGGTTTTCCAATTGGTGGTTTGTTTTTCTTTGAGTAACCAAATTTTTAACTCTTCTACAGCTTCTTGATCATTGGTTACTTCATCAAACATCTCAATCATGAGTGCCTGAGTTTCAATTGGAGCTTCGTACCAATAATATCCTACATAGTACTCCTTCCAGTACATTCCAAACTCTTCTTTATGAATAGCACGATCTTTTAAGGATTTAACAATGTCGGTTGAAAGTTCTTTCATTTCCATTCTGTGAGCGGCCAGGGCAATCATTCCTTCGGCATAAATGTTAAAGTTGAGCCAGAATTTGCTGGCTTGATCTTTAAAGTACATTACTGCCTCCTGCGTATTTTTGTTCATCCCAATTTGAGGGAAATACGATCGGGCATAGAGATATTGAATTTGAGTGTACCCAATGTGTTGGTTGATTTTATAATCAGGGTCGTATTTTTTGATGTTGCGATAATCTTTGACAATTTCCCCATCCAAATACTGAACACCTTTTTTCACCATTTTCCACACTTTGTGATTTTCTTTCACATCCTTTATTCCTAAATGATCCAAATGCCCCATTCCGGTTATAATGTGTTGCGTGATGTAGCGATTTTCTCGCATTCCAGGAAACCAAGGCCATCCACCATTAGGGGATTGATTTTTTATGGTTTTAGCCAGAGCTTTATCCAGCTCACGTGACATGCGTTCCATATCCAGTAAAATGGCCAGGTTCTTTTTGCTTTGGGTTTCATCTTGTGCATCTAAAACCCATGGCGTTTCTTCTAAAATAACGGACTTTAGCTCCTGATTTTTCTCCAAATTGGACAAGAATGCTTCTGGTGAATTTTCTCCCCAATCTTCAATCACCTTTTTGATCTTAGGGTTTGAATTCATGATGTGAGAAGCAATAGCATTTGAATAATAACGCGTAAAGGTTTGCTCGGCACATTCATAAGGATACTCCATCATGTAAGGCATAGCTTGTAGAGCATACCAGGCAGGGTTTGAAGTGAATTCCAGCGTATAACGATGGTGACGTAAAGTAGCACTGCTACCCGATGCTTTTAGTTTGTCAAAGCTGAATGCCTTAGATTCTTTCCCGCGAATTGGCAATGGAAGCGATTCAGTTACCATCATACGATTCGATAAAATTGGCAATACATTTTCCTCTCCATCCGAGAAATCTCCTGCTTTGGCTACAATTCTATATTTCACGGCCGAAACTTCGTAAGGAACGGCAATGTTCCAGGAAACCACCGTACTCTTTTTGCCCTCAACACTAAAGTCTTGTTGAAAGTCCTTCAATTTAAATTTAGCATCAATAACCTCTTCGGTAAAAGGGTCAATCAGGCTCAATTGAATTTTCCCCTTAAGTTCTTCTTCAGTAAGGTTGGAGACCTTGGACGAAATGGTTATTTGATCGCCTTCTCGTAAGAAACGTGGTGCATTTGGTACAACCATTAAATCCTTTTGGGTAACTACTTCTTCTGAGATGGTTCCTATTTTAAGATCTTGAGTGTGTGCTAAGCCTAAGAACTTCCATTTAGTTAATGATTCTGGAATCGTAAACTTGATCTTAACATTTCCATTTTCATCACTGAGCAATTGAGGGAAAAAGAAAGCTGTTTCGCTAAAGTTTGAACGAGCTTTAACGGTAGACAAGTCGATCATCTCAGGACTTCCTGTTGTTTCGTTTTGTACATTACCTGATACAGCTTGTTGTTTGTTGTCGTCTCGACTTTCTAATGTGGACGTTGTTGCGGTATTCATAGAAATTTCTGAATCAACAAGATCAAGGATACCGCCCTGCATATCATAATCATCTACTGCTGTTTGATCTAATTCTGCTGCTTCTGCTACTTTGTCTTTACTATATTCTTTTTTGGAGACAGCTTCTTGTTCATACATCACATCACCATCTAATCCACGGAGGTAATTAAAATTGTAGGAACCAGGGTAATAGTAATGGCTATAACCAAAGTAGTTTAGTGTCGGAAAATAGCGGTAAGGATAACCTACATAATCGTTCCAATAATAATGGATATTACTACCGTAGGTTTGTTGAATTCCAAGAGGATTTCCCCATTGACTATTTCCGTAATAGGTGTTATAGACATTGAGATAAAAAGAATTTGGACTGTAGAGCTCATCTAAGCTTGCATCATAGAGAGCAGCTAATAGCTCGGCCATTTCTTTTTCTCCTTTTTTGTTTTTAATGGTCAATGTCCATTCTTCATCTGCTCCCGGTAATAGCTTGTCCCGAAAAGTGGAGAATTCTAAATCAAGTTCCTTATTTGTATAGGGAACCATTACGGTAACCGAATTACCAAATTTACGATTGTTTTTAATTGCTGTAAAATGAATGGTAAAGTTCCCTCTTTGACTTTCCGTAACTGGAAAACTCAATTTTTTCTGTTCTTTTGAAAGGGTAATTTGGTTAGACTTGATAATGGTATTTTGAACTTCTACGTCATAATGAACTAAAATGTCTTCATCGGCAGTTCCAACCAATATTTCGGCTGTTTCACCTACTTCCACTTTAAATTTTAGCAGTTTAATCCACAAAGGATCATTGGTAGGAGCCTTTTTGGCTTCAGGATTAAAAAGAGTAAAGTAAAATTGATCTTTTACTTCGACTCCACTTTTATCTTTTGAAACAGCTTCGTATACATAAACTCCAGGTCCCCATGAACTGTATTTAGGAAAAGCAATACTATCTGTTTTTTTAGTGTCAAAATGAGTACTAAAAACTTCTTCCCCTTTTTCCCAGTTGTAGTAGATATTTTCGTCATGATAGGTTTCTAAAGGAAAGAGTTCTTTGAATTTTTCTTCCTTCCACTGAGGCATATCTGGTTTAGCCCACAATCGGTCGTAATAAACCTGGTTGGGAACTTGAAGCTGATGAATGCTAATTTCTCCATTGGCTGGAATTGATTCTCCATTGAGGTTAGTAGTGCTTAATCGAAGAAAGAAATCATCTTGAAGATTCATTTCAGATGTTAGGTTATTACCCAGTTGCAAGCTGTGGTATCCTATCATCACATTTGTACTGGTGGAGTGAGTCTCTCCATTTATATCAGTTACATCTGCATAGATGGTATAAGAAAAAACAGGGAGATTTTTTGGATCAACACTTTTATCAGCTAAAGCTTTAAAGGAGATTTCAAATTCACCATTTTCATCCGTTTGGGTTGTTCCATGAGCAATTTCCTTTGGTGCGGAAGGTTGCCAATACCACCAGTAGTACCATGGGCTGTAAGTGGTATTTCGTACAATTCGATATTGTACGTCGGCACCATCAATTCTATTACCAGCAAAAGCTTCTGCGAAACCAGTTGTTGTAATTTGGTCATTCAGTTGGAACTCACCTTCGAGAGGTTTCATTTCAACCATAAATTTTGGTCGTTTATATTCCTCTACTCTAAAGCAAGAAGAGCCATGAGAGTTTTTAATACACATTTGGCCTGTTAAAACCCCAAATGGAGCAGTGAATTTACCTTCAAATGAACCAAATTGATTGGTTTTAACAGTTACATGATCAACTTCCTGTCCGTTGACATCATAGAAATAAACGGTAGTTGAATAATTTGTGGCTAGTATCTTTTTATTGTCAGAATGGTTGACGACAATTCCTTTGAAGTAGATAGTTTGCCCAGGACGATAAATGGTTCGATCGGTAAAAAACTGAGTAGAATAATGGTTGTTATTATAGTCATAATAAGGGTATGAATAAATACCACTAGCTGGAGCGTAAATCTGACCATCATGCTGAATAGAGATATTATAGGTTTTATAATCTTCGGATGCATTAAAATTAAATCGTCCATTTTTGTCGGTAGTGTAGGTCCCAACCATCTTATTCTCGTCCATTCGGCTACGATAGTTGTACTTGCGATAGGTCACAGTTGCTTTTGCTCCGGCTAATGGTTTACCACTCTCACGGTCCGAAACAAGAACTTGATGCTTTCCTTTAATATCGCGACTCTGGTAAGTAATATCACTTACCCAAAGAGGCATAAATGAAAAAGCTGTGTTACCGTCTTTGAATTCAGGATCAGAACTAACGATAACATAGTAGTGACCATTTTTGAGTTCCGGAATTAAGATTTCAGTAGTATGTGGTTGATAGTCTCCGGGATCGGTTAAGTTGAGGGTTGAATTGTGAATTCCTTTTGTACGTCTCAGGTCCATAATGAACTTGTCCCAATTGTATGATGCCTTATAGATTTTTTTATGATCGAAAGGAATAATTTTCATGTAGAGTTGATCTACATTACGGTATTGGAGAAGAAATTTTGATCTTGTTTGAGTTGGAACGGCCTCTTCACCATTAATATTTAACTCTTTGGTCAATATCGTGGCTCTTAAGGCTGCACATTGTTGACCTCCATGAGCATTGGGATATTTTGCAATGGTTTTATTACAAATGTCCAAAGCAACTTTCTTTTCCCATCTATTAGTTGTGTCTCCCGCTGCGCTGTATAAATCCCCTTTTTGGACATGATAAGCCGCAATTTCGTACCATACTTCCGAAATATAAGGTGTTTGATGGTAGTTGTTTGTTAGGCGTTGTAGAGCAGTATAATAGAGATTGTCTTTTTCGGAATGAAAAGCGTTTTGATAAACATACTTTAATCGTTCCAATTCCAGAATGAGTAAAGCATCCTGATTCTTATTGTCTAAGTGGAATCGGGTAAGTTCCTGAAAAAGTTTAACAGAGGCAAATTGGTTACTCAGCGAATCTTTAGTAGCAGGTTTCATGGAAAGGAAAGTGGAGTTGGAGGAGAAGTAATGTGCTTCTTCCATCACAAATGTTTCTGCTGGTCCTTGAATGTAAAAAGTGTTGGATTTGTAAAAATCTAAAGCTCGATGAGCCAGAAAATCAAAAAGTGTTGGTCGCAAATCATTGGACTGATTCGAATAGGAAGCAATATCACTAAAATCGCTAATTTCAGCTGTTTTTGAGATGTTAGCATTATTTAATGAAAGCAAATAATGGTATTGAATACGACGAGCAATTCGTTTTAAATCCCAGGTTCTTATATCCTTTAAGTCAACATCTGCTACTTCAGTTCTGTCCTGAAATTTCCAGCTGTTAGAAGAATAATAACCCCAATACACTTCGGCGGTGAGTGAATGGAGAATTTCTTTTGAGGGAGAAGGAGCCTTTTTAATCAACTCATCCAGGCGCGAAATTCCAAGTACATAGTCGTCTTCTTCCAAATAAGCATTGTACCTAAGTTCGTACAATACGGCTTTTATTACCTGATTGTGGTTTTCCTGTTTGGTGGCTTTGTCGAAAATTTGTTCAACTTCAGATAAGGCCATTCGGTAAAGACCTTTTCGTTCTAGTGAATCTACTTTTTGCCAATTTTTTAAATATTTTGGATCATCACCTTGCTGAGAGGTGGTTCCTGATGCCAGTGTAAAGAGCCCAGTAGAAATGGAAATCACTGATAATGTGGCAATTATTAATCTTCTCATTTTGCTTATTTGCTTGTTATGATTAAATGTACAAATAAGGTTCAAAAGGGTTCATTCTTAATCTAAGAATAGTGTTTCTTGAGATAAAGATGTAAACCACTCGTCGAAATGTGTTGGGACAGACAAAATATATCGGTTACTTTTGGCAGAGTGAAATTCCCTGAAGGAAATATGGAAGTTGAGCATTTTCCGGTCTCAATAAGTGATTTACAAGATCGGTATTATGAGGGTGAAGGGTTGACGATGGAAGAGCGACAAGCATTGGCCAACTTCGACTCTTATCGTATTTCCTATTTAAAAGAGGCAATGAGTGAAGAAGATTTTGAGCAACGATACTTTGAGTTGCAAATTAAATCTAACCTCTCTTCTTATACTGAATTTCTGAACATCGGATAGTTTCAAAAAAACTTTTATAAAACAAAAAACCCGATCGTTTTACCGATCGGGTTTTTTAATATTAAGAGGCAAATAACTATTTAGTTACTACCATTCTTTTAGTGATTTTAGTTTCACCTACAGTGAAAGTGTAGAAGTAGATTCCTTCAGAGAAATCAGCAGCGTTAAGGTTAAGCTTGTGCTCACCAGCAGCTTGGTTTCCTTTGTTGATATCAAGAACTACTCTTCCGCTAGCGTCAACGAACTGTACAGTTACGTTAGCAGCTTCTTCTAAGCTATAAGTAATTGATGAGTTTACGTCAAATGGATTTGGAACGTTTTGTCCAACAGTTAAGTTACTGTTAGTCTTCTCGTCAATAGAAACATAGTTTTGAAGGTCAGCTCTAATCATGATAGCATCTGGAGTGATCAATTGGAATCCTGATCCGTCAATGTATCCTTGAACAGTTCCTTCCATAACTGGCTGAGCCATTCCGAAAGTTGGAGGAGTTGGTCCACCATAGTGACCAGCAGTGATCAAAATAACATCTCCTTCAGAAACAACAACAGCATCGTCAGTGAAATATAATTTTACGAATCCACCAACATCACCTGGTTGTAATTCATACTCATCAGTAGTGTTTTGGTATACCCAGTCACCAGCTCCGTCATCGTAGATATAAACGTCACCGTAAACTTGATCATTCTCAGCTCCAGCAGAAATGAAAACATCAATTGCTCCAATTTCAGCATTACCGAAAACTTCCATAATGTTACCAATAGTCATTACACCTTCTGGAGATGAAGTTACAGAGTTAATTCCACCTGTAGCAACTCCATTATCTCTACCGTAAGTCAATTCAGTTACTTCGATAGCGTCAGTAGAAACATCGTTATCAGTTACATCGTCAGGATTGTCTCCGTCGAAAGTATAAGTAATGTTGTAAGTTCCTAATCCATCAGCAGGAGTAAAAGCAGCAGCTCCAGATAAAGAATCTGAATCACAAACAGCTAAATCAACTGGAGTTGTAGATCCTGTATAAACAGAACCACTTTTTTCAACTTCGATGTTCAATTTAGCACCAGTATGATCAGCACCACCATTGTTTGATCCCCATCCTGAGAATTCGATTTCAGTAATTTGAGATTCAGGAATCATGTAGTACTCAAGACCTTCTACGAAAGCAGGTCCATCAACACCTGATCTGTGGTATGTAGCATCGTTTTGGATATCGTAAGAGAAACCTTCAACGATTCTTACATCATCAACAAACCATCCGTAATCAACATAGTTTGCACTAGGACCGTTAACAGCATCAGCCCAGTACAATCTGATCATTACATTAGAAGGATCATCTGCGATAGCACAGTGAATAGGGAATCTTCTAGTTTGAGGTTTTGCATAAACATCTCCACCGTCAATAGTCAAAGGAGGAATATCGTCGTTTGAACCAACAGTGATCCACTCAGTACCACCATCAATAGAAACCTGAATTTCTTGAGTTGTGATGAAACGAGCTCCATATTGCTCCCACTCAATGTGTGGTGCAGGAATCCCTGTTAAATCTAAACTACCGTCAAACTCTAAAGTAAATGGAGCATCTTCAATTGGATCAGGTGATCCGGTTGGGTCTCCGTTTCTGAATCGAGCGAAGTTTCCTGAAGTACCCATGTCAGCGTCAAAACCGTACCAGTCGTTCGTTTCACTTCCAATTGACCATCCCCACTCATCGTAGTCTCCCGAAGGACCAGTGGCAATCCAGTTAGCTGGATCTTCAAATCCATCTTCCCAAATGATGTCTCCACCAGCTCTATCTTCAGCCATTGGACGATCCTCAATATTATTCGGAGCTGTAAAAGCAAGTTTTTTGGCTCCTGCATGCTCACCCTGAGGGTTTGATACCTGCGCATTTAAAGCACCGGCAGCATAAACCGTCAAGGCCAATAAGTAAACCTTTTTCATTTTGTCTTTGATTTTTAAAATTAAGCAGCTGTAAATATAACAAAAAGAGGTGGAATCTCCCAACAAGATACCCTTTTCATCTAGTTAAGTGCTCATTCTGTTGATTTTGATGAAAACTAATCTGCGTCCAGATAGGCCGTAAATTTTTGACGGATGTCCTCCAATTTTTCATAGTTAATTGTTTGGATTTGAATAACTTCTTGAGATGGAGTACATTGTAGTTCAGGATTTCCCCAAGGGTCGTAAATGGCTGAATCACCGGAGTATACGATGTCATTTCCGTCTTTTCCAACCCGATTTAAACCAAGGCAAAAAGCCTGATTTTCAATAGCTCGTGCTTGAATTAAATTCTTCCATGCATAGCTTCTTTTTTCGGGCCAGTTGGCAATGTATATCATGAGGTCATAATCTTGTTTTTGACCATCAAAGTGATTTCTGGAAAAAACGGGAAATCGCAAATCATAACATACTTGCAACAAAATTCGCCAACCATTAAGTTCGTAGACAACCCGTTCTTCTCCCGGACTGAAAAATTCGTTTTCTCCAGCCATTCTAAATAGGTGTCGTTTGTTGTAATAGGCCAAAACCTCCATTTCATCGACAATAACAAAGCGATTGTAAAAATGTCCTTCTTCTTCAATGATTAAGGATGCTCCCAACTGACATTTGAGCAAAGCGGCTTGTTTTTTTAGCCAACTAATAGCTTCACCATCCATCGTTTCTGCCATGCTGTGTGCATTCATTGTAAAGGAGGTGTTAAACATTTCAGGGAGCAGAATCAAGTCAGCATCTTTGCCTTCAAGATGCTTTTTGAAAATGGCTTCAAAGTGTGTATAATTCGCTGCTTTGTCTTCCCAATGCTGGTGGGTTTGAACCAATCCTATTTTTAAATCCTGCATAGTTTATCGGTCGCTTTTAATAAGGTGTCATTTTCTTTGGCAAAGCAAAAACGAACTACCTTATGGTCTGTTTTGTCACCATAAAAAACTGAAACCGGAATGGTGGCTACACCATGTTCGTGTGTAATTCGTTTGGCAAATTCAACATCATTTTCATTCGAGATAGCCGAATAATCAAAAAGGCAAAAGTAAGTCCCCTGACAATTTAATGGCTTAAAACGTGATGCTTGCATGGCGTCTAAAAATAGATCCCTTTTTTCTTTGTAAAATGGTGTAACTTCTTGCCAGGCATTGGTTTGATTCATATATGTTGCTAAGGCATATTGAATGGTATTGTTGACACAAAAAACATTGAATTGATGAACCACCCTCAATTCTTCACTGAAGGTTTTTGGAGCTACACAATATCCTACTTTCCAACCAGTGGCATGAAAGGTTTTTCCAAAACTGTAGCAAACAAAACTTCGACTTCGGATGTAGTCATTTTTTAAAACGGACTGGTGTGTACCTTCAAATTGAATGTGCTCGTATACCTCATCACTCAGAACTAAAAGTTTGGGAAAATCCCTTAATAATTGTTCCAATTGTGCTAAATCACTTTCATCCCATACTGAGCCGCAAGGATTGTGGGGATTGTTAACGATGAGCATCCGACTTTTTGCCGTCAATTTTTCTCTCAATTCATCCCAATCAATTTTATAGGTAGGATGTTTAAGTTTTAAATGAACCGGAATTCCTTTGTTGAGCCGGATAGTAGGATCATAGCAATCGTAGGCGGGATCAAAAAGAATCACTTCATCACCTTCTTCAATCACGGCACTAATGGCACAATAAATGGCCTGTGTGGCTCCGGCAGTTACCGTAATTTCTGTTTCAGGATCAACTGAAATACCATGTTGTAGTTCAATTTTCTTTGCAATTGCCATTCGAAGATCTAAACGACCCGGCATAGGAGCGTATTGAACTTGATTTTTATCCAGTCCTTCCTTCACGAATTCTTTTAAGCGTGGATCGATTTCAAAATCAGGAAATCCTTGCGAAAGGTTAATAGCACCACATTCTTGTGCCAATTTTGACATAACAGCAAAAATGCTGACTTCAGTCTTTGGTAATTTGGACTGTATAAGTGTATTTGTGTTCTCGGTAAGCATTAAAGCCAAAATACAAATTCCTTTGGATTTTGAATTCAATAACTTCAGCTGGTGGGGAGGAATGCTCAAAAAAACACAAGTTATTTAGACTGATTCTAAATAATGTAGTGATTATTCATAAAAGCTGCTTAAATTTGTACGCTCGACATGATATTTGAAGTAGAAAAGATTAGAGAAGAGTTCCCGATCCTCAAGAGTCAGGTAGGGAAATATCCGTTAATTTATCTGGATAATGGGGCAACTTCTGAGAAGCCGCAATGTGTCATTGACCGTATTCAGAAGTATTACGAAGAGGAGAATGCAAACATTCATAGAGGTGTTCATCATTTGAGTCAAATTTCAACAGATAATTACGAAAAAGCACGTAAGATTATTCAATCTTACTTAAATGCCCGATTTGATCACGAAATAATTTTTACCAAAGGAACCACTGATGGAATAAATTTGGTGGCAAGTAGTTTTGGAAAACTGTTGAAAGAGGGAGATGAGGTTCTAATTACTGAGATGGAGCATCATTCGAACATTGTTCCCTGGCACATGTTGGTGGAAGAAAAAGGAATTGTGGTGAAATACATTCCTTTAAAACAAAATGGCGAGTTGGATTTGTCAACTTTGGATGAGCTGTTAACCGACCGAACAAAACTTTTATCAATTACCCACATATCCAATTCGTTGGGAACCATTAACCCCATAAAAGAAGTCATTGAAAAAGCACATCAGAATGGTACAAAAGTATTGATTGATGCTGCTCAATCTCTACAACATACTAAAGTAGATGTTCAAGAGTTAGACTGTGATTTATTGGTGTTTTCAGGGCATAAAGTTTTTGGACCAACCGGAGTTGGAATCTTATACGGAAAAGAGGAGTTATTGAATGAGCTACCACCTTATCAGGGCGGAGGAGATATGATTAAGACGGTGAGTATGGAGCGAACAACGTACAATGATTTGCCACATAAATTTGAAGCCGGAACACCAAATATTGTAGGAGGAATAGCACTCGGAACAGCTTTGGAATGGTTGTCGGGCTTTGATATGGAACAAGTAGAGGCTTATGAGCACGAATTATTGCTTTACGCTACTAAACGAATCAAGGAAATTGAAGGAGTGAAGATTTATGGAGAGGCGGAACATAAAAGTGCAGTTTTATCCTTTTTAGTAGAGAACATTCATCCCTATGACATAGGCACTCTTTTAAATCAACAGGGAGTTGCTGTTCGTACAGGACACCATTGTACGCAACCGATTATGGATTTTTATAGCATTCCTGGAACAATAAGAGCTTCATTTAGTTTTTATAATACCAAAGAAGAAATAGACCAATTTATTACAGCGCTTCAAAAGGCGGTAAATATGTTAGGAGCATGACAATAGCTGAAAGAGAATCGGAGTTGATTGATGAGTTTTCCTTCTATGAAGATTGGATGGAAAAGTATGAGCATATCATTGAATTGGGAAAAAGTTTACCATTAATTAGCGAGGAGCATAAAAAGGATGAGAACATTATTAAAGGATGTCAGTCTACAGTATGGCTTCATGCCGATTTGCAAGATGGTAAGGTAATTTTTACGGCAGATGCGGATGCAATTATTGCCAAAGGAATTATTGCAATGTTGGTTCAGGTGTTGAGTGGAAACAGCCCACAAAATATCATAGATGCCAAATTAGATTTTATAAAGGAATTAGGCTTACAGGAACATTTGTCTCCAACTCGTTCAAACGGTTTGGTATCAATGGTTAAACAAATGAAAATGTACGCTCTTGGATTTAACATGAAGGCATGATCGTTTCAAAAGAGGGAGATATGAATAAAGAAGAAGTAAAGGCCATGGAAAATGCCATTATTTCCGCATTAAAGGAAATTTACGACCCCGAAATTCCGGTTGATATTTTTGAATTGGGATTGATTTACGAGGTGAAAATCGCCAAAGATGGAGCGGTTGATATTGATATGACACTTACTTCACCAAATTGTCCTGTTGCAGAGAGTTTGCCTGTTGATGTTAAAAATAAGGTAGAAGGTGTTCCGGGAGTTACTTCAGCTAAAGTCAACATTGTTTTTGATCCGCCGTGGGACAAAGATATGATGAGTGAAGAGGCTCAATTAGAACTTGGTTTTTTGTAAGTCGCTGAACCTTTTATATCTTACGGTCGTTTCATAACTAAATTTTGAGGTGATGAAAAAGACATTAAAGACCGTATTATTCCTTTTTACTTTTATCCTTTTAAATGGTTTTGAGCTTAAGGCTTCTGACACGGCTAATTTTTGGAATTATGCTAAGAATTTTGAGGCGGGTCAAAAAGAAACTGTTGAACGTGAGTGGGGAAGAGAAAACATCATTTATCTTGGAATGATGGATTGGAAAACGCCCAGTGGTAAAACTGTCCATCTAAGAATAATTACCTCATACCGACAGATCACCAAAGCAAATGGATTCAATGACCAAAGTGTTTTGGCACTGGTAAAAACCAATAACGAACTCATTAAAATTTACGATATGGTTAAGCGTCAAAACTTACCCATTGAAATACGAGATAACCAATTGGTTTATAAACCCGAATCGGATGAGATATTGGCAACATTGCCCGTTAAATTTTCACAGCGCTTTTGCGTTACCGGCCTCAATTGCTTTAATGAAATTTATGCTTTAAGGTATAACTGATTCTAGTTCTCCCAGCTATCAATAATAAGTCCGGAATCGTCTTTTAAGAAAATGGTTTCTTTGGAATCGTTGATGGTGATTCCAAGCGAAACTGCAGTCCATGAGAGTACTTCACCACTTTCAATATTTGCCGATGAAGAAATTGTAAAAATATTTGGATTTTCTTCATCCCCAATAATCCATCCACCAATATCCTGAGTGGTCTCCATGGTGTTTTTTATACTAACCGATTCTGAGAAATCGGGATACGCAATAACCTGTTGAATAAAAACTTTTCCCGTATCAGTTGGATAGTTGCAAGAACCATCATCCTTTTCTGCCGAAGAATCATAGTTCAAAGCATTTTCATCCATACAACCCTTTTTCTTACAGCTTTGAATGCTAATGGCCAAAAAGAAAATTCCAATTAAATAAAAGCCTGTTTTCATCTTTCTTTATTTTACGATACGTTTCGTTAAAAATTGTGGGTCATTTCATTTTAACTTCAGAAAAATGAAATGGTCTCAACCGTAAAGTTATCGTGTTAAAACGATATAATCCTGAAGCAGAGTCTTTAAAAATGTTAACTTCTTTTGAGGAACCTCAGGAAGTTTTAATTCTTCTGCTGCCCGAATGGCTAATTCACGAATAAGTTGTTTATGCGGTTCGTTAGGATACTTTTTTACTCTGTTAATGGCATTTTTAATCAGAATCATATCCTCGTCGGTAAACTTTGAAACACCCAAATAAGTCGGTTCATGTTTACTACGATCTTTAATGTTAAGAATATCTCGAATCGAATAAACTTGTTGTGGTTTGTTACGAACGATGGCAGTTTGAGCCAAAATATCACCCAGTCGCTGTCCTTTTTCGGTAGTGGCAATAAACATAGCCGCAATAGATCCCGCTGAAAACCAAAAGTCAACAATTTTAAATGCCCAACGCATGGTGTAATCATTGATGTTGGCATTTTCACCATTGAGCTTTACTACTCTTATTCCAAGAGCTAGTTTACCTACTGTTTGTCCCTTTAGGAGGTATTCCATGAACAAACTGTAAAACATTACCGGTAGCATCAAAACATAAAAGATTACTGCCATCATGTTAAAATCGTAAGTGCTAAACCCAAAGGAAATGCAAACAAATAAAACAATCCAGAAATACACCAACAGAATCAATAAATCCAAGAAAAGAGCAATCCCCCTGCTTGCAACAGAAGCGGCGTCATATTCGATAGAAATATTATGCGATGTTACTATGTCAACTTTCTTCATACCAATTCGGCTGAAAGGTGAAAATACAAAAAAGACAAATAATTAAAACCTACTTCTTTAAATATTGGCTTAAATATTTACTTTTGGGAAAAATTTAAAAAATGGTAAGAGAAGAGTCAAATGCAAAAATAGATGCCCTTTTGGCAAGTTTAGAAAAAGGCTTTGATGGCGAAAAATTGGTGCCGTCATTGATGGACTTGAGAGAAGATGCTTTGCAGGATGAAGATCCTTTATTAGCTAAAGTACTTCGTTTATCTTCTGAATACATTACAGAAGAAGGTTGTTTTGACCATACCGTAGAGAAGGAAGAAGATGAAGAAGGTGAAGAGTATTTGTTGGAGCCTGGAACAGATGCTGAAAATCTTTCTTATTTGTTACAGTTAATCAAAAAAGCGGATAACAAATTCAATCGGGAAGAAATTAAGGAAATGAGAACTTTCCTTAAGCAAAAGCTATACTAAGAAAAGACAATTAAAAGCATAAAAAAAGAGGAGTGAATTTTCACTCCTCTTTTTTATTGTCTATAATTTTTTGGTCGACTAAGATGCAGCTCCTGTACATTGTTTTGCTGATCGGATTGTCTTTTCCATATCTTCAATAATTGGCTTGAGACTTCCATCTTCATGACTTCTCAATACGTAAGTATAACCATCAACTACGGTTTCTCCATAGCAATGGTAAGAAGGTTTTCCACCCAATCCTTCATGCAAAGTTCGTTTGTACATGATGATTCCTGGCTCGTCAATGATGTACTCAATGTTAAAAATGGTTTGCAAATCATCCAAACGCTTCTTCTCATTTACAACCTTTTCTTTTTCTTTTCCGAAATCCTCAATGATCAAATGAAAACGACTTCCGATTTTCACATTCCACAAGTAGTCTCCATCTTCGTGTTCAATAGAAGGTTCTATGGAAGCTCCGGTTGACGAAGCGACTTCAGGAAGCATGATACACATGTTTAATCCGTTATCTTTCAATGAAATTTCATTCATATCCGCAAAATCCAACTCCACCACTGTAGAATCACTTCCGTCCGATTCAACCGCTTCTTCGCCACCACAGGCAGTTAGAGAAAGGGTTGCAAACAACACGATTAAATGAAATACCTTTTTCATGTCTGGTTTTTTGAACTTTAAGCCTCGCCGAAGGCGTTAATTTATTATCACAAAGTAAAGAAAAAAATGGTATCTAAATCATATAAAACTTAAAAAAGCACTATCTATCAATCGGTATAGCGTTCTTTTTTTGTGTAAATTTGGTCTAAGATAAAGCTCCTTTTGGTTGATGAAAATATCTGTTTGTCGTAAAGCTCATTTTAATGCCGCACATCGTTTGTACAATCCTGCTTGGGATATGGCAAAAAACGATGCTGTTTTTGGTCTTTGTAATAATCCTAACTTTCATGGACACAATTATAAATTAGAGGTTTGGGTAAAAGGAGAAATAGATCCTGAAACAGGTTATGTCATTGACATGAAAGATCTCAAAGAGTTAATAAAAACGGAAATTGAAGATCGGTTTGATCACAAAAACCTGAATTTGGACACGGAGGAGTTCAAAGAACTTAATCCAACTGCCGAAAACATCTGTTACGTAATTTGGACCATTTTGCGTGAAAAGTTGAATTCGAAATTTGAATTAAAAATCCGCCTGGAGGAAACCGAACGTAACATTGTTGAGTATTCGGGGGAGTAAATTACCCAGGATAATAATTGTATTCCGAGAATTTCAGGATTGTTAAAAAGTTATTCGCTACTTCCCGGCGAATGATGGCTTTTAAGGATTGATTTTCTGATCTGTAAACCAGCTGATACTCTCTTGTGTAATCTTCATTTTTATATTCCCGAATAGCTAAAACATTCCCAAAAGAATCATAGTCGTACTCGTACTTATTGGTTTTGCGACTCACCATTTTGGACAGGGAACTTTTTTCGGTTAAACGCCCTTGTTTATCGTATAAATAAGAAGTTTCCGTACGTCCCGATCCATTTTTGAGATTTGCCTCCTGCCGAAGTAACTTTTGTTTTTCGTTTAGGTGAAAAAATTCCTCTTTATAACCAATTCCAGCCTGGTTCAAATACACCTTTTTGTAGAGAATCGGGGATAGTTCGACGTATTCAAAATTCTCTTCACTTACCAATTCAGCTGCATCTAAATCAAATGTAGTTCTTTCTGATCCTTTAAAACGCTGTTGAAAGTAGGAGTTTTTTAACGTTCGTCCCTTTTCATCATACTTAAAAGTATAGTAGTGATAACCGTATTTATCCTGCTTTAGGGCAGAAGATAGCCGTGATTGTTGGTTGTAATGATATTGGATAGATATCGTGTCATGAAGTGGGTTTTTCTCTTCCAAAGTCAAATTACCATTTTGGTCAAACTCATAGTAAATGTAATGAGAAGTTGGACGAATGTAATCCAGTTCAGCCTTGGTGGTATATTCTCCCCGCATTGAACGAATTCCGGCCTTTTTTACAAATTGAGGATTGAAATAGGGTTTATCACCAAAAATCTCTCCCGATTCGTTCAAAAACACTTGTGCGTGTAATGAAAGAGACAAAAATACTATTGAGAAAAGAATAAAACGCATCCAACTACAAATGAAGAACGAAAAAAGATATCATTTTCTTGTTTAAGGTTGATTTCGTCAACATTCCTTTGCTCATAAAGCACAATTCGTACCGTAAAATAAATATTGGACTCAAATTTGATACATTTGTGCATCATGGGAAAAATTAAAGCCCTATTGGCTATCTTCTTAATTGCACTCATGGCCGGAGGATCGGCTTGGGCAGCAGAAAAAAAATACAAAACCGAAAATGTGGTTATTTTGGTAATGGATGGGCCTCGACACACAGAGACATGGGGAGATCCAACCCATCAATACATTCCGCATTTGGCCAATGATATTATTCCGCAGGGGGCTTTTTATCCTAATTTCAGAAACGAGGGTCCTACCTATACTGCTGCAGGACATACTGCTATGACAACAGGTGTCTACCAACGCATTGATAATACCGGATTGCAATTCCCAAAACATCCGTCCATCTTTCAGTATTGGCTAAAAAAGAGTGAAAAAAAGCGAAATGCAGCGTATGTAATTTCATCAAAGGATAAATTGGTGATTTTAACCGATTGTCGAAAGAGAAGCTGGAAAGGACAGTACCGCCCTTATTCGGATTGTGGAGTGAACGGACTGTATACAGGTTACCGTTCAGATAGAACAACCTACCAACGTTCATTGCAAATTTTAGAAAAAGACAAGCCTAATCTAGTACTGATTAACTTTCGTCAGCCTGATTCGTGGGGACATGCTGGAAATTGGGAAAAATACCTTTCGTCCATGAAAAAAACGGATCAGTATATCCATGGTATTTTCAAATTCATTCAAACTAACGAACATTATAAGGGTAAAACCACAGTTTTTATTACCAATGATCATGGGAGGCATTTAGATGGACGTAAGGATGGATTTATCTCTCATGGAGACAATTGTGAAGGTTGTCGCAGAATTATCTGTTTTGCATATGGTCCTGATTTTGTAAGTGGTAAAATGTTTGATGAGAAAAGAGAGTTGATCGACATTCCGGTAACGGTGGCCGAGCTATTGGGCTTTCAAATAGAAAAGTCAAAGGGAGAGGTAATGAAGGAGTTGTTTATCCAAAACAACTAATCATCCAGGTATATTCTAAACACTCTTGACGAAATTGAACTAATGATTTCGTATGGAATAGTATTGAGGAGTTGTGCCATCTCATAAATGGAGTTTTCTTTCCCAAATACTAAAACGTCATCGCCACGTTTGGCATCAATTCTGCTTAAGTCAACCATGCACATATCCATGCAAATGTTTCCAACAATAGGAGCGTTTTTGCCATTAATGATCACTGACCAAACTCCTTTGCTCAATTCTCTTCTCAGTCCATCTGCATAACCAATAGGAACAACTCCAATAGTCATGTCTTCTTCTGCGATAAATGACCTTCCATAACCAACACTCTCGCCTTGCTTAACCAGGTTTATTTGAGATATTCGAGATTTGAGGCTGAGTGCATTTTCTAGTGATTTGTTTTTGGCGTCAACCAATCCAAATAATCCAATTCCCATCCGAATCATGTCAAAATGAGATTGGCGGTAATTTAAAGTAGCGGCTGAATTGGCAATATGTCTAATAACCGGATATCCTAATTGATCTTTTATCATGCCGCTCATAATCTCAAACTTTCGGATTTGACCAAAGGTGAATTCACTTTCTCGTGTGTCATCTGCCGAAGATAAATGTGAAAAGATAGACTTGACATACACTTCTGGCTGTGTTTGAAGCACCGAGATAAGTTCAGCTAACTCATCTTCATTAAACCCGAGCCTGTTCATTCCAGTATTCAGCTTGATGTGAATGGGATAATTACTGCGTTGTTTTAAAATGAGCTCATGAATAAACTCTTGTAAAGCTTCTATTGAATAAATACTAGGCTCCAGACTGTATTCAATAATATCATCCAGAGCGTTGGGCTCAGGATTCATCACGATAATGGGTGTATTTAAGCGTGATTTCCGAATTTCAACTCCTTCGTCGGCATATGCTACACCAAAATAATTGACCTTTTCTCCGGCTAAAAAATGAGCCATTTCAGTAATCCCACTTCCATATGATTGGGCCTTAACCATGGCTAAAACCATCGTTCCTTTTTCCAAATGGTCTTTGTAGTAATTAAGGTTATGACGAATGGCGTTAAAGTCAATAATTAAGCGGCTAATGTGCTTCTTCTCAGCGTATACTTTAACAATTCGTTCGAGGCCAATTTTTCGTGATCCCTTAAAAAGAATAAGTGAGTTTTTGTAGCGAAGTGGCTTTTGTAAATAGGCTTCAACATTAGGGTAATGATGAACTTTGAGGTGTTTTGGATACGCTAAATCAGCTTCATCACCAATGAGAACAATTTCATTGAGATGAGCTCCACTCAATAGGTCAATTAGTTCCTCTCCTCGTTTATTGTCCTCGAAGGGAGTTAAAAACAATACTTTATTTTCCAGTGAATTAAATTGCTCAATATGTTTCAAAGCAATTTCTAAAGATTGTAAATCGGAACTGTAAGCATCATTTAAAATGAGACACCCTCCCTTGGCTGGAATTTGTTCCATTCGCATGGAAATGCTGGGTAGAGTGGCCAGCTTTGGCTCAATAAACGAAAGCTCATGTCCTAAATGCAATGCGGTTTGTTTTACCAACTGAGCATTACTTTGAGAAGCTTCATCTTCAAACGGAATTTGAAGTCGGTCAAACTGACCGTTATTTTCAATTAGTTTTTCAACGGAACGAAACAACTTAAATTTTTCACTTTTCTTTTCCTCATCAGAGATAAAGTTGGCGCTATGAGCATCCCCTAATCCCGTGAAAATTCCAAGAGAGGGTTGTATGATTCGTTCCAATCGTTCCATTTCTCCTGGCTGAGATATTCCAGCTTCAAAAATAGCCAGTTCATGTTGTTCGGTTAATTGTAAAACGGAAAGTGGAACTCCAATTTGACTGTTATAACTTTTGGGACTACGAACAATGTTGTATCGATCCCTTAAACAATGATACAGCCACTCCTTGACCACCGTTTTACCATTACTTCCTGTTATTCCAATTACTGGAATATTGAATTTTGAACGATGAAAACGAGCAATTTCCTGTAAGGCTGTGAGTGGATTTGAAACAATAATTTGAGCAACCTCAGTTGAAACGGTGGACTTACCAATAATTAGTTTTCCTCCTTTTTTGCAAAAATCATCAACAAAATTTAGTCCGTCATCCTTTTTCCCTTCCAATGTAATAAACAAGGTGTTTTCTCCAACTAAAGGAGAACGGCTATCAATGATAATATTTTGAATAATGAGATCGGATTTTACGGCCGGATCTCCAATAAATTCACCCTGTGTAACGCTACACAATGTTTCAATGTCAAGACGAAGATTCAAAACTCAAAATAAGATTAAAGTTTCTGAGCTTGAAGTTAGAAAGAAAAGCTTGAATAGGATTGAGCAGGAAATTTAAATTGAAAATAAATTCTTATTTCAATTCGCTATAGCAACTTCTGCACAAAGGAACATATTTGTTTTTTTCGCCCAAAACAACAATTCCATCTTCCTCTGAGATTCGATGTGAATAACGGGCACGACCTGAGCAAAAAGTACAAACAGAGTTCAATTTAACCACTTCATCTGCCAGGGTCAATAACTGAGGCATTGGTCCAAAAGCCTCAGAACGATAATCCATATCTAAACCGGCTACAATGACAGATTTACCTGCATTGGCAATGGTATCGCACACTTTTACAACTGATTCATCAAAAAACTGTACTTCGTCAATGGCAACAACATCTGCGTTTAAGTAAAGATCTAAAATTTCCTTAGGACGTTCAACGCTAAAAGCTCCAACTTCATCTTTGTCATGCGAAACAATGGCCTCCTCTGCGTAACGATCGTCTAATTTGGGCTTAAACACAAAAACGGTTTTCCCCTGCGACTTTTCTTCGTTAATAGCGGAAATTAGGCTTTTTGTTTTACCCGAAAACATAGGTCCGCAAATGACTTTGATTCGAGCATTCGAAACGCGAGGACTGAAGTCCGGAAAGCGTTTGATTTTAACATCAGTTTTTTGAGAAATTTTCAATTGGCAGGAGTTTAAAATCAAATATATCGTTTAATTTTAGGCCTTCTACTAAATTGTGAATAACTTGTCTAAAATGGGTAAAACATCTTATCGTAATATGAAAGAATTAGTGGACGAGCTTAGTGCTAGAATCGACGAATTACAGCAAGGAAAGCTTGGGATGGAGGAGCTTGAAACAGCGGTGAGTAACAGCAGAGAACTGTATGAACGTTTACTCATTGTTCGTTATAAAGCCTTGGAGCAATATGCCAAAGGAGAGGAGGTTGTTGTTCATGCCGAAGAGGAAGTTTTAGTCGAAGAAAAAACGGTTGAAGTAGAGGAAGAAAAGGTAGAAGAGATTGAAGAAAGTAAAGAGGATAACATTCAACCAACTTTTGATTTCTCATTGGACATGAATACTTCTGAGGAAGAGGAAAGGGTAGAGGTTACTGAGGAGGTGATAGAAGAAGAGGAAGCGGAAACAGAATTGGTGGAGGAAGAAACTGAGGTAGTAGAAGAGGAGATTGAGGAGGAAGTTATAGCGGAGGAGGAAAAAGAAGAGGGTATTGCTACTCAAAATGAGGATGAAGTTTCTTTGAATGATAAATTGGGAGACGGAGAGCTTTCATTGCGTAAAAAATTACAATCCTCTCCTGTTACAGACTTAAATTCAGAAATTAGTATTGCAAAAAAGTTTGAGTACATCTCTAATATGTTTGATGGAAATAACGATGAATACAATCAAGCTATTCAGGTTTTAAATAGCTGCAATACGGGAGATGAAGCCCGTGCTAAACTAAACGAATATTCTTCAAAGTTCAATTGGAATTTGGAGGATAAATCAAT
Organism: Flavobacteriales bacterium; assembly: GCA_022361195.1. Taxonomy (GTDB): domain Bacteria; phylum Bacteroidota; class Bacteroidia; order Flavobacteriales_D; family Crocinitomicaceae; genus JAKSBJ01. The sequence goes on from JAKSBJ010000078.1 coordinate 29,858, forward strand.
CATTAAATTCGTTGAACTTGTTGAGAGAAGATACCTATAACCATTCGGAATCTTCACGATCAGCTTCCATTTTATTATTGGGCACTTTTCTGGCCTGTTCCTTTATCGGTTTAACGCAAAAAGATTATGCAAAAAGCATGCTCGACTCACTTTGCAGTCCACGTTATGATGGTAGGGGATATGTAAACAATGGTGATATAAGAGCCGCCGATTTTTTAGCCCGGGAATTTCAAAAAATCGGCGTTCAACCCTTCGACGAAAGAGGTTACTTTCAGGAATATGATTTACCAATCAACACCTTTCCATATAGTATCCATCTTCAGTTAGATGAAGATACACTTGTTCCGGGAGTCGACTTTTTAGTCGATCCACATTCGGGAAGTGCTCAGGGGGAATTTGAAATCATTGAAGTTAATTCCGACAATTTTTTTTCAGACTTTGGAGGTCAATTGAATTTGGAAAACCAAAAATCGGGTCAGTTTATTTATGCCTTGAATTTTACGGATATTAGTGATCGGGAGAAGAAGTCAAAACTAAAGCAGTTGGCTTATGCGGGAATGCGATATTTCCCAATGATTTGGGTTGAAAAAAGCAAGCAATTCCATTCGGTTCGAGCCCCTGCTTTGAACTATCCTATGTTTACCATTGACTCTGCCTCTTATGTTTCAGCAAAAAAAGCCAATATTAAAGTCAACAATAAGTATATCCCCAAATACCGTAGCAAAAATGTAATTGGACTCATTCCGGGTAAAAAGAAGAAAAAGTATATTGTATTTTCAGCTCATTACGATCATCTTGGACGAATGGGAACTGAGACTTATTTCCCAGGTGCCAATGACAATGCCAGTGGAGTGGCGATGCTTTTGTCGCTGGCGAAACATTATGTGCAAAATCCACCTAAATATTCCATTGTATTTTGCCTTTTTAGTGGTGAAGAGGCGGGCTTACATGGTTCAAGGTACTTTGTGTCCAATCCTTTTTTCAAATTAAAAAAGGTCAAATTTGTTCTAAACATTGATATCATGGGGGGTGCTTCAGACGGTATTACAGTAGTAAATGCAACTGAACATCAAAAGGCCTATGAAGAATTGGTTCAGATCAATGAAGAAAATAACTTACTGGCTAAGGTAAAACGAAGGGGCCCAACTCAAAATTCAGATCATTATTATTTCACCCAAAGTGGTGTCCCAGCTTTCTTCATTTACTCATTGGGAGCGGTGAAAAATTATCATGATATTTACGATACCGCTGAAAATACACCTCTTAATAAGTTTGATGAGGTCCAAAAATTACTCATAGAATTTGTTAAAAGACGTTAGTGAACGAATGGTTTTGGAGAACAAGAGGCTATTTTGAATTATTTAACTGATTATCAAGTGGTCAAAAAGGAGGTAATCAAAGGCAACTAGAAAACAAAATGGGTTTGATATTTTAGTTAATCCATTTAATCTATCAATTTTAAGAAAAAAAGGGCTCCCCACTTGCCTGATTTTGCTTGCGTTAAAAATTATTTTTTGTAATTTGCGGCCTAGAATTAAATTAAAAACTAAACAGCTTATGAAAAACAACTACATGACAAAGGCCATGGCTCTTGGTCTTTTTTCAGTTTTATTTTCAGCTTCAAATAGTTTTGGTCAATTGTATGAGTTCACAACTCACACCTTTACCAATGCTGGAGCAACAGGGACAGATGGACCGACTTTAGTTGAATGCCAAACAGAATATGCTGCTGAAGCATGGTCATCTGATGTATCATTTTTTAACATGACCACGCAAGGGATTCAGGAATGGACAGTACCTGCTACTGGTGATTACTTAATTGAAGCTTACGGAGCACAAGGAGGTGATGACATTTACACTCCTGCACCAACTACTGGAGGTTTAGGAGCTAAAATGACAGGTGAATTCTTTTTGACAGAAGGAACTGTACTTCATATCATCGTAGGACAAGAAGGTGGAAACACACTTTTTGTTGGAATTGATAACGCTGCCGGAGGTGGTGGAGGTGGATCTTTCGTTTGGGATCCAACTGATTTATCAAACCCTTTAATTGCTGCCGGAGGTGGTGGAGGTGGATCTTCTGCTACTGATTACGCAGGAATTAATGCTACTGATGCTATTGACGGAAACGATGCTGAGTTTATCGCTAATGGTGGTACAGCAGGAAACGGTGCACTTCCAAACAACGGTGGTTCAAGCTACTGGGGTGGTGGTGGATGCGGATGGCTCACTGACGGAACTGGTGGAAACAACGCAACTACTTACGACTACACTCCTGGTTCTTCTGGAGCTGAAGGAGGAAGAAGTCCAATGAACGGTGGACAAGGTGGTGTAAGATGGATCGACGGAACTGATGAAGGTGGAGACGGCGGCTTCGGTGGAGGCGGCGGAGGTGGATCCGATAACATGGGTGCCGGTGGCGGCGGTGGATACTCCGGAGGAGGAGCTGACCGTGGTGGTACTTATGGTGACGGTGGTGGAGGAGGTTCCTTCAATGCCGGAATAAATCAGGATAACGAAGCTGCTTTCAACTCAGGAATGGGATACGTTGTTATTACTCAACTTTGCGAGCCTTTAACTACTTCAATGTCTGCTGATACTATCTGTCAATATGGAGGACTTACTTTAAGTGCATCTTCTAACACTGGAGGAACTGTAACTTGGGATTCAGGTGTTGTTGATGGTGAAGAGTTTTACCCTTCAACTGCTGGAACAATGACTTATACTGCTACTTCTTCTGATGGTGATGAGTGTCCATTCATCGCTGTTGTTGAAGTATTAGAATCTCCAGAGTTCACTTTAGAAGCTACTGACGTATTAGTTGGTGGTGACGGTTCTGTTGGTTTAACAATCGACGGAGGAATGTTCCCTTTCACTTACGACTGGGATAATGACGGAACTGGTGACTTTGATGATGATCAAAACTTAACTGGTGTTGACGCTGGTGATTACACAGTTGTTGTAATGCACGCTAACGGATGTACTAATACTGCTACTGCTACAGTTAGTTCACAACTCGGAATCGAGGATGATCAAATTTTAGCAAATGTATATCCTAACCCAACTCAGGATGTAGTGAGAATTACTTACCCAGGACAATTTACTTATACAATTGTAAATTACCTTGGAGCAACTGTTCTTACAGGAACTGCTGCTGATCAGGAAGATCTTTCTCTTGAAAACTTCGCTGCAGGGAACTACATCATTACAATTGTTGGAGAAAACAACATTGACAACGTTAAGTTGATTAAGAAATAAGCTTGAAATAAGCGAAAAATTAAGCCCTCTCATCCGAGAGGGCTTTTTTTAACTTATAACCTTTTAAATCGTTTTATCTCTTGGTTTTTATTAGCCTATTATTCAGGGAATAGTAAAAAATGAAGAGTCTAAGCAACGAATAAGGTATCCTCACCGTTTTGATGGTGAAAACTAGACTAAACTAAGGAGATTTACTTTACTCGAGTTGTAGAGTAGATTGACAGACCCAAACTAAAACTATGAAATACAACTACGCAAGACTTCTGCTGCTAGTTTTAGCAGGAGCATTTTCCGTATTTTCTTACGGACAAACTGTTTTTACTTACTCAGGAACAATAGAAACATATACTGTTCCTCCTGGAGTAAGTAATATCCAAATTGAATGCTGGGGAGCTCAAGGAGCTGGTGATAATGGAACTACTGGTGGGCTTGGAGCTTATATGAGTGGTACTTTTGCTGTTACTCCAGGACAGGAACTGAAAATATTGGTAGGAGGTCAGGGAAGCGCTGACCCAGGATCAATCAATTCTGCCGGAGGTGGAGGAGGATCCTTCGTAACTGACTTATCTGACAATCCGTGGATCATTGCCGGAGGTGGTGGTGGAACCAATGGTACACCAATGAATGGTGATGAGAACGCACCTGTTACCAATAATGGTTTAAATGGTTACTCACCTTCAAATCCTTCTAACTATGGTGTTGGAGGTACTGCAGGAAATGGCGCAACTATGGGGCCTTCAACTCCTTGTGCCGGAAACGGTGGAGGATTGTTGACAGATGGGGCACCTGAAACTTGCTGTGGAGACAGCGATGTTGGAATTGCCTTTGTAAATGGAGGTACAGCAGCTGCATCTGGTGGTTGCGGAACATCCTCACCGGGTGGATTCGGTGGCGGTGGTGCAGGTGGAAGCCACGGTTGCGGTGGTGGAGGTGGATACTCTGGAGGAGGAGCTAACTACCACCACGGAGGAAATGGTGGAGGTGGAGGTTCCTACAATGACGGAACCGACCAAGTGAACATTGCTGGAGACAATTCAGGCGACGGTCAAATTGTCATTACTGAATTGTGTGATGGTTTGGTAGCTACTGTTTCTTCAGATACGGTTTGTGAAACAGAACAAATTATCTTAAGTGCTGAGTCTACAAACGGAGGAACCGTAACATGGGATTCAGGTATTGAAAATGATGTGCCTTTCTATCCAGCTTCTACAGGAACTGTAACCTATACTGCTTCTTCTGACAATGAAGAGGATTGTGATTTTGTCATTGACATTTTCGTGATGGAATCTCCTAATTTCACGCTAACAGCTAATGATGAGTTAGTAGGTGGTGACGGAGCTGTTTATACCACTTTAGAAAGTGGAATTTTCCCTTTAACTTATGATTGGGATAATGACGGTACAGGTGACTTTGATGATCCTCAAAATTTAATTGGACTTTCTTCTGGAACATACACGGTTACTGTAATGCAAGCTGATGGATGTACTAGAACAGATTCAGCAACTGTAAGTTCGCAATTGGGAGTAGAAACAGAAGAAATAGTTTTAATTGAAGTTTATCCAAACCCGACAAAAGATCAGCTTACAATTAACTATTCAGGAGCGTTTTCTTACAACATCATTAATGTATTGGGTGAGGTTGTGATGATCGGTAAAGGAAAAGATCAAACATCGCTTTCTGTTGAAAAATTATCCAAAGGAACTTATACCGTTCAATTGACTTCTGACGATCGGGTTGAGACCGTTCAGTTCGTGAAACAATAAAAATCTTGAGGAGTGACATTGTGTTGGTCACTCCTTTTTACTAATCCTAAAAACAAAACAAATGAACACATTAAAGACGATGGTGATGTCGGCGGCAATGGCACTCGCAGGAGGAGTTACTGCTCAAACGACATACACTTTTACCAATTGTGGTGCTACAGGTCAGGACGGACCAAGCGCAGCGGAGGTAACCGCAGAGTATATGGGGACCAGCCTTGAAGGTTTGGTAACCGAAACGGGAGGAATCCAATTCTGGACTGTTCCTGTAACTGGAGACTATTCCATTGAAGTATTTGGAGCTGAAGGTGGTGATGATGGAGGACTTGGAGCTAGAATGTATGGAGAGTTCTTTTTAACAGCTGGTGACGAAATACAAATTTTAGTAGGTCAAATGGGAGGAACTGCAGATGGACTTCACGGTAGTGGAGGAGGAGGATCTTTTGTTGTAGCTACAACAGGAACAACCCCTTTAATTATCGCCGGAGGTGGTGGTGGTCACGGAAAAGGATCACCAGGAATTTCAACCGAAGCAGATGGAAGCGATTTAGAGCCAGGACAATCACCGCCTTTAAGTGGTGGACCAGGTGGAGTTGATGGTGGTGGAGGTGCTGCTGCCAGTGGAGCAACTGGTGGAACAGCAACTACTCCTGGTGCTGATGCCGGAGGTAGTACCTGGGCTTCAGGTGGAGGAGGTTTACTCACTAATGGTGGGGGAGCTAACTCTGGAACAACTCCAGGAGGACAAGCCTTTGTAAATGGAGGACAAGGAGGAGATGCAGCGAGTGGAGCTAACACACCAGGTGGATTTGGTGGTGGAGGTGGAGCTGGTGACCGTGGAGCGGGAGCTGGTGGATATTGTGGAGGTGGAGCCGGAACCAACAACAATGACAGTGGTGGAGGAGGAGGATCCTTCAATTCTGGAGTAAACCAGGATAATGAAGCTGGAAACAACTCTGGTCACGGAATGGTGATCATCACGCAATTGTGTATTCCATTAACAACTTCTGTTTCAAGTACTACTATTTGTCAGTTTGATGAATTAACATTGGGTGCTGAATCTACTTTAGGTGGAACTGTAACTTGGGATATGGGAGTTGAAAATGATGTTCCTTTTCAAGTAACTGATGCTGGAACAATTATTTATACAGCAACTTCTGATGATGCCTTAGATTGTGAATTCTCAGTTGAGGTATTGGTTGAAGAAGCTCCAGAAATTTCATTAACTGCTACTGATGTATTAGCAGGTGGTGACGGAGCTGTTTATACAACTTTAGAAGGTGGAATTTTCCCTTTTACTTACGATTGGGATAATGACGGAACTGGTGACTTTGACGACGATCAAAACATTACTGGATTAGACGCAGGATGGTACACTGTAACTGTAATGCATGGAAATGGATGTACATATACTGATTCAGCTGAGGTTAGTTCTCAGTTAGGAATCGAAGATGAAGTTGAATTGTTAACTTCTGTTTATCCAAATCCTACAACAGATAGAGTAACTGTTGCTTACCCAGGACAATTCAACTATGTAGTTACAAACATCCTTGGAGAAGAAGTTTTCCGTGGAAATGGAACAACACAAGTTGAACTTTCTTTTGAAGAATTTGAAGCTGGTGCTTACCTAATCTCTGTAACGAGCGAAGGTCGTACCGAAACAGTTCAGTTGGTTAAAAACTAATTGATATAAAAGATCATAAGAGAGCCCCTTCGTTTTACGGAGGGGCTTTTTTGTGGAAGGAACTGTAGAAAATTAAACAGATTTGAAGCCTTCTCTTATGCTTATCACTTCAAAAATTTTTACCTTGCAACAGCATGACCAGGAATTACTTACTCATAGCTTTTCTTCTCTTATCGATTAGCTTAAAGGCGCAACCCTTATTAACCGATCCGGGGTCACCGCCAGCTGATGAAAGAGCTGCAGGTTGTTCACCTGCCAATGGCTCTTATTTCTTAGAATTTAATAATGTCAAAGCCCTTATTCATACGGGAGGGAATTTATGGCAGATTCAAGGACAAAACTTTGCGACTTATGAAGTGCCAAAGGGTTCTGGAATTCACGCTTTGTTTGCTTCGGCACTGTGGTTAGGAGGAGTTGATATTAACGGTCAGTTAAAAATTGCTGCCGTACGTTATCGTAATGGCCAGGATTATTGGACAGGACCCTTAACCATTGCAGGAGATGCGGAAATTATTCCTGAAACCTGTGAAAAATATGACCGTCATTATATTGTTACGCAAGATGAGGTAAGAGAATTTGATGCCTGGTTTAATGCCGGTTTGCAGGATGCAGAAACCGGAGGTAATACACAAGCCGAAGAGTTTCCGGATTATGAAATTCCCTTGTCTATTTTAGAATGGCCAGCTCATGGAGAGCCAGCATTGGGTCAGGATCTTTATTTAGCTCCTTTTTATGATCGTGATGAAGACGGAAATTATGACCCTTATTCGGGCGATTACCCTTGGTATGATATTAATAAAGAATTAGATTGTTCAGTGGATAGAACCGTTACCTTATATGGTGATCAAACGGCATGGTGGGTAATGAATGATAAAGGAAATATCCATACCGAGACAGGTGGTGATCCATTGGGAATGGAGATCAGATGTCAGGCTTTTGCCTTTGCTACCAATGATGAGGTAAACAACATGACGTTTTATAATTATGAATTGGTTAATCGTTCAACCCAAACGTTATACGATACATATTTTGGGGTTTTTATTGATGGTGCATTAGGTGGTCCGTTTGATGATTATGTAGGATGTGATGTGGCAAGAGGTTTGGGATATACCTACAACGGAAATGCTTTTGATGCTGATGAAGGAGGGTGGCTAGGATATGGAGATAACCCACCAGCTTGTGGAATTGACTTCTTTGAAGGGCCTTATTTAGATAATGATGGAATTGATAATCCGCTAGTAGAAAATTTTGTGGCGGCAAAGGCTGAAAATGGAATTCCATATGCAGGACTTGGAATTGGTTATGGAGACGGAATTGTAGATAATGAACGTCTAGGGATGAGAAGGTTCCTATACTATAATAATTTGGGTGGAGGAAGTATCGCTGCTCAAACCGATCCTATTTCAGGTCAGGATTATTACAACTACCTCAGTGGATATTGGAAAGACGGTACTCACTTTGTTTATGGAGGAAATGGGCATCCTGCCGATCCATCAGCAAACGAAAACATGGAAGCGAATTACATGTTCCCTGGAGAAACTGATCCTATTGGATGGGGAACCAATGGTATTCCACAACCCAATTGGACCGAGCAAACAGCAGGAAATCCACCTTACGACAGACGTTTCGCACAATCTGCTGGACCATTTGTCTTAAAACCGGGAGCTGTTAATAATATTACAACCGGTATTGTATGGGCACGTGCTGCAAGTGGTGATCCTTTTGAGTCGGTAGTAGCCTTGCAAAAAGCAGATGATAAAGCACAAGCTTTATTTGACAATTGTTTTAAAGTATTAGACGGTCCTCATGCTCCAGAATTGTCTATTCAGGAAATGGAGAATGAGTTGATCATATCACTCTATAATCTGCCAAACTCAAATAACAGCAATGAAGATTATGAAGAGTTTGACCCATTCTTAGTGAATGTCGATAACGATCCAAATTTTGATGGTTTTTACAGATTCCAGGGATATCAGGTTTTTCAGTTAAAAGATGAAACTGTTTCGGCTACTGATTTGGGTGATCTTGAAAAAGCCCGACTGGTTTTTCAATGTGATGTTAAGGATAGTATTACCCGATTGGTGAATTATGAGTTTGATGAAGAATTGGAGCTTACCGTACCAAGCTTAAAAGTTGTAGGTGAAAATGAAGGGATTCGTCATTCTTTCAATGTAACGATCGATCAATTTGCAACAGGTGATGATCGTCGATTAGTTAATTTTAAGCGATACCACTATATGGCAATTGCTTATTCTACCAATATCTATAAAGAATATAGTCCAACAGATCCTACATTATTGGATGGACAAAAAATTCCATATAAAGCCAGCCGTAAAGCTGCTATTGGTGAAATCAAATCTTTTGAAGGAATTCCACATTTACCAGATCCTGAATTGGGAGGTACGAGTTATCAGGTAGGATATGGATATCAGTTACCAATCACCAAAATCGACGGATGGGGGAATGGAGGAAACTGGACCGAATTAACGGAGGGTACCGAAGAAGCTATTTTGGCTAATGAAAATGTCAATGAATTAGATTACGTTTCAGGAGCGGGCCCAATTAAAGTTCAGGTGATAGATCCTTTGAACTTACCAAATGGCGATTTTGAACTTTATTTTGTCGAAGATGGAGAAGGAGAATTGGATTCGGCCAATTGGTATATCGTTAACCTAACTACAGGTGATTCTATTTATTCAAATCACAGTATTGACTTTTCAAATGAACAACTAATTCCGGAATGGGGAATTTCAGTTTCTATTACTCAAACTGAGTATTCTAATACAAATTTGGCGTATAAAGATTGGTTTACTGAGCCTTTGGAAGGAAAAATGATATTTGAAGATTCTTCAAAAATTTGGTTAACCGGAGTTCCGGATGATGATTCTTATTTCCCAACCAATTGGATTCGATCAGGAGATTACGAACCTGAGGACGATGAATGTATTCCAGGTGCACTAGCAAATCCATGTCTATATACTGACAAAAACATTGACTATGAAGAGATGTATGAAGAAATATTGGGGGGTATTGCCGGTCCGTTTAAATTGTTAGGAACACAGGTTAGAGGAATGCCTTATGGTTATCCGGATGCTACTTACAATTCGGATTTGGAACCATCATCCTGGTTTGGACCATTTGTTCCTCAAGGGCAGGTAAGTTTATTAGATTTACATGGAGTTGATATCGTGATTACTTCCGACCAATCAAAATGGACACAGTGTCCGGTAATTGAAACTTGTCACAATTCTACACAGGCTCAGGGAGGTTCATCCATTACAAAACTAAGGTATGCACCTTCGGTTGACAAGGATGGAAATCCTACAAGTGGAACCGGAATGGGATGGTTTCCAGGATATGCATTTGATATTGAAACAGGAGAGCGGCTTAATATGGCCTTTGGAGAAAATTCATGGCTACACGGTTCAAATGGACGGGATATGATCTGGAATCCAACCTCAGAATTTTTTGATCCGGTTGGTGAACCAATTTTAGGGGGTGGACACTTTATCTATATTTTTGGGACAGATGTTGACGGAGGAGAAATGCCTACTTACGATAATGGAGCCTGGCTACATGAACAGTTGAGCGATGAAACAGCTACTTCTTACATCAATGCATGGAAAAACTGTATGTGGGTAATTGAGCCAATTTTGATTCCGAATGAAGAGTTATTAGCGACAGATGTTCGTTTTCAGTTGAGAGTGAGTCATCCGTATCAGGAAGAAGTTTTTACCAATATTAACAACGGTTTACCGGCTTATCGTTTTTCAACGTCTGATATTGCTTCCTCTATTATGCAACAGGATGTTTCAGTAGATGCACTCCAACACATTAAAATTGTTCCAAATCCATATTATGCTTATTCTCAGTATGAAACAGGAACATTGGACAACAGAGTTAAGTTTACCAATTTACCAGAACGTTGTACCATTAATATTTATAATATGAATGGAGGTCTGGTGAAAAATATTAGTAAGGATAATCCACTAACTTTTGAAGATTGGACACTTAAAAATCATAAAGGTATTCCTATTGCCGGTGGGGTGTATATCATTCATGTTGAAGTGCCTGATGTTGGCGAAAAAGTGCTCAAATTTTTCTGCTCTCAACGGGTTGTAGATACTTCCAATTTGTAATTTGTACGTGCCCTCTTTTGCTAAATAGCACATTCCATTTAACCTTTGAAAGAAAAATGATACACTGATGAAAAAACTACTTACTCTTATTTTAATTGCAGGAAGTTTAAGCTCTCACGCTCAAAAATGGTTTATTGGTCCTGAATTAGGAATGAACCTTGTTCCAAATACAGATGATACATTAGGGCTCAATTTTCATCCAGGATGGTTTGGAGGGCTCAATGCCGAATATAAGATCAACGACTTTTTATCTGCCCGAACGGGGATTTATTTAACTCAAAAGCAAAAGACGTTTCAAACATATGACAGCTCAGAGTTTGCACTTCCGCTTCCTATTCCTGGTTTAGTTGATCTTTTAGAATCCTTTAATTTGAATACCTACACAGAGACCCGCAACCGCGTTTCTCAATTTTATTTTGAACTCCCTTTGATGATAAGTGCCAATTATAAGCAAATAGGGGCTTATGCCGGACCTTATGTTGGCTATAATTTCAGAACGGTGGTACGTACCGAGGAGCGCAGTAATAGTCCCTGGGTATCTGTTTTAGACATTGAATCTTTGGTTGGTGATATTGATCCTACAGGAACATTAGGACCACTCATTAACGGTTTTATTCCAGCAGAAGAAGCCTATGAATTTACTTCCGAAACGAGTTCTTCATATTCAACACTTGATTTTGGATTTAAGTTTGGATTACGCTATCAAGCTGAACATTTGGGAGTAAATGCCTTTTATAATTTTGGATTGTTAGACTACCGTGGAAGTTCCATCGGTAAACGACAAACACATCAGTATTTCCGATTTTCGGTTAATTACAACTTTGGTTTGGGAAAAGCCAAAAATGTGACCGGACGCTCTTAAGGTCGAATGAACTTTACACTTTCCAACTTATTGGCTGATCTGGCAACGAAGAGGTAAGTACCGCTTTGTAAATGGTCAACGTTAATGCTAGGATTAAAGTCTGACTCTGTCTTTTGGTAAACCATTCGTCCATTAATGTCAAAGATTGCAAACTCATTAAAGGTGGAATAATTGGCCACTGTGATTTGGTTTGCAGCGATAGTAGGGAACACAGCTAGCTCTGCCACTTCACCCTTTTCTTCCATTCCAACAAAAGCGGGTTCAAGGCTGGTAGAGAAAACTCCTGCACCATGCGTACCAACAACAAATGTTCCATCATAAGTTCGGTAATCCATGTGATTAATAACCACATTTCCAATTCCCGGCTCAAAGGTCCATTCAGTGTTTGCTCCATCCGTATAATCTGTGGTATAAAGTCCTGTTGTGGTTCCGGCAAATAAAGTTCCGTCAGGGTAATATTCTACCCAAATAACTGCCGGTCCAGCCCCTGATCCGTCAGGATTTTCTTCCAGATTTCCGCTAATGTCTACCCAGGTTTCTCCTCCATTGGTAGTTCGGAAAATACTTGGAACGCTATAATTGGCAAAACAAACAATCATATTGTCAGGGTTATATGGATTAACTGAAACGGATGATAACCATGCTCCATTTGGAAAGTCTTCACCTGTTAGTTCAGTTTGAACCGGTGAGTCAGTGTCGGCACTATCAAGTCTAAATAGCTTTCCGTTTGAACTTCCGTAAAAAACAACATTTGGTAGCCCTTCGCACATTTCAATATCCGTAACAAAACCAGCTGGCCCGGTAATGATACTTTCAGGAATCGATACCCAATGGTCAGGCTCTTTATTGATTTTATCACCATTTAGGGTAACGTCGTCCAAATTATCCAAACGCCAAATACGGTTTCTACCATTCCAGTAAAGTCGTTTGGTGTTGTTAGGATCCAACTTATAGCTGTTAGCCCAATTGTATGAAGAAGGCCCATCTTCAGGATCAATTCTTTCGTATTCGGTAACGCTACCGTCTTCATCCAGCTTCATTAAGTATAAACGACCATATTGAGTACAACCCAGGTAATATTCTGCTCCTTCTGTAATGGCACAAAACATTCCATCTCCACCAGTTAAGCGCACCCATGGATTTTCGGGATTGTCATCTAAGGCTAACCAGGTATTGTTATCCTGCATTCCACCAATAATTTGCTGGCTGTTGGTTTCTCCTTTTTCCAGGGACACGGCATAAAACTGAGTGGTTAAGTAACCATTATTTTTAGGATCCCACTGAACAGAATCCGCCAGAATATCTTCAGAAACATAAATTCCCCCATCATTAATGTTTAGCATTTTGCTATCATCTGATGGCAAAAAGGTCATAAAATGCTGATCAGGGTGGTGATTAGGATAAGAGGATTGCCAATTAACGTCATTAAATGGAAGTGGGCTGCATCCGTAACCTCCAATCCAAGTATTGTTCATGTCAGTTGTAAATCCGTCAGTTGATCGCCAAATACTGGTTCCAGCTACAAAAATCACATCTGGATCGGTTGGGTGAATGGCAATGTGAACATCATATGAACTTTGAGTATTTAACAAACCTAAATTCAATGATAAGCCATCTACCGAGCAGGAAACATCTGGTAAATTAATACTTCTGTCTTCCCAGCTACCTCCGGCTCCACTACCGTCTCCTGAAAGGTAATTGTATTTTAGAAGAGAATGCCCATTTCCATAGGGTCCATCTGTATCACCAAAAAACCATACTTCATCCTGGTTTAGTGGATTGAGCGCCATGGCTAAACGTCCCCATGAGCCTGGAAAGGTTTCAGGCGTAATGTCGGTCCAGTTAATTCCGTCAGCAGATCGAAAAACTCCTTTTGAAGGCCCATCGCTTGAAAAAGTGGCGTAAAATTCACCGTCATCAGTTGTAATAAGATCCAAATAGTCACAATCTGTATTTGTAAAGCCTCCTACTTCAAATCCCAATACCTGATCCCAGTTTTCACCACCATCCTCGGTACGATAAATTCCATTAAAAACAGCAGCTAAAACAATGTCCTGACTTAAGTTATTTTTATCCTGAACCAAACGCCAGGTAAAATCAAAGTCTCCTTCGCTATTATAAATTGTTTCAGGTGTGTTGGAGACAGTTGATTCAAGAGCTGTCCATGTTAACCCCGAATCTTCACTTTTCAATAGTCCATTACCCGAAAAACGTGTTTCAAAAGTAGAGTGAGAAACAATTGTGTAGTGCTCACCTGTTGCGGCATACCAAATATTTTCTTTTCCTGGCCTAACGTCCTGGAGAATGGCTGTAACCGAATGAATTTGATCTTGAGTTGTTACTTTGGTCCAGTTTTCACCAGCATCTTCCGTTCGCCAAATTCCACCGGTTACTCCACCTGCAATCCATACATTTTCATCCAAAACATCAATTCCAATCGCTCGAGTTCGACCTCCTACATTAAAAGGACCACGGTTTACCCAATCAAAATCACGATTGGCGTTTAAAGGCAAAGTTTTGGCAAATGCTAATTCCTTATCTCGAATATTATCTGGGATTTCATTCGTCATAGGATCATGAAAGCGTTGAAAATCCCAGGCTGCTTTAGATGAAGGGTGAGCTTCATTTCCATTGCTCATATCTCCGGCTGAAACCAGTTCTTTAGGCAGTGCATTCTCTGATTTTTCCTGACAAGAAAACAATACAACAGCCGTTAAAAAAGTGAGAGTAAGTAATTTATACATGGCGGATATAATTAGGTAACTAAGGTAACCAATTTCTATTGATTAGACGTTTGAAAGGCTTTAAGCTAACAGTTTAGGAAAATTAAAACCCCCACCAAAAAATTGATGAGGGTTTCGTTTTTAATAATGAGTGAGCTTTATTAAAAATCAAATTTGATTCCTTGTGCTAAAGGTAACTCAGTTGAGTAGTTGATGGTATTGGTTTGACGACGCATATAAACTTTCCATGCATCCGAACCAGACTCTCGTCCTCCTCCGGTATCTTTTTCACCTCCAAAGGCTCCACCTATTTCAGCTCCAGATGTACCAATGTTTACGTTGGCAATTCCACAGTCCGAACCAGCTTGTGATAAGAACATTTCGGACTCACGCACATTATTGGTAAAGATGGATGATGACAATCCTTGATCAACTGAGTTTTGAATTTCAATTGCGTTAGAAATATCTCCTGAGTATTTCAATAAATAAAGGAGTGGAGCAAAAGTTTCGTGCTGAACGATTTCATAGTGATTTTCAGCTTCAGCAATTGATGGAGAAACATAGCATCCTGACTCATATCCTTCACCTTCTAATTGTCCTCCTTCAACCAATACATTTCCACCGGCATCTTTTACTTTTTGGATTGCGTCCAAATAAGTTTGAACAGCGTCCGTATCAATAAGTGGTCCCATGTGGTTTGACTCATTTAACGGATTTCCAATTTTGATTTGGCCGTAAGCTTTTACCAAAATGTCTTTTACCTTATCGTAAACTGAATCGTGAATGATTAATCTTCGGGTAGAGGTACATCTTTGTCCTGATGTTCCAACAGCTCCAAATACTACTCCAGGAATCACCAATTCTAAATCGGCAGATGGGGTAATAATAATAGCGTTGTTTCCTCCTAACTCTAAAAGTGACTTTCCTAAACGTTTTGCAACAGCTTCACCAACCGCTTTACCCATTCGGGTTGATCCAGTTGCTGAAACCAAAGGAACACGGCGGTCAGCAGTCATTAATTGTCCTAAATCAGCACCACCAATAACCAATGATGAAACTCCTTCTGGAACTCCATTTGCTTCAAACACCTCATTGGTGATTTTTTGACAAGCAATAGCAGTGATAGGTGTTTTTTCGGACGGCTTCCAAATACAAACATCTCCACAAATCCAAGCTAAAGCTGTGTTCCAGCACCAAACGGCAACTGGGAAGTTGAAAGCCGAAATAATTCCGACAACCCCTAATGGATGATATTGGTCGTACATTCTGTGAGCCGGACGCTCAGAGTGTAAAGTAGCACCGTTTAATTGTCTTGATAATCCAACAGCAAAATCGCAGATGTCAATCATCTCCTGAACTTCACCTAAACCTTCCTGGTATGATTTTCCCATTTCGTAAGAAACCAATGCACCAAGAGGCTCTTTGTATTCGCGAAGTTTTTGCCCTAATTGTCTCACAATTTCCCCTCTTTTAGGAGCAGGGATTAAACGCCATTCTTTAAAGGCTTCTTGTCCTTTAATAATAGCGGCTTCATATTCGGCCTCTGTAGCGGCACTTACCGAAGCAATTAAATTTCCATCAACCGGTGAATAAGAATCAATCTTTTCTCCTCGGGTAGTAAACCAATGAGAACCAGTTGATGCTCCCGAATTCATTTCAGAAATTCCTAATTGATTTAGAACTTCTGTTATATTTATTTCTGCAATAGCTGAAGACATAAGCGTAAGTAATTAAAAATTTTAACAAAAATATAATTATTCGTTCAGTTCTTAGTTAGTAAAGGCCATGATTAATTCGTGAAATTTTATTAGGAGTTGTTAAAGGGCTTAAGCTTATATTTGTAAAAAACTAGATAATGAGAGTAGCTAAAATTGCAGCAGTATTTGCCATCCTGGCTTTGTTGAGCTTTCGTTGGATTTCAACAGATGACGGGCTTTGTAAGGCATTTATTCCTATGACAAAAGGTTCGGTTTTAACCTATCATGATTTTGATAAAAAAGGAAAAATGACAGGTTCACAGACCCTGGAAATCACCAATATTGTTACATCCGGTACAGAAACAAAAATTGATATTCATTCAATTTTTATGGATAAAAAGGGGGAATCGACTTATGAAAGCGACTTTACCTACACCTGCAGTGGAGATGTTTTTAAGGTAAGTATGGAGTCTCAAATTTCAGGACAACAAATGGAAGCCTATAAAAACATGGAAGTAGAAGTTGATGCAGGTGATTTGGAATTTCCATCTGCTATGGAAGCTGGAACCACACTTGATGATGCTCATTTGAAAATGAAAATAACGAGTGAAGGAATTCAGGTGATGACGATGGATATCGATATTGTTGAACGTAAAGTTGAGACGATTGAAAATATGACAACGGATGCTGGAACTTTTGAATGTTTTAAAGTGAGTAGTAAATCAAAAACCAAAATGGCTTTTATGAATATTGAAGCCGGATCAATTGAATGGTTTGCTCCTAATGTAGGAGTTGTTCGTTCTGAATCGTACGACAAAAAAGGAAATTTGCAGGGATATAGAGTACTTGCGTCTTTGAAGAGCGGAAAATAGCGGATGTTAAATAGAATTGACTTTTCTTCATACAGGACAATCATTTTTGTAGCATTAATTGTTCGTTTAATCGCTGCAATTTTCTCACAGGGCTATGGAATGCATGATGATCACTTTTTGGTGATTGAGGCTTCAGGTTCTTGGGTAGACGGATTTGATTATAACCGCTGGCTTCCTTGGACCGAGGGGAATAGAGGAATGCCTGAGGGGCATAGTTTCACGTATGTTGGGTTAAACTTTTTACTCTTTTCTTTTCTCAAAGGGATTGGTATCGCCGATCCAAAAATTCTAATGCTTCTGAATCGTTTGATTCATGCGGTGTTCTCAGTTTTGGTGGTTAAATATGGATTTAAGATTACTGAAAAACTATCGAGCCGTAAAAATGCAGTTTTAGTAGGGTGGATTTTGGCTTTACTTTGGTTGTGGCCATTCTTATCTGTTCGGAATTTGGTAGAGGTAGTTCCAATTCCGTTTCTAATGTGGGCTATGTGGTTGTTAATTAAAGACCATGATGAGTTGGGGAAGGTCAATTGGCAAAATTATTTGTACGCAGGTTTACTCTTGGGCTTAGCAACCTCTTTCCGTTACCAAATTGGTGTTTTTGCGATTGGAGTGGCGGCTTTCTTGTTTTTTAAATGGAAGTTTAAAGAGTTTGCCCTTTTGTCAGGTGGAGTATTAATTGTGTTTGCATTAACCCAGGGGGTAGTGGATTATTTTATTTGGGGATACCCTTTTGCTGAGTTGTATGTTTACGCAACCTACAACATGAATGAAGGAACAGAGTACATTCCTAACAGCAATTATTTCATGTACATTATTGTATTGATGGGAGCCTTTTTACCACTGGGATTATTATTAGGAGTTGGCTTCTTTAATTCAGCCAAAAAATACTTTATTCTCTTTTTACCAGTTTTGCTGTTCATCATTTTTCACACCTTATATCCAAGCAAGCAAGAGCGGTTTATCTTACCTGTATTGCCATTTTTTGCCATTTTGGGTGTACTGGGTTACGAAAGTTTGTTGCAAAAACAATTTTGGGCTTCACTTTGGAAGTATACCCTAAAGGTTTTTTGGGTAATTAATATTCCATTATTGATTTTAGCTTGTTTCACCTATTCAAAAAAATCAAGGGTAGAGGCAATGTATTACCTCTACGAAAATGATTTACATCCAGACAGGATTTTATATGAATTAACTGGTGAAACGGATTATTCCATGCTTCCTAAATTTTATGGGACTTGCTGGGATGTAACTGCGGATAAAAGAGAGTCTCAAGATCAAAAGCCGAAAGTTTACGATACAGTTGAACATGACCATATTTACTTTTTTGACGATCATCGTTTGGATGAACGAATTGCTGAGTACAAAGAGGTATATCCTAATATGACAAAAGCAAAGGTGTGTGAACCCAGTATGGCCGATGCATTTTTACGCTGGATTAATCCGCGAAATAAAAATGAGTATATCGAGATTTGGGACACCAACGTAACCAAGGAATAAAAGTCCGTTATTTCCCATAAACGTTGTGATTAACAGTGTTTTCTTCTTCTCCCCAAATGGCATCATAATTGTTTAAAACTTGTGAGTAAGTGATGTCTAAGACAATGTATAAATGGTTGACTTACATTGTCTAATCAAATAGATTTAAAGAACATGCGGATAAAACTAATCATATTGTTACTGGTGGCTTTTGTCGTTGTTTCTGGCCTATTGGGCTAAGAATACCACAATATTTGCTACGACTTAAATGATGTTCTCTTGATTTCGTCAATGAGTTTGGTCATAGCATCTTCTACACTTCGAATTTCAATGAAGCTACCACCACCTTCGGCTACCACTTCTTCCATGTGACGAGTGACATAGTCCGCCGTTTTTATTCCCACAACAGAAAAACGAATTCCTTTTTGCTTGTAGTTATTGGCCACTGTTTTCAAGTAGTTTTTATCACCGCGATTAAAAAGCCCATCTGTAATCATAATTACAATGTTGTTATCATTGGGCAAGTAGCCTTTTTTACTCACCCGATAAGCAGTTTTAATGGCATCTCCTCCTGCAGTAAGTCCACTTGTTCGAAGTCCTTTAATCGTTTCAATAATCTCACTGGCATGGTCACCATGTGTATGTTCCATAATAGTTGTTACCTTAGCCGAATATTTAAGCATAGAGACAGCGTCTTGTGGTCGTAAAATCTTAATGAGTTCAATCATGGATAGTTTTAATAAATCCAATTTTCCATGCGAATTCATTGAACTGGAAACATCCAGAATGAATGTAATGTTATTGTATTTAAAATGAAGGTCGTCAAATAAGGTATCTGGTAATTCTTCCAAAGGAGTTGGATCGATTATTTCCTCCTCAAAAGAACTGCTGTCCTGCTCTTCATCTTCTATCAAAACAATATCGTCGTTTTGATTTTCCTCTTCATTATTGTCAATTTCAACAATAATCTCATCTTCGGGTTCTTCCGGTTCTGGTTCAGGCTCTGGTATATCCTCCACATTTACTTTACTCAGTGGAATTTCCACATAATTGCGCGTGAAATTCAAATAGGATTCCCGATGGTTGTTTAAATACGACTCTTTTTGGGCCGTGATGAAATAATATCCCAGTGGTAGAGATCGTCGGATAATACCGTTGCTATTGGTTTTATGAGAACCTACAATCTCACCTCGTTCTACCAAATAAACTTTTGCATTTTTAATAGGCTCTCCGCTTAAAGAGTCAATGACCTTAATAGTTATATCAAAAGCAGTTTTTTGTCGGCTTGGTGTAGAGGAAAAATCGGGACAGTCTGTTAATGAGTTTTGACTTACTTCTCTAATGTTTCCAGTAAGAGCAATGGTTTTAGGAGTATTTGAGTCCGAGAAATAGACATCCACCAAATGGTTAAAACGCCCCTTTTTAGCGTCATTCACTTTCATACGAATGGTAATGGAGCTATCTGGAAGTAGTTTTTTACCAGAGAAGATATAATAGACATCTCGCGGCTTGTCAATTGTCAATAAAAATTGAGTTTTAGGGGAATTGTTGGTAAAGACAATGTCAACATAAGTTGTTGAACCCGAGTATAAATCCCCAAAGTCATGTTTACTCTTCTCGGCTGTAATTTGAGCATTCACCGAAAAGATCGTTGTAAAGAATAGTAGTAATGTGAACAGTTGTTTCATCATAAAATATAGTTCAACAAGCTATTTAGGTTACTACAAATCTAAGTCCAAAGTTTCGGAATTAGTACGGAAAACAATTCCCGTCCCCAGTTTTTTCTATGTCTAAACTGGCTGGATTCCCATGATATATAATATCTCCTGTGCCCGAAACACGGGCAATTGTTTCTGCAGCTTCAAGATTGACAGAGAGATCTCCAGTTGAATTATTATAGAGTGAGTAATATTTGGCTGTCAACTCACTCGCATCACCATAGGAGTTAACTTTCATAAAAATCTGAGAAAAACCTTTTACTTCACCACTCAGTTTAAAATGAGTGACTCCGCCAATTACGTCCAATCTTAACTGATGAACGTCCATAGGTAAGTCCATAAATCCACCACCATTGAGTAGTTCAATGTCCAAACGCTTATCGACAATGGTGTCCTTGAAAATCATTGAATCGGTGGGTGAAGCCTTGATTTTATGGTAATGTTCAGAATGAACTTCTACTTCAATTTTCGCTTCTTTGTCCCTCAAAAAATTGCAACGATTTTCATTTTTTATCTCGATTATAGAGTCAGAAATGGTAACAGCTACTTTTGGGATGACATTTTTCCCTCCTTTTACAATAATTTGATTGGTACTATCCTGATAAAGGGTGTATTTAATCCGTTCTGAGAGTATAAATTGATTGGTACTATCAAATGAATACACCAAACTATCGGCTTCACCTAACGATTTGAAACAGCTTTTTTCTTCAGCTTTTTTGCATGAAAAAATCAATAGTGCTATGATAAAAAGACAGATCCTATTCACTTTGAATCAATTTATAGGCAATTCCAAATTCAAGATAATCAGCTTTGGCAAAATTGGCCTTTATAGCTACCGAACCGTAAAAACGTTGACTAAAATGGTATTGAAATCCTGTACGCTTATACACTTTTCCGGCTACGTCAATTTTATCGTAAAGGTAAACTCCTCCTCCAAAGAATAAAGCTGACTTATGAAAATAGACCACTGCTCCGGCATAAAGTCCCAACTGTAAAGTATTTCCAATGGTATAGTTTGAATTGGCATAGTAGTAGCGGTTTGCTTCATTATAGATAAGGTCCGTTGAAGTTTCAAAGCCCCACTTTAGTCCTGGACGATACACATAAGAAAATCGACTAGCCAAAACTGGGTAACGTTTGGCTTCGAGCGGAACAGCGCTTACCTCCTTGACACTACCAATTAGCTCTGCCGAAAAAGTGTGATCGGCATATTGGTTAAACACATCTTTTTTGTTTAATCCAACATTTTTGGACTGACGTTTTCGTTCATCGAAATTGTATCCAACATTCACAAAAAAATTCGGGCAATTGATTCCTAAATTGGGGTACTGTATTGAGCCGTTGGAAAAGTGTACAAAACTAATTCCTAGTCCATAATGGAATTTCTTTAAGTAATGGCTGACATTAAATTGCATCTCAAACTTTGAATTCAAGTGAGATCCAATGGCATTGTTTTTAGGGTTTTCAAACTTGTCATAGTGTTTGGTTATCCAGGCAATACCTGTTCCAATTGAATAATCCAAAAAGAGATTAGATCGAGTTGAAAAAATGGGAAAAACATAGGTTTTGGTTAGCGCAAAGTTACTTCCCAAAACATCGGGATTACCAAAATTAAAATAGCTCACATTCAGCGCTTTCATGGGGTACTTTAGGCGCTTACTCAAGGCTGATGTGTCTTGGTTTTGTCTTAAAACGGAGACTTCAAATGCAAAAGGATTTTTTTGGATAAGGTGAACCATATTGGCTCGGTGAGCCAATAAAATTCCGGTAGAACTCTTTGCAGACACAAAATAGCCGTACTCTTTTTGGGAAAAAGAGCAGAGGGGTAAAATGAGTAATATTGTAATAAAAATACGTAACACTGCGGGTCAAATATAGACGAATAGTATAATTTCGGTACGATTTTAGAGTTAGATTATCCAATTGAATTTAAATGAAGAAAACAGGCTTGTTTTTGCTGTGTATTGTTCTTTCTTTCTCGGGAAAGGGTTTCGATTCATATTTGGGGTGGTCGGCCGGATTAAGTTTTTCATTTGGGAATAAAATAAATCGTTTAGGGCTTCAACTGAGTGGTTACTATAATTACGGTTTTGCGCAAGCAAATGCGCAGTTTGTCTACTATCACAATTTTCGTTCCATTGCTACCCGAAATAAAGGCTCTGAACTACAGGCGGGTCTTGGACTTGAACTTGGCTTTGGACGTGAAGACTCAGTTCGCAATGCCTTTGTGGGATTGGGTGAAAATAATATGCAACATATTTATTCGGTAGGATATTCATATATGCGTTATTGGGATCGTTTAGAGACAAGCCAGGCAGGGGGGATGTTTTCTGTGAATATTGATGATTTTAGATTGTTGATAGAAAATGACCTTTTTGGTGCTGGTGAAGGGTGGAGAGATCATTTTAGAACGGGGGCTTTTTTGATTGAATATCAGTATGACCTCATGCGGTTTTCAACTGCTGTTGTATTGTGGACAGGTGATTATGTGGGCTGTAAGGTGGTAGAGGACGATACACTTTACCCTTGTCGTTTTGGTTATCGTTTGCAGGAAGGGTCAAAATTTGGAAATCGCTCAGCCGGATTATTCAGTTTTAGAGCCGAATATTTATTGCCATTTAATCAACGTCCTCGAATTGATGTTGGAGTAGATTCTGAAAAGGTCCGCAATTTATTTCAAAACCGACTAATTCATGATCAGCCTTTTTTTCCACGAAGTTGGATTCGCCGAACTCCGCCACATATTCCTATGTTGCAAGAAGATGGTAGCCAATTCCTATTTCGTGAGGGACAAAAAGTTCGCCCTGCTTCTTTTTATTACAATTTGGGCTTAAACAACATGCCTTTTTATTAAAGGTTCAACGTTTTGATTGGCAGTTGGTTGATTGGAGTGTTCAAATGATAAATCAAAGGATGAAAGCCTTCAAAATAAAATAAACCGTACCTTAGATTTTTAAAGAAATCAGAAAGGATGTCGTCCAAATTAGATCAATTAAACAGTAAAATAGAAGAGGCTCTTCAAGGAGGTGGAGAGGAACGAATTAATTCTCAGCACAATAGAGGTAAATTAACCGCTCGTGAACGAATTAGTCTTTTGTTAGATGAAGGTACTTTTGAGGAAATTGGAATGTTGGCCAAGCACCGTTCGGAGAACTTTGGTTTAGGAAATCAAAAGTTTTTAGGGGATGGTGTTATTACCGGTTACGGAATGGTTAATGGACGTCCAATTTATGTTTTTGCTCAGGATTTTACTGTTTTTGGAGGTTCTTTGGCTGAGGTTCACGCCAAAAAAATTGTCCGAATCATGGATTTGGCTCTTAAAAATGGAGTTCCGTTGATTGGTTTAAATGATTCTGGTGGAGCCCGAATTCAGGAGGGAGTTGTTTCTCTTGGAGGCTATGCCGATATTTTTTACAGAAACACAATGGCTTCAGGGGTAATTCCTCAAATTTCTGCCATTATGGGACCATGCGCTGGTGGAGCAGTTTATTCTCCGGCATTGACTGATTTTATTTATATGGTTCAGGATACTTCTTTCATGTTTGTTACTGGACCAAATGTGGTAAAAACCGTTACGCATGAAGAAGTAAGCTCGGAGGAATTAGGTGGAGCATCTACCCATTCTCAAAAATCGGGAGTAGCTCATTTCTCTGTAAAGAATGACTTAAAATGCATTAACGATATCAAAAAACTTTTGTCTTACCTACCGCAAAACTGTGAAGAGGAATCGCCGCGTTATGCTTATGAAGGAGGAAGTGAGAGAAGAGAAAAACTCAATGATATTATCCCTGAAAATGCTAATACACCTTATGACATTAAAGAAGTTATTGAGGAATTGGTTGATGAAGGGTCTTTCTACGAAGTACATTCTGAATATGCACAAAACATCGTAGTAGGTTTTGCCTTCTTAGAAGGAAAAAGTATTGGAGTTGTTGCCAACCAACCTGCCTTTTTAGCTGGAGTTTTGGATAACGATTCTTCTGCCAAAGCTGGACGTTTTGTTCGTTTTTGTGACTCCTTTAACATTCCGTTATTAGTATTAGAAGATGTACCAGGATTTTTACCTGGAACAGATCAGGAGTGGAATGGAATCATTAACAACGGAGCTAAATTGTTGTACGCATTCTGCGAAGCCACCGTGCCAAGAGTTACCGTTATTACGCGTAAGGCCTATGGTGGTGCTTATGACGTAATGAATTCAAAGCACATTGGTGCCGACATGAACTATGCGTGGCCTACTGCCGAAATTGCGGTAATGGGAGCTAAAGGTGCTGCTGAAATTATCTTTAAAAAGGAAATTGCTTCAGCTGATGATCCTGCCGCTAAATTGGCGGAGAAAGAACAAGAGTACGCCGATCTTTTTGCAAATCCTTATGCGGCAGCAGAACATGGATTTGTTGATGAAGTGATTGAGCCTGCCCAAACACGTCAAAAACTGGTTCGCGCATTCGAAATCCTTAAAAATAAGGTAGATAAACTTCCGCGTAAAAAGCACGGAAACATTCCTCTTTAGGGTCGACAAAAAAATATTTGTCCTTTTTTTCTAATCGATTAAACCTTTTTCATCATAGAGGGTCTTAGCCGTGTATGCCTTGTATTGAGGTTAAAACTAAGATCCAAATGAAGACAATTTTGTTGATAGCGGTGATGGCCATTAGCCTTCATCTCACTGCCCAACTCTCGGGTGAAATTTCCTACACCACCAAAGTTAATATGCACAAAAAACTTCCACCCGGAGAAAGAGGGGAGCGGATGAAAGAGTGGATGCCGGAATTTTCTGAATTTAAAAATCAACTTTTATTTAGTACAGATGAGACCCTTTACCGCAATGTGGTAGAGGAGGAAGATGACAATTTATTGCAGGAAGAGGAATTGTCTAAAGCGGAACGCAGAATGAAATGGGTTCAGCGCAGAATGGCCCCAGCCAATGATATTGTTTATTGTGATGTAAAGAATGGTTTGGTAGTGGAGAAGAAAGAGTTCATGGACAAAACTTTTTTAATTCGGGATACGCTAGAATTGGCCAAATGGAAAATTACCGGCGAACAAAAAGAGGTGTCAGGGATGAATTGCATGAAAGCCGTTTACATTCCTGATGATGGTGATACAACTAAAATAGAAGTTTGGTTTACACCCGAAATTCCAGTTTCCAGTGGTCCGGCGGGTTATGGTGGCTTACCTGGTTTGATTCTTCATTTGGATGTGGATGAAGGGGCTATTCAAATTTCGGTTTCAAACATCGTGATGCGTGAATTAGAGAAAGGCGAGATTAAAGAACCCAAAAAGGGGAAAGAAGTTACGCAGGAAGAGTTTGAGGAAATCCGCAGAAAGAAAATGGAAGAGCAACGTCAAATGCATGGCGGAAGAGGAGGCCCCGGACGTGGTGGTCCACCGGCTCATCGTTAAAAGTGTTAACCTTTTTTAACCTCCCTTTAACCCGGCTTTAACCTTTTTAAGGCGCTTATTGAAATAGTTTTGACCTGAGAATTAAAACATAAAAAAATGAAAACTATTCTATTAACATTTAGCGCTTTCCTGACAGTCATCTCAATGGCACAAACGGAGGGAGAAGTAAAGTATACAACTAAAATTGACATGCATGCTCAACTTCCTGAAGGGGAAAATACAGAGATGTTAAAATCCATGTTACCACAGTATCAGGAAGAAAAAAGCACTTTGTTGTTTACAACAGAAGAGACTTTATACAAATCTGGAGGAACAGATGAAAGTGTGGAGAAACAAGAGACAGACGATGATGATAATCAGGTTCAAATTAAGATTGAAATGTCTTCACCTGAAGAAAAAATTTATACCGATGTAGAAAACGGATTGGTGGTTCAGCAAAGAGATTTAATGGATAAAATCTTTCTAATCAAAGATACCATTGATCCGGCTGAATGGAAAATTACCGGAGAAACAAAAATGGTATCGGGATTAAGTTGCCAAAAAGCCACTTTAGAGTCAGAAGAAAATGGAGTAATTGAAGCTTGGTTTACAACACAAATTCCAGTTTCAAGCGGACCAGCCGGTTTGGGAGGCCTTCCGGGATTGATTGTATATGTAAGCATGGATGATGGAAATGTGACCATGACGGCTACTCAAATTATTCCTCGCGAAATTGAAAAAGGAGAGATAGAAGCACCTAAAAAAGGGAAAGTGGTGACACGTGAAAAATATTTGGAGTTGGAGCAAAAGAAAATGGAGCAGATGAAGAAGCAATATGGAGGTGATGGAGACGGAAACATCATCATGATTACCGAATAAACTAAAAAGTAATTAAGTACTAAAAATGAAACGAATAATTCTTCTGTTTTTGATCGTTGTTGCCGGAGTGGCAAAAGGTCAATCAGTAAAAATTTACGGCCAAATTTTGGATTCTTTAGAAGGACCAATTCCAGGAGCAACCGTAATGTTGGTTGGAGCACAAGACTCCATCTTAAAATCCTTTTCAGTTTCGGATAAGGATGGACTGTTTACCTTTTCTAACATCAAAGCAGGAGAATATGTTTTTAAAGCATCCTTTTTTGGATACGATCCATACGAGCAAAGCTTATCAATTGGTAAAGGGTCGCAGGATACCAGTGTTGGTAAAATTCAGCTTCAGTCTAAAATGCTGAACAAGGTAACAGTTCAGGGACACTACATTCCCATTCAAATTAAGGGAGATACCATTGAGTACGATTCAAGAGCCTTTGAAACCGGAGAACATGATGTAGTAGAAGACTTGTTGAATCAACTTCCTGGAATTGAGGTCAACGAAGATGGGTCGATTAAAGCTCAAGGAAAAGATGTCGATAAGATACTAGTTGACGGAGAAGAATTCTTTGCTGATGATCCAACTTTAGCGACCAAAAACCTTCCGGCTGAGGCGGTGGATAAGGTTCAGGTATTTGATAAACAGTCCGACATGGCTGAATTTACCGGGGTGGATGATGGGAATGAATCTACCACCATTAATCTCAAACTTAAAGATTCACATAAAAAGGGAATGTTTGGAAATTTGGAAGCAGCCGGGGGGACAGATGCTCCTATCCATCAAAATGAGAGTTTTAACGATTATTTCCGTTATACAGCAAAAGGAAATGTCCATTATTTCAAGAAGAAATGGCAATTGTCTTTCATTGGAATGTCCAACAATGTCAACGAAACTGGTTTTAGTATTCGGGATTACATCAACTTTATGGGAGGAATCTCTAATATGATGCGCGATGGTGGAATGGGATTTGATTTGGGAAGTGGAATTGCAATTAACACAGGTGGAGCGAATGATGGGTTTTTAAATACCAATGCTACAGGATTTAATTTCAATTATAAACCATCTAAACAAACGGTTTTAAATGCCAGTATCTTCTTTAATGGCTTTGATAAAACCTACAATAAAAACCTCGACCGTACCACCTATTTTGCTGATTCGTCACTGTTTACCAATGAAAGAGTAAATCAACGAAGTACAACCATGAACAATCGTGGAAATCTCCACTTTGAACAAAAAATAGATTCCACCCATTTTATCAATGTCGATTTTTCGGGGAATTGGAATTTGGCAGACTATTACAATGTCTCCTTGGTCAACAACTTTAATCCTCAAAATGCTTTAACGTCCGATTTTAGTACTGATCTTAATCAGGAGAATTTTAGCTATGATTATACTGCTGCAGCTGATTATCGAAAAAAGTTTGCCAAGGCAGGACGATACACTGGAGGAGGAGTTTCTTATGATGCTTCCAATAGTGATGCGAGTACTACTTTGGATTATGTAAATCAACTCTATTTTGCTGGTGTTTCTACGGCTTTTAACATCAATCAAATTCAAGATATGATTGAAACCAGCGGGAATTTAAATGCCAATTGGATGTGGTCTGAGCCCTTAACAAAGAAAATGCTTCTTCAGACACAATATAACTATGTACGAAGAACGTCAGGTAGAGACAAAGATGTGTGGGATGTAGTTTCTGATGACCAAATTCCAAACGATTTTTTCTCGGCTGAGGCAGATTATTTATCTTTTAGACATCAGGCCGGATTAAAACACAAATACATCAGTAAAAATTTCCGAACCACAATTGGAGCAACGTACCAATATGTGAACCTTTCGGGCGATTCGATTTTCACTGCCGGACCTAAAGAGTTTCATTATGTAATGCCGTCAGTAAACATTCAGTGGGAGCCAAGTAAAAGCTCTGATATGCGAATTAATTATAGCACTTCTTTGACTTTGCCATCGCTCAATCAATTGCAGCCACTGCCTGATAACTCTAACCCTTCTGAAGTGGTGCTTGGGAACACTAATTTGGAACCAGAGTACAATCATAACCTCATGTTCTCCTTCCACAAGTTTGATGAGTTTACTTTCACCCATTTCATGTTCCGTTTAAGTGGTGCTTATGTCACGAACAACATTACCTATTCACAAAATATCAATGAGTTTTTGATACGGGAAATCACACCAGAAAATTTGGGAGATGAAAAAAGCTTAAGCTCTTATTTGGCCTTAGGTTCGTCTTTGCATGCCATTCACATTAAGTTTAATGTATCTAACAACTCATCATTGTCTAACGGACTTATTATGTTGAACTCAGTGCAGGATCAATATACATCTTTTGCTACTACACCAACACTCAGCATTGAAAACATCAATAAAAAAGTACTTAGTGTTAGAGGTGGATTCACTTATACCTGGTCACAAAATAGTTATCAAAACAATGACTTCTTTAACAATACCTTTTCTAACTACAGTTACTTTGGAAACCTCAAACTCAAATTAAAAGACAGATGGGTGTTAAGCTCAGATATCAATCATTACTTCTATCCTGACTTTGAGGTGAATTCGCAGCAAGTTATTTTGGATGCTAAAATCGGAGTGAACCTGACTAAATCCAGAAAACTTCAACTGTACTTAGCCGGATATGATCTACTGAATCAAAATACGGGAATTAATCAATATTACCTACAAAATATCTATGAAGAGGAAACAACCAGTACTCTTGCACGATATTTTATGTTAGGGTTTAAATATTCGTTCCAAAAGTTGGGAGCGTCTAAATAGCGGTATCACCAAAAAATATACTGCTAGAATAGTAGGTTCTGAGCTTTATTTGTCAGAAAGCATTGCTCGGAGATTTTTTCATGTCGCCGTCCTCTTTTAAAGGGGGCGGCTTTTTTGCTTAAAGATGCAATAAATGAATAATGTTTACATTCGTTCACTTCAAACAATGAAATTATGAAATACAACATCTCCATTTTAAGCGCCTTTATTCTAAGCATTCTAATTTCATCTTGTAATAACAAGGAAAAAAGCTGGAGTACTTCCGTTTTAAGTACCATTGAGGTTTCGTATAACGAAGTTGTGGTTCAGGCTGATTATAATCTATATCGTAATAAAAACTACGTTAACGTTGGTATTTGTGTATCTGAAGAAGCTAATCCAGATATCAATAATAAACTTCACGAAGATCAATTGTTAGATAGTGATCATATTGATTATACTATTGAGAACCTTTTTTCAGATCATGAATATCATGTGAGAAGTTTTATTGAAACAAGTTCAATAGGCATTCTTTATTCTGATGATTTTACCTTTTCAACACTTCCGTTACCAGAACCACCGTGTGAAATTACAGAGGGAGTTATTGACTTTGACTTTTTTAATATGGATATGGCCGATTTAACCATCGATCCTACTTCTGATGATTATAAAATGGGAACGTCTTGTGATTTGGGAGATTTGGATTTTACTTTTGCAGCAGAACCGAAAACAGGAATATATAAAACCGTTGGCCCTACTAGCTATTTAAGTCCTGATGAGGTACGTGTTGATGGAATTTTAGGAGGAACTTTTAGTTGTTATTATGGTGGATATTCGGACGAAGGTCTTTATGTGATTAATGATGGAAATGGTAACATTTCAATTGCCTTTTGTGATATGAATATGTCAACTTCTATGTCCTGTTCTTCCTATTCTGCAGCTGGAGAAGTTCATAATTAACCCTTCTTTACATAAATTTTCATTCTTTAACTTAAAGAATGTTAAGAGAGAATGGCCTTCCCAAACATCCTAACTAAATTGGTCTCCAGATTCTTTAGTTAATGAATAATTAGTTTATTCATTGTGTCTGGAGCCGGTAAAATGAGGGATACCGGCTCTTTTTTTATGAGTTAACAATATCATCCAATTCCTTTTCTTTATCCTTTTTGGCTTTCTTCTTTTTGCTTCGGTAATAAGAGTAGAAGGCGAAAGCACCTATGAGAATCATGAGAAAATCTGCACAAGCTTCTGGTTCAAGTGAAAATAAACGCTGAAAGAAATTCATAAGTTTTGGTTTAAATGAACCAGCAAAATAGATAAAACTGAGAAAAGGGAAAATTTAGATTTTGGCCAGATATCTGCAGAGCCACATTGAATTTATAACGGTTGGACTCTTTTTTTAAAGAAATGCAAAGTCAACGTGGTAGTGTTCGTCATGCAAAGCATTAACCGTTGGATTTAGTTTTTGAACTACGTAGATATTACTTTCCTTTAGTTGTTTACCATAATGTGTAGCAAACAACTCCTCCTTCAATTCTATTTTGATAATGACTTTACTCAACCGCATTCCAAATTTTCGAGCACTCTTTTCTAAGGTAAGTAAGTGTAGTGCTATGGTATTAAAATCGATAACGATAGATTTATCTTTCTCATATTGTCCTGCATCATCAAAGGTCAACCAATAGTGATCGGCGCCAATAGTGTCTAAACCTATATATGGCTTACCATCCTTGAGTAAAGGCATCATAAAGTCTACACTTAAACCATTTTGATGCGTTTTATGAGGATGCATTTCTCCACCAAATTGATTGGAGCATTCCATTAAATAGAATATTCTGTTTGGTAATGATTGTACCAGAGTTTCATAACAATGCAAGACGGCCTTTGCGGCTTTATTGTTCATAAATGCTCTGCCTGATTTATAACTGACTTCATCAAAATAACGGAAATTATGCCCTTCATAAGGCATTAAGTGTCCATTAATTAGTTCCCCATTGCTAACACTTCCTTTAGATATACTAGGTAAGGTGTCTCCAATGTACATTTTTTGATAGGCCTCAATTGTTAAATTCTCGGTTGATTTTTTTACTACCTCTATAGAGTCCAAGAACTGTTGATCAAATTGCCCAAATCCAATAGAATAGGTCAAAAGAGCTAAAAAGAAAATGCTTGCTTTCATTTTGATGATACCCTTAGTTTTGTCTCAAGCTAAAGTGCAAAAAATTGAAACAGCCCCTTTATTTTTAAACGTTAAAAAATTAAAAATAAGCGGGGCTGTCTTGGAAACTTCAACCAATAAAGGTCTTTATTCTACTATAAATTGCTTTTTGAATTGCCCTAAACTTAGGGTGTAAATTCCTTTAGGTAATTTGGAAATATCCATCTGAATTTCGTTTTGATTAGTTTGTGAAACATTCACTAACGAACTTGTCTCTTTTCCTGAACCATCAAAGATTTTTAACAAATCAGTTTCAATTTCGCTACCTTGAATAATTAGAGTTTGAGCCACTGGATTAGGGAATAATTTTAGATTGATTGAGGTTGGTTGCACAGTTCCCAAATCGGTAATGGTTACACAATCTGAAACACCTTCACAACCCTCTTCACTTACCTCAACAGCATAACTTCCGTTAGATGGTGGAGTGAATGTTTGACTGGTCTCTTCATCAATTGGTGCCATGGCATCATCACAATCTACCCATTGGTAAGAAGCTCCGGCTAAAGTCGCAGATAAGCTTCCATCATTAAAGTAAACGGAGTAAGAAGGTGCGTCCGAATAAATGCATGTCCGCAGTTTATACTGCTCAATTTCAGCTTCGGTCATGTTATGAATACCAGCGGCAGGCGCAGCATTGATCGTGAAATAATAAAATGCTTCTGCGTCCTCTGTGCTAAATCCAACCGAAACATAATAATCAATGTAAGGTTGATGATAAGGATGCCCTTCGGGATAATCGGTCGCATCATTCACACCATCGCTCCAGGAATGAACTCCAACTTCAGCATCCTCTTCAATGACTCTTACATTTCCTGATAGGAACATATCTACTGCTCCTGAAGCAATAAAGGCATCATCGGGATATTGATTCACTGACGGAAGGTAATATTTAAAACCAGCCTCTTTTAAAGCCATTGAAGCGATTAAATTTGACTCATCGTCATCACTGCCTGGCATTTGCATAAAGACCAAAGTGGTTACTTCCGGGTAGGATGAAATAAAGGTATTGACTACAGTTGGTGTAGATCCATCAATATAACCATGTAAAACCGCAAAGGTGGAAGAAGAACTCTCTACTTCAAAACTCAAAGGAGTATCTTCAGATAAAGTTAGTGTACCGAGGTAAGAAGCCAAACCACTGGTGTCAACAGTGCAATTACAACTTTCAGAGGTAGAATAAGTAGTTTGTCCAAAAGTAAAGGACGAAATGCATGCAACGAATGTAGCTGCAATGCTTTTTGCTAAAATTTTCATTTTAATCGATTTTAAACCTTAAACAATGCGCCAATCCTTACAAAAGTAAAGACAGCAATAATCATGTAATTGGTTAAGGTACATGGTGGAATCACCATGAGGAACCGATCAAACTTCCAATTTCTTCCTTAACGATAAAGTTTGATGGAGTACGGATTGTACCTGAATCCCTTCCAATGTCGAAGGTAGAAAATTTTTGGTAAAAACGGAAAAGAAGGAATAATCGATTCAGAGAATCAACAAAAAACAAAAAAATGTGGTTACCTTTTTTGAGTGGTTACATCATCGGGAAAGAAAGCACAATGACAAACGAAATAATCTTATCGCTTTTGCGGGAAGGAGATCACGAAAGAGCCTTTAAGGCATTGTACAAACATTTCCCAAAAGTGCGAAAACACATCGTAGCCAATTCAGGAAGTAGGGCAGAGGCTCACGACATTTTTCAGGAGGCTCTGGTTATCCTGTTTAACAAAGTCAATTCGGACGAACTAAAAGCAGGTGTTGATCCTTTTGGTTTTGTTCATACCACCTGCAAATTTTTGTGGAGCAATCGATTGAAAAAAAAGAAAGTCCGGCAAAAAAATGATTCGACAGATGTAGGTGATCTTCATTATCAGGATGAGGTTGAAGAGGCCATTCAAAAAGAACAAAAATTTAAAATTATTGAAGACGCCCTTGAAACATTGGGTGCAAAATGTAAGAAAATACTGGAGCTGTTCTATTTCAAATCGCTCTCTATGGAAAGCATTGCCAAAAAAATAGGTTTTGCTACGGTTAAATCTGCCAAAGTGCAAAAATATAAGTGTATGGAACGTGCACGAAAGTATGCTTTGGAGCAATTGTCTAACCAAAAAAATCCACAGCCATGAGAGCAGCATTAGTACAAATAGAAAGAATTGAGAATTACATTTTAAACAAAATGTCAGCTTCTGAAAAATCCGAATTTGAAGAGCAAATCAATAATGACCCTCAACTGAAAAAAGAGGTAGAGGCTCAAAAATTATTGGTTGAGGGAATTAAACGCTTAGGCTTAAAATGGTCAGCAAATAAAGCCATGAAGAGTTATAAACTGATGCAGTTTTTGAAAGTGGCAATTCCGACTTTGTTGGTGGCGACAGCAGCTGCAGTTGGGGCGGTAATGTATTTTGGAGCGGAAACTGATGGAGAGAAAAGTATAGAAACACCCACAGAATATAATGAGACGATGTCTACCCCTTTGATTTTAGATGAAAATGATAGTCTTTACACTTCTGCGAATGATTTTTTAGAGGAGGAAGTTTTTAGAATTAGAACTGATCGAGATACGGTGATAGAATCGAAAGATGGATTGGTCATTTATATCCCAGAGGGTTCTTTTGACACAGAAAACTCGCAGGTCGATTTTGTCGTTCAGGGAGCGCTTTGTCCGGAGGATATTATTTATTCAGGTTTAAGTACAATGACAACTGATGGGGATACTTTGGAAACGGGAGGGATGTTTTATTTTGATGCCTTTTCAAAAGGGGAAAGACTTCCTTTACTAAAAGAACTTGTTGTTGACATTCCGGCTGATCCTACAAAAACGGGAATGCAGTTGTATGAAGGGACAAAGGATGAAAAAGGGGAGTTAAGTTGGACAAATCCAAAACCCTTAAAAAAACCACTAATTCCAGTTGATATTTTAGATCTTGATTTTTATCCACCGGGATATGAAAGCAAAATGAATGATTGGGGATATACTAACAAGCAGTTTTTGGATAGTATGTATTATTCATTCGCCCAGGATTGTGATGAAACTGTTGTACAGACTAGCTCAACTTCTTCTAAGAATAATTTGGAAATAAAGGATGAAATTCAAGATAATGAAGTAGTACCGCCAGCTATGGCTCCAATTAACCTATTTATGCCATTGGCACTGCCAATTCAGGATGAGGAAAATTTACCGAAAAATATTGATGAAGTTATTCAGTGGGATTTCAGTGTTAGTTACAAAGCTGGCGTTGCGATTATTGTAATGGATGTTGAGCAAAAAAATGGATGGTATATCTTTTCTCAACAACAAGCAGATGGTTCTATTGGTATGCCTACAGAATTTACTTTTCAGCCAAACAAAAATTATGATTTGATTGGAGGGGTTCAAGAATCGGCATCAAGTCTTGATATAGATGGTGGATGGAGAAATGTTAGAATGTCAGGGGAAAAAGCTCGATTTACCCAAAAGATTCGGCTAAAAACTACTGACCAGTTCCAGCTTGTGTTTGATTATGGTTATATGGCTTGTAAGCAGGCATGTTTTCCTCCAGAGTTTAGAACTGTGAGTTTAACAATTAATGGAAATAACTGCATTGGCGTCAACCCAGCAAGTGTTCAAACCATCTGGAATCAGAAATTCAACAATACCAATTTGGCCACAAAAGAATTTGAAGATCGGATGCCTTGGATTCACCGTAGTTGTGATAATGCAGTCCTTGAACTGTATATCAATAATTTGGATAAAAACTTATCTACTGTAGATTCTATGGTTGTAAATAGAGGAGGTGTACCTTCAAAGTTTCGCGAGTTTGCACTTCGTGGGGATGGAAAAGTTGATGTGACGCAAAAATCAACTAAAGCGCTTAATGCTTATTACAAAAAAAAGCAAAAGGCTTTAGTAGAGATCGTAAGACGTACCAACGAAAAATACTGGGAACAACAAGTCGAATTAGATAAGCAATTGATTGAAAGTGCACAAAAATCTGAAGAAAGATCTAATGAGAATAAGGACGAAATTTCTAAAAAAGAATTAGCTCATAATACCGAAAAGGTATTTGCTGAACTGGGGATGAAAAAACCAAAGAGATCCAACCGGCTAATTCAGGGTGACATAAGTCGAAATTTCACTCCTCTTGCTACGGATTTTAAGGCAAAAACTCCTATTAATGCTTCAAGGTCCATTTTACGAGCCAACGTTAATTCGTTGGGATGGAAAAATGTAGATTGTTTGATGTCAGTTAGTAGAAATCGTCAAAATGCAAAAATCAAAGGCAATGGAAAAAAGACTTCAATTACATATTCCAACTGGAAGATGACTGTTAGAAAT
This sequence comes from Flavobacteriales bacterium, assembly GCA_022361195.1. Lineage (GTDB taxonomy): Bacteria > Bacteroidota > Bacteroidia > Flavobacteriales_D > Crocinitomicaceae > JAKSBJ01. The sequence continues at coordinate 65,605 of JAKSBJ010000078.1, forward strand.
GCAGGTAATTATGATCAAATTAATGTCTATACAATTCCAACAGAATTCAATTCATACATTAAGTTAAATCCATCAAATGGGACTTACACTTATCGTTTAAACAATAGTTTGACGTACCAAACGGTTGTTATTGCCTGGAATGAAGGAGGTATGTATTATTATCAGGCAGATGCTTCGGAGGGAGAGGTGAAAGTAGAATTGCAAAAGACTACGAAGAAAGAATGGAATGAGAAGATAAAAACATCTTTATCGGCTGTCAACAATATGACGGAGGAATTGGATTATGCAGAATATATCCAAAAAGACACCAAACGGCAAAAGAACAATAAATTTCGTAGGGAACTTCGATCAAAAATTATGACGGTTGTTTTTCCTTGTGAGAATGTAAGTGATACTTTAGGAATTCTTATTGATGAATATCACGGAACTCATCACTAAACACAAAAAAAGGGAGTCCCAAAAACTCCCTTTTCGATTTAATCAAAGCTAATTTTATTTATTCCTCAGAGAAAAATTCGTGACGTAAAATTTCATGAACCAAGCGTTCAATAGCAGCTTGTTTGATATTTACAGTTCTCATTCCACCATTAATTCCACGAGCTTTTGGTGAGCTATAGAGTTTTTCTCCATTGTCAATGGCCCGAATTTCAATCCAGGCCAGGCGATCAACAAAATCCTTTTCTTCATAAAGTTTAAGATGGTAGTCGGCTTCTTCTTTTTCATCTACTAAAACCCAGGTGTCATAAATGCCCATTTCTCTTTTAAAGTGGATGGCTGCATTTCCATCGTTAGTTGTTAGGTACATTTTGGTTCCATATTTTCTAAACCCTGTTTTTTCAGGGGCAGGAGCTTTAGTTGCCAGTTTTGCTGGTTCTTCAACTGCATCTACTTTTTGTTTGGTCTGTGTGGTATCCTTTTTTAATGTATCGTCTTGAGCGGAAGTGTATAAAACGGTTTGAGATTTTTGAGATTTTGGAGGGAAATGATCATTTTTAGCACTTTGGCCTGCGGTAGAAAGTGGAGTTCCTTTGCTTGTTTTCTTTTTGTCTTGTGATGTTGTTTGTTCACCAGCTTGAGTGGTACTTACCGCTGTGTGAGTTGGTTCCGGATTATTCTTCAAGTCTGCCAGTGCCTTTCCTCCTGAAATAGCAGCAGCTAAGGCAACAATGCCAATCAAACCTTTGACAATCCAGGCTTTAAAAATGCCTCTTTTAATGTGGTTTTGGTGTGCGGTGTTTAATGCTTCCATTTTTCCTAGTTTATGAATTCTTTGTACAATTTGGTTTTGTGTTTTTACCGTCTCATGAAACTGAGCGTCATTTGTAATTTTGTTTTCAAAGGACGTCAATGTTTCCCCTGACAAAGATCCTTCCAAAAATTGTTCTATTTTTTCAATTTCGACTAATTCACTTCTCATATCTCCTGGGATTTTAGTTGAGGTTCAATCACCATTTTTTTAGCTCTTTCCAAGCATTTATACTTTTGGTTTTTGGCCGAATTGACAGTACTATAGTTAAAAGCCTCTGCAATTTCTTTCATGCTTTTTTTCTTGTAGTAATAGGCAATTAGGATGTTTTTGCACTTTTCTCCAAGCTGTTGTAAAACAGTGTCAATCTGCTCAAATTTGGATTCTTTTTCTTCGTAATCTTCTACGAGATCTTCGGTCAGTGAATGAAATTTATCAATGGGTATAACTTTGTTCTTTTTAGCCATCACATCTTTGCATAAATACCGACTCACGCTATAGAGGTAGGTCGAAATTTTAGCGTCTAATACAAATGCAGGATATTCCAATTTGTTGGACATGATAATGATCGCTTCCTGAAAGATATCCTTAGCATCGTCCTCCGATGCTCCATAAGACAAAAGCATTTTTTTAATCTTGGGGAAGTAGTCATACATTTTGGTGAAGGCCATTTCATAATGTCCGGCCTGAATACTTTCCAGAATTTTGTCTTCTTTGGATCTGAGGATTTTGGGACGCTTTTTTCCGCTGTTGGTCGTCATGGTGTTTTTGTGATATGCTAAGGCAATCTGATTCATTAAAGATAAAATTTTCCCTTCTTAATGGGAAAGAAGAGAAAAGGTCACCCTTGTCGAAAAACTTTTTACAAAAACCATCCCAAAATAGTTTACTCACCTTCTCCGATTCGCCAAAAGGGGAGGAGGTTCACCCGTAAAAGGATTCCATCTGCTAATACTTTTGGCCTCCATCCCAGAGGCACGCATAATGGCCCGATCACCGTAGCGGTCTCTAATTTTGTCCATGGCTTGATACAAATTGATCATATTACTGTCCTCAAACAAGCTAATTTGATGTCCCCCTTCTACTAAATGACTTAAACGAACACCAATTAAGCGCACCAATACCCTTCTTTGGTAAAGTCGACGATACAATTCCAATACCACCGGAATAATAGTATGATCTGAAGCACTATAAGGAATGCGTTTTTGGAGGGTATAAGTCTGAAAATCAGAATAACGAAGTTTGACCGTAACACAGGCTGTTAGCTTATTTCCTCTTCGTAATTGAAAAATGAGATTTTCGGCCATGGCGGTTAAAATGCCCTCTAGTTTTCTGACGTCAATGGTGTCTTTATCAAAGGTTCGTTCGGTGGAGATGGATTTCCGTTCCTGATAAGGCACAACGGGTGAATTGTCAATCCCATTGGCCTTTTTCCACATGCTTATTCCATTCTTTCCAAAAACCCGCTCCATTACCTCCATGGGCATTTCCTGAATGGTTTTTATTTTCTTGACACCCAAATTGCAAAGCGAACGGTAAGTGGCGTCTCCAACCATTGGAATTTTTTTGACAGACAGGGGAGCCAAAAAAGGTTTTTCGGTTCCGTGTTGTATGTTTATTTCATTGTTGGGTTTAGCTTCTCCGGTGGCGATTTTAGAGACCGTTTTATTGATAGACAGCCCAAATGAAATGGGAAGTCCGGTTTCATGAATGATTTTTTGACGCAGTTCTGATGCTATTTTCTGACAACCAAAAAACTGATCCATTCCACTTAAATCGGCATAAAATTCATCAACTGATGTTTTTTCGTAAATAGGAACGGCCTCTTTGATAATTTCGGTGACATTGTTGGAGTATTTACTATAAATGCCAGAGTTTCCCCTTAAAATAATGGCTTCAGGGCAAAGCTGTCGCGCCATTCGCATGGGCATGGCCGAATGAATTCCAAATCGGCGAGCTTCATAAGAACAAGATGCAACAACTCCCCGGTCAGAGGTTCCGCCAATTAAGACGGGCTTGCCATTCAGCCGGCTATCAATCAGCCGCTCACAGGACACAAAAAAAGTGTCCAAATCCATGTGCATAATTGCCTTCATTTGAATTTGTTTTTAAATTATTTATCGACCCAATAATCAATTCGACGATTACGGGTTACCACAATTTTTTCTCTTTCTTCATCGCGTACTTCGGCGTAACGAGGGTCTTCAATTACATCCATTTTTTCCATATAATCGGCCTCTACGGTTACGCAATCATAGTCATCTATTACCTTGCCCCTGATTTTGTAAACTCCTGTTCCCCTAAAGTGATATTTAGCGGCAATTTGTGGAAAATGAACGGTGTCTAACCACTGGCCTTCTTCGTCTAAAAAGGTCCCAAAAAACATCTTTTGCCCGCCTTTGGTTGTGGTAGTTTTGCGATGAATTAAATAACCCTTTATCCAAACCGTTTGGTCGTGGTATTTTGAAAGTTCACGAGCCGGAATGCCTTTAAATTCCTGATCACGTACAATACTAAATGCACTGTGAAGCGGAAACCCTAAAAGTTCTATTTGATCAAAGGTGTCTTCTTCAACCGAGTTTTCCAGCTGAGGAATGCTGTATTCGGGCCGCTGAATCCGAAATAAATCCCGAACCTGATAATTGGCCATGTCTTTAGCCTTTTTATTGGAGCTTTTTGCCAGTTTAAAATGTGCTTCCCAAAGCAGGTGGCGTTTGTCTTTTTTTGTAAATCGGAAAGCATCTACCCGAATTAAAAGGCTGATTTGTTCCAGAGAAATGGGAAGTCGATCTAAAAAATCATTAAAGTTTTTAAAAGGACCATTTAACAAACGTTCTTCTAAAATTTGACGGGAATTATTACTCTCTAAACCGTGCACTAAATGAAATCCCAGGTAAATATCCTTGCGGTAAAGAACAGTTTCTATATAACTGCGATTCACACAGGGTTCATGGATAATTCCGCCATGTAAACGGGCTTCCAGCACATACAGTTCGGTTCGGTAAAAACCACCATAATTGTTAATGGTAGCTACCATATATTCGAGGGGATAATAGGCCTTTAAAAACAGACTTTGATAACTCTCAACGGCATAAGAAGCAGAGTGCCCTTTGGCAAAAGCATAACCAGCGAAACTTTCGGTTTGACGCCATACCTCAGCAGTTAGTTCGGGAGAGTGTTTTTTTATATGAATGCAGTTGTGAAAGAATTTATCCTTGACTTGCTGAAATTCTTCTCGAGAGCGATATTTACCCGACATTCCTCTACGCATTTTGTCAGCTTCGCCCAAGGTTAAACCTGCAAAATAGTGAGCTACCTTGATCACGTCTTCCTGATAAACCATGACACCATAAGTTTCGGGCATTAGGTTGTAAAGAATAGGGTGGGCATCTTTTCGCCTTTCAGGATGCCGAAAACGATGAATATAAGTTTGCATCATTCCCGATTGAGCTACGCCGGGTCTAATAACCGAACTGGCGGCAACTAATCCTAAATAATCGTCTACTTGCAACTTGCGTAATAACATTCGCATGGCTGGTGATTCCACATAAAAACAGCCAATGGCTTTGGCATTTCGTAACATGTCTTTAATGCGTTCATCTGCTTTGAAACGCTTCATGTCATGAATGTCAATAGGAGGATGATTAGGATAGGTTTTGCGAACAATTTCAAGCGTTTCTTTGATTTTGCTCAACCCTCTTTGGCTTAGGATGTCGAATTTGTACAAACCAACATCTTCTGAAATGTGCATGTCAAACTGAATGGTAGGATAACCTTTGGGAGGCATGAAAGTAGCCGTGAAATACTCAATGGGCTTTTCTGAGATTAAAATTCCACTGGCGTGAATACTTAAGTGACTAGGAAAACCATGAATGTATTTGCTGTACTTTAAAACCAAATCACTTAAATGATTCAATTCCCATTTTTGGACGTAATCCCGACTTAGTTTGTCAATTTCTTCTTTGGGTAAACCAAATACTTTCCCCAATTCTCTTCGGACAGCTTTAGCTTTAAAGGTGTTATAAGTGGCAACCAGTGCAACATGTTTGAATTTGGTAAAAATGTATTCGGTCATTTCATCGCGGTCTTTCCACGAAAAGTCAATGTCAAAATCAGGCGGGTTTTTACGGTAGAGGTTAATGAAACGCTCAAAATACAAATCCAATTCAATAGGATCTACATCTGTAATTCTCAATAAATAAGCAACAACACTATTGGCACCGCTTCCTCGTCCAACATAAAAGAACCCTCTGTCACGAGCAGTTTTTATGATGTCCCAGTTCATCAAAAAATAAGAGACAAACTTCATTTCTTTAATGGTATCAATCTCTTTTTTAATTCGGCTTAAAATTTCTTCGGACGGATTTGGATAACGATAGTTCAAACCTTCTTTACAAAGTTTTTCCAATAGTTTTAAATCATCCTCTTCATTTCCGGTATAATATTTTTGGTTTTGGGGTTCGGCATTTTCTGAGAAGTCAAAAAAAATGGAAGATTGATCGAGAATATCCTGGGTGTTTTGAATAATTTCAGGATAGTTGACATAGAGCTCCTTTAGTTCTTCCAGAGGTAACATTCGATGATCGGGGTCGGCTTGTTCGGATACGGAAAGTTTACTGAGTAAAACATTGTTGTCAATAGCTCTTAAAAGCCGGTGAGCATTGAAGTCTTTTTTATTCCTAAAGCTGGCTGTTTGTAAAATAACGCATCTATTGGTCGGAATTTTTTTCAAGCGGATATAGTCCAAATCCTTTGGAGATATTCCAATGTATTCATTGGGATTTAGGGAATAGTTTGCTCCTTTTTTAAAAGGATAGATGATAAACACATTTTCAAAATCAGGAGCAGTGTCCGTTAAATGTTCTCCTTTTAGGCCAGTACTAATTTCCTGATGCAAAACAGAACTCAAAAACTGGTTTATTTCCTGAAACCCTTCATTATTTTGAGCAATAGCGACGAATTTTTGTTCGACGCCTTTTCTGAAATCAACTCCAAGGACTGGTTTTATTCCATATTTTGGAGCTTCTCGTACAATTTCCAAACAAGCAGAAGTGTTGTTAATGTCTGTTACAGCAAATTTGCTGATTCCATTTTGTTGGGCTAGTTCAAGTAGCTTAACAGGGCTAAAAGTTCCATACCGCAAACTGTAATAAGTGTGTGTGTTTAAGTACATTGCAAATCATGTCATATCGGTAAAAGATGTTTTGGGAAACACTAAATTATTAAATTTTAATCAAAAAATCAGATTAAAAATTAATCAATTCAATATGAAAAAGATGCTTAACTCAATAAAATCAATGAGTTGCAAATGATTAAAAAAAACAAAAAATCCTAAAACAGGGTGTTGGGCATGGTTGGAATCTGAAGTTGAAGATTCAACGTTTTGTTGAGCTTTTCAATGAAATAGGCCGAGAGTAGGGGAGACTCTTTTTCAATATTTTGGTGAACAAAGAAATTAATTTCATCCATCCCTTGATCAATCCATTCTTTAATTCGGATAACCCAATCATCCAAACGTGTGTAGTCCGATTCATGATTCGCACCAGTGTAACGAATAAATGTTTTGGCGCTGGTATGCCGCATGTGCATCAAATCTCTTCGTCCAGCGGTGTCCACAATGACGTTCGTGATGCCATGTGTTTCATAAAGTTGATAGAGCTCGTTGGCAATGGCAGAATCGTTGTACCAGTCTGTGTGTCTTAACTCAATAGCCAGTGGAACATTCTTTGGCCAATATTCGACAAAACGAACTACCCGGTCAAAGTCTTTTGGGGCAAAATTCCCAATCATTTGTAAAAAGACCATTCCCAGTTTTTCTTCTAAATGAGCAACATTGTGTGTGTACAGCTCAACCAATTCTTCTACTTCATTAAGCCGTTTAAACTGACTTAGATCCTGCGTAACTTTTGGGAAAAATTTAAAATTAGCAGGTGTTTTTTCCTTCCATTTGGTAAAC